>PLSB01000259.1:31732-37291 GCA_003165005.1 Acidobacteriaceae bacterium | reverse complement strand
ATCAGTTCGCTCCAATCCGGCGGCATCGCTCCGCCGGCGCGCATGGGCTGATCACTTTTCAAATTGAGGCCGTCGCCGCCGTCGGGCGATCGGCCCACATGCACCAGAATCGGCTGCGCACCCACGCTGCGCGCAGCCTCGAGCAAGGCAACACTGTTCGCGATCACACTCTGCGCTGAGTGCGGCGTCCCTGGGAAGCCCACGATCCCTTTTTGCAGATCGATGACGACAACCGCGGTGCGGCGTGGCACAAAAATGAGTTCGCTCATGATCTTCCTCCATCTCGGCGCTTACGCGGCGGTGTGAAAGCGGGTCATGCAGCTGACGCCGAGCCAGTGCCATTTTCGCATGACGGCCTGGTTGGCCCCGTTTTGCGCGCCGGCCGGAGCTTTGCGGTTTCTTGCCGGGATGCGGCCAGCGAAAAACGCGCAACTGGGATAGAATCAAGGAGGAGTTGCGAATGCGGACGGGCCACCAGTGACCGCCCGATCTTCGACGCCGGACCACGAGGAACGGCAGGCGAGACAGAATCCTTCAGAATCTGGCACTCCAGCTTGCAGCGCGTTTCACATCCCGAAGCTGCAAGAGAAAATCGGAACGATCGGGGAGTGGCTCAGCCTGGTNNGCACCTGGTTCGGGACCAGGGGGTCGGAGGTTCAAATCCTCTCTCCCCGACCATTATTTTCAATACTTTACGAACTTGAGACGATCTCAAAGGTAGAGCCTCTGGTTTTGGCCCAGGTGGTCTAATGCCGGAAGCCGCATCGATATTGGGTTTACCGCCAAATCCTGGATGCAACACCGTCTACAAAGACATCTACAGTTGGGAACAATGGTCCATTTTTCCCCCGACAGCCTCACTGAATCCACCACCCAACTGTTTGATTTAACATCAGATCAGGATTTTGGCGCGGGGCAGCTGGCTGATTCGTTCGGTCGGGAACATCACTGTTGAAGCGGGCGCGAGATGGGCAGGAGACTACTCCTTCCAGGCTATTATGTGACGTAAATCACCGCGATACGCGGAACTCGTGGTAGGCTGGGACCATGTTGAGAGGTGATTTCCAACGGGCGGCGGTGGCCATCGTTTTGATGGGATCATTGCTTGCGCCGTTTGGAACCTGCCTGCAACCGGCGCAGAAGGCCGCTCACAGTTGCTGCTCGCACGCATCCAGGTCCAACCAATCCGTCCGGACAAATTGCTGCACCGCCAGCGCTCCACTGCCAGCCGTCGTCGTTGCGGCCACCCTTCCCGGTTCGGCTCCGATGACAGTCGCGCGAGAGTTCATCTCCCTGGATGAATTCTCTTCACGGAGCGAGTTCCCGCGATTCGCGGTGATTCCTCCGCATTCTCCGCCTATGGGCGCATTCATCTTAAGAATCTAAATCTTCACTTCCGCATTGGCTCTCCGGGGTGCGTGTCTCTGCGCCCTGGCGTTTCTGCTTTTGCCGATTCACGCGGAGTTGAAGAGTGAAACCCATCTATGTTCTAGCGCCCTTTGTGCTGGCGCTGTCGATTGCCTGTTTCGGGCAGACGGAGCCGGGCTCCGTTGCTTCGCCTGATGCGGCGGTTGCGCCTTTGTCTGTTGATGATGCCGTAGCGGCTGCCCTTGAGAGCAACCCCGAGATTCGCGCGGCGGTGCGGCGTTTGTCGCTGGCCAAGCTCAAAACCGCCACCGCACGCAGCCTCGACGATCCCATGCTGATGACGCGCGATTGGGATACACCACTGCGCCGGCCGTGGGATCTGAATCAGGCGCAACTTATGGTGTCGATCCAGCAGACCTTCCCCAGCCGCCAGAAGCGGGATCAGCGCGCAAAATTGGCGGAAGACGATGCTGGCATTGCCGCCATTGATCTGGAGACCCTGCGACAGGAGGTCTCCGTGGAGGTTCGCAAAACATGTACGGACCTGATGCGCAATGCGGATGAAGTTCGGTTGCAGGCGCGTCAGAGTTCGCTGCTGAAAGAGGCTCTGGCAGCGGCGCTTGCTGAATACACCACCGGCAAGTCTCCGCAGACAGACGTACTGCGCGCGCAGATGGCNNAAGAAGAGCGGGACAACGCGCGCGCCCAGTTGAATGCTCTGATGGGCCGGCCTCCGGAGGAAGCAATCGAAATTGCCGGCAGCTACACGGTTCCTACCGCACCGCCTTCCATCGAGGAACTGGAGCAAGCGGCGATCGAGCACCGGCCTGAGTTGGCGGCCTTGCGCACGCAGATTACAAAGTCCAGGGATGAGGGAAAGCTGACGCGGCTGGCAATGAAGCCCGACTTCACTGTTGGTCTAGGGTACATGCTGATGCCCACCGGCTCCCTGGCGCGCAACGCGTATATGGGCGAAGTGTCGATGAACCTTCCCTGGTTGAATCGCGAGCGCCACGACGGCGAGGCAAAGCAGGCCGATGCGGCAACGGATGTTTCGCAGGCGGAACTCGATGCGCGCGCGGCAACGGTGTTCCTTGAGATTCGGCGGGCACAGATCGAAGTGCTGGCCGCCGAGAAGCGCGTCAAGCTCTATCGCGACACGCTGCTGCCGCAAGCTGAAGCATCGTTCAAAGCCTCGACCGCCGCGTACCAGAACAACCGCGCTGAGTTTATGAGCCTGATCGACGCTCAGAACCTGCTGCTCGATATCCAGACCGCAACCTACAAGGCGTCAGCAGACACGGACGAGGGCATGGCGAAGTTGGAACGCGCCATCGGCGCGCCAATAGAGAACCCAACGAACAGCAACAACGGGAGGAGAAGCAAATGACAAGGAAGGAAAAGAAGCTGTTTGCATTCGGTGCAGGCGCTGGAGTCTTGAGCGCGGCTCTGGTGGTTGGATTTCTGACAGCGAGGGAGATGCACCCTGTTGCAGCGGCAGCGAATGCAACCCCTCCCGTTGCGGCCACTACACGGTCAGATGGCGCGCAGCAGGGCACTGAGCCCGGCACGATGGTCGAGCTGACTCCGGCCGAGATTACCGCGGCGGGCGTGCAGGTGGCCGAGGTACGCACGGCCGCGTTGAAAACCGACATTGCCGCCTTTGGCCGCGTGGAGGAGCCGGAAGCGCAACTTGCCGCTGTGAGCGCGCGCATCGGTGGCCGCGTGGACAAGCTCTATGTGCAATACACAGGCGAGCGCGTGCGCAGCGGACAGCCTGTGGCCGATATTTACAGCCCTGAAGTTGCCACGGCCATCGAGGAGTATCACCTGGCGGAGGAGAATCGCAATCAACTGAAACAGTCTGACGATGCTTTTGCGCGCACGCAGGCCGATGCGCTGGTGAAGGCCAGCCAGCACAAGCTGGAGTTATGGGGGATCAGCGGCAAGCAGTCGGATGCGCCGGAGAATAACGGCGTCCCTCACATCACAATATATTCCTACGCCTCTGGAACGGTTGTCGATCGCAAGGTGACGCAGGGGCAGTATGTGAACGCTGGCGACACACTGTTCACGGTCGCGGATCTCAATCAGGTGTGGATCAAGGCAGATGTCTACGAGGAGCAACTGCCGCAGATTCGCCAGGGGCAGGAGGTGGAGATTACCGCCGAGTCGCTGCCCAATAGGACTCTGCACGGTCATGTGGATTTCATCGAGCCTGCCGCCAATCCGCAAACGCGCACGGTTCCAGTCCATGTGCATGTTGCCAATCCGGAGATGCGCCTGCTGCCCGGCATGTTTGTCAGCGCCACATTCATAAGCCGTGCAGCGCAGCAGTCCATCGTGGTTCCGCGCTCGGCAGTGCTCGATACGGGCACGCGCAAGATTGTGTATCTGGCCAGGCCCAATGGTGTCTTCGAGGCGCGTGAAGTGCAAGTGGGCACGGCGACTGAAGACTTGTTTCCAGTAACGAGCGGGTTGGCGCTCGGCGACATTGTTGTGCTCAACGGCAACTTCCTCATCGATTCGCAGGCTCATCTCGGCTCGGGAATGTCAGGGCTTTACGGCGGCTCGAAGGAATTTGCATCGGCACAGCAAACCCAGACCGCTGCGACTTCTTCAACTAATCCGAGCGCGGTAAGGATCGACCTCCACGCCGATCCCAATCCCCTGAAGGCCGGCGAAGACAACCAGTTTAGTGTGACGCTGACTGACGCCGACGGCAAGCCCATAAGCGATGCGCGCGTTACGGTCACGCTCATCATGCCCGCGATGCCTGCAATGGGAATGCCGGAGATGAAGAGTTCAAGTGAGCTGGCGTGGAAGGCCGGCAGCAAAAGTTACGAGGGTAAAGGCCAAGCGCCGATGGCGGGCACATGGACCGTGCTTGTCGAGGCGCGCAAGAACGGCAATGCGATCGCATCCACGCGCACCCACCTCAGCGCCAGATAGGAGATGTCATGATCAACCGCATCCTAGAATTCTCGATGAAGAATCGCTGGCTGATCCTGGCCGTCTATGCCGCGCTGGCGGTGTGGGGATACTGGGCGCTGCTGCATACGCCCATCGACGCGATCCCCGACCTGAGCGAGAATCAGGTGATCGTCTTCACCGAGTGGCAGGGCCGCAGCCCGCAAGAGGTCGAAGACCAGATCACTTATCCGCTAACGGTGAACCTGCAAGGGTTGCCGCACGTGCGCACGGTTCGCTCGGCATCGGCCTTCGGCTTTTCGATGGTGAATGTCATCTTCGAAGATTCGGTGGACATCTACTTTGCGCGCACTCGCGTGCTGGAGCGGCTCAGCCTTGCCGGCAGCTTTCTTCCGTCTGGCGTCACGCCGATGATGGGACCGGATGCAACCGGGGTTGGCCAGGTCTTCTGGTACACCGTCGAGGGGCCTTACGACAGCGGCACGCTTCACTCCATTCAGGATTGGTTCATCAAATATCAGCTCAACTCCGTGCCTGGAGTGGCCGAGGTCGCCAGTGTCGGCGGATTTCAAAAGCAGTACCAGATCGATCTCGATCCGATCAAGATGCGTGCCTACAACGTCGCGCTGAAGGATGTCGTCGGTGCAGTCGAGCGTGGCAATAACAACGTCGGCGCCAAGGTGATCGAGGCTGGCGACACTGAGGAGATGGTGCGCGGCATCGGCCTGATTCGCAGCCTGAAGGACATCGAGGAGATCTCACTCGGCGCCTACAATGGCACTCCTGTCACGGTCGGCAACGTAGCGAGTGTGCAGCTTGGTCCCGAGTTCCGGCGCGGCGTTCTCGATAAGGACGGCAAAGAAGCCGTCGGCGGGGTCGTCGTCATCCGCTACGGCGCCAACGCGCGCGAGGTTATCGAAGCCATCAAGAAGAAGATCGGCGAGATTCAGCCGGGCCTTCCAACGGGCGTGAATATTGTTCCCTTCTATGACCGCAGCATTCTCATCGACCATGCCGTAGACACGCTGCGCCATGCGCTGATTGAAGAGATCATTCTAGTCACGCTCGCGCACATTCTCTTCCTCTGGCACTTTCGCAGCATTCTTGTCGTCACCATTCCGCTGCCGCTTGCGGTGCTGGGCGCGTTTCTGTTCATGAAGGGCGCAGGCATCTCGTCGAACATCATGTCGCTGGGCGGAATCGCCATCGCCATCGGCGTGCTTGTCGATGCTGGCATCGTGATGACCGAAAACGTGATTC
>PLSB01000259.1:0-31696 GCA_003165005.1 Acidobacteriaceae bacterium | reverse complement strand
CTTCACCAAGACCTTTGCCATGGTGTGTTCCACCATCATGGCTATCACACTGGTGCCCGTTCTGTGCACCTTTCTCATTCGCGGCAAGCTGCATCGTGAGGATGAGAATCCGGTGATGCGCCTCTTGCACGCCATCTACCGGCCCGTGTTACGCTGGGCGCTGCGCCACAGGATCATCACGCTCGGTGTAGCATTGGCATTCTTCATCGCGGCCATCTATACCGCAACCACTATCGGCTCCGAGTTCATGCCGCCGCTGGACGAAGAGACGGCGCTCTTCATGCCCATCTCCGATCCGCGCATCTCTCTGACCGAAGCAACCAAGATTCTGCGCCAGCAGGATGAGATCATCGCCGCCGATCCAGCCGTTGCAATGGTGGTGGGCAAGGTTGGCCGCGCGGAAACTTCCACCGATCCGGCGCCCGTGAATATGTCCGAAACGACCATCACCTTCAAGCCCAAAGACCAATGGCCCAAGGGACTCACCAAGGATGCCATCCTCGCCCGGCTTGATGAAAAGCTGCAGATTCCAGGCGTGACGAACATCTGGACACAGCCGATTCGCAATCGCATCGATATGCTTTCCACCGGCATTCGAACGCAGATCGGCATCAAGGTCTTCGGCCCCGATCTCAACGTGATCGAACAAATCTCAGAAGAGATCAAGGAAGTGGTGAGCCAGGTGCCCGGCGCGACTGACCTCTATGCCGAGCGCACCACGGGTTCTCCGTACCTGGAGATGACCGTGGACCGGCCCGCCGCGGATCGTTATGGCTTGAATGTCGCCGACGTGGAGGACGCGATTGAAACCGCTGTGGGCGGAAAGAATCTGACCACTACCATCGAGGGACGGCAGCGTTTCCCCGTGCGCGTCCGGTACGCGCGTGACTTCCGCGAAAACCCACAGCAGCTCGGAGATGTGCTTGTAACCGGCAGCAACGGAGCACAGGTGCCGCTTAACAAAGTCGTCAACATCAAGACCACGCTGGGACCATCGATGATCTCGAGCGAGAACGGCCTGTTGCGCGGGTCAGTCTTGTTGAATGTACGCGGCCGCGATGTGGGTGGTTTTGTCAATCAGGCTCAACGGGCCGTCGCTCAACAGGTGAAGATGCCGCCTGGCTATTACATCGAGTGGAGCGGCCAATACGAAAACCAGATCAGCGCGCGCAAGCGGCTGGAACTGGTCATTCCGATTGTGCTTGGGATCATCTTCGTCCTGCTCTTTCGCACCTATGGCTCCGCCAAGGAGGCAGCGCACGTATTGCTGGCTGTGCCCTTCGCGCTCTCCGGAGGCATCTTCCTCGTCAAGGCGCTCGGCCTCAATTTCTCAGTTGCCGTATGGGTTGGCTTCATCGCGCTCTTTGGAACCGCGGTGCAGACCGCCGTGGTTATGGTCATTTATCTGCGCGAAGCAGTAGCGCGGCGAATAGCCGCCGAAGGCCAACTTACGCGCGCCGGCCTGCACGCAGCCGTGATGGAAGGCGCTCTGCTCCGCCTTCGTCCCAAAGTAATGACAGTGGCCACAGTGGTTGCAGGCCTGCTGCCCCTGATGTGGTCCACGCGAACCGGCGCAGAGTTCATGAGGCCGCTCGCCGCCCCCGTGCTGGGAGGAATGCTAAGCTCGCTTGTTCACGTGCTGATCGTAACGCCGGTAATCTTCACCTGGCTGTGCGAGCGGGAGCTGCAACGTGAGTAGGCGAGATGGGGGCCTGATTTAAGTTCGCGCCGCTATGGCCGTTTCGAGGAATTCCAGGGGAGAATCAAGCTCGGCGCACTTGTGATTTTCCGCGCTGATATGCCTTATGCGCGCTTGAGTGCAGACGAAATCGTAGCGGTCAAAGCACCCTGAAGCAATTCAGAACTACAGCTTTCAACGATATGGCAGCAATGCATTCAATCCAAAGCAGCTTTCTTCACGCGATTGCAACAAATCCCAATAAACGGCAAAGACTGGTTCGGGACCAGGGGTTCGGAGCTTCAAATCCTCTCTCCCCGACCATCTCAATCCCGCAATATCAATTAATCAGCGAAGTCCCCATTTCCGGTCATTCCGGAACTTGGGTCCATCTGGGTCCAATAAGCGACCCCCAGATTTCAATCTCTCCGCCATCCGGCTGCTCAGCTGCTTTGCGCATAAGTACGGCTGGAGCCTTTTCTTTGCCGCCTCGCCGCGCGCCTTCCGGTCCGAAGATATTATGAAAACGCGCGATGCGAACATTCAGGCCACAGTTACGATGGGAGGCAAGAAAGAGACGTTCACTGAAGAGTTTTTCCCAGCCGTATTCGCTGTCCGGAGCAGCCGGATATGCAGTCTCCTCAGCGCACTTGGGATTGTCCGTTTCTTCCTGGTTATTGGCAGGGTATATACAGGCAGAGGATGAATAGAATACCTTCTTCACTTTGCGCTGTACGCTAAGATCGGCCATGTGGAGGTTAATCATCGCGGAGTTATGCATAACGTGAGCATCGTTTGCCCCGGTGAAGATATAACCGGCGCCTCCAATATCCGCAGCGAACTGATACACCTCGTCGATTCCCCCATCGAGAATCGCATCCCAGCTCTCGTGGCGGCGAAGATCCGCAATGACGAATTCATGCGCCTGCGCCGGACTGAAATCCGGATACTTCAGATCCGCTCCGCGAACCCAGTGGCCCTCAGCGCGTAATCACGTCACCATGTGGCTGCCAATGAAGCCACCTGCGCCACACACCAGAGCTTCCTAGGAGGTCTTCATGTCTGTGCTCCGCCAAATTGGAATCGAATGGGAAGTAACAAGGAACTCAGAGGCTGCATAAGTTTCTTCCCAGGGGGTACGCTCTGCCGGGGCAAGGTCAATGTGATTCTCAGTCCGTTTCACCCTCTCAAACGCAATCACCATAGGGGCCAACAAGAGCCCACGCACTATTGGTCTGTCGCGGTCTGTGCCCCGCGAGAGAAATGCGGATCTGCCTTCGCTTGCGTGTATGTGCGCAGACCCGTCAGCTGCAGAGTAATATGCCACAGGAAAGCTGAATTGTTTCGCATATAGCGCCAAAACAAGCGCCTTGGATCCTGGATCAAGCGATGGAGCCATTGCAGGCCCGCACGCTTTACCCATCGCGGCGAATCCTTGATGCGGCCCGTGTGAAAGTCAAATGCAGCGCCGACTCCAAACATCAACGCGGATTCCAGCCTGGGTAAGAAGCGCATCATAAAGCGCTCCTGCTTAGGCGTGCTGATACCGACCCAGATCATGTCCGGTTTGAGTTCCTGAATCCGTGCAGCCAGAGACTCTTCTTCAGTCAACGTCAATTCGCGGAATGGCGGGGTATAAGTGCCCACGATCCGCACCCAGGGAAAGCGCGCCGTTAGCCTTTCACGCAGTTCTTCGGCCACGCCTTCTTTACCGCCATAGAGAAAATGCCTGCATTTGGCGAACTGCCCATGGCCGAATATCTCCAGCATCAGATCCGGGCCGGCCACACGCTGCATTCTGCTAAACCCTTGCAGGCGGCCCACCCAAACTGTCGGTGTGCCATCGGGCACCATCAAGGCGGCGCGTGCGTAAACCTGAGCAAGGCCTGCGTCGCGTTGCGCCTCCATGATGCCATGGACTCCGATCAAGCAGACGTATCCGCTGCGACGCTTATCCAATTCTTGTTTGACCTGCGCAAGCGCGCTTTCCATGTCGAGCGGATGTACCGGCACGCCGAGGACCTCGGCAGTTCTGCGACTTGAATTTGTATTCATACGAGACGCCGCCTTTCAACGAGGGAGGTCAATGCAGCCTGGTTCGATCGAGCATTGGCTGCTGGTGGAGGCAACAGGGATCGGTAGAGTTTCATATACTCTTCCGCGATAAGGTGAGGGGAAAGATGGGGGAGGGCAATTGGTTCTGGCTTATGCTTTTGCAGTGTGGCGCGCACGGCACTTGCAAACGCCTCCACTTGCTGTGGACCAAGAGAAACGTACTGGCAATAGGCGCCGCCCACCTCACGGAATGCAGGAATATTGGAGCAGACGACATGGCATCCGGCAAGCAGCGCCTCTGCCACGGGAAGCCCGAAGCCTTCTAATGTGGATGCGACGATGACCAGGCCGCAGTTGCGATAGCACCAGTGAAGCTGCGCATCGGAAATTCCGTTCAGAAGAACTACGCTCCTGGAGAGGCCAGAGGCAACAATGAAACTTTCGATAGCCGAAGTCTCCGGTCCCTGAATTCCGACGATGAATAACTGCGTGTTGGAGGCAATCTGCCGGGCTTGCAATAAACGCTGAAAGACTTCAAGGACCAGCAGGATGTTTTTATTGCGGCGGTGTTGCGCTACACAAAGCAGGAAGGGTTGGCCGCGCCACTGCGGCGGCACGCCGTTTTCGGCGGCGGTGAATGGCACAACGGAGTTGTGGATGACAGACGCTCTCAGAGCCAGCAGAGGATTGAGTTGTTCAAGCCGCGAGAGCGTGCTCTGCGAGACACATGCAATGGCATCGACTGCGCGCAGGCACTGCTGAAGCACTGCCCGATTGAACATCACCTTAGGAAAGCCGAAATTCTCCGGGATGTCGTAGGGGTAAAGATCGTGCAGCGTCACCACTATGGGACAGTGAAATGCGCTTTTGCGCACGGGCGCCGGACACGCGAGATGGACGATATCGGCCTTGAACTGGGCAGCCTGCTTTGGCAGTAACGCGTAGTACCAGAAGTTGCGGCTCAGCGCGCTGCTGCCGATAGGCGCCGCATGCAGGTGTAGCCTGGCATCGTCGCAGGGGGCGGCATCTTCGACGAGGTGCATCTGCCACGGAGCCGCTACAAGATGAACTTCAGTCACTTCGCGGCGTCCGAGCAGGCAGCGGGCGAGATTGATGGCATGCCTGGGCACACCATGCAGATGGCCAGACCTGGCGGCAAGGGCAATGTAGACTTTCATGGCTTCACCTGCAACTTCCCTTCCGACGCCGCGAGCGTCAGGCTGAGAAGCGCAATCGACCAAAGTGGAAACGAGAGATCAAAGCGCTCCGTATCGCCGAGACCACGAATGACGATGAATACGATAAGGCTGAGAAGGAGCGTTCTGAACTCAGGCCGCGCGACGCGGCGGACCTGGCGATAAAAGCTCCCATACACGCCAATCAATAGGACGATGCCAATGACTCCATAGGCATAGAACTGCTGAAGCAACTCATTGTGCGCATGCCACGCCTCGAACCGGTCGAATCCAAAGGGCGGAATCACCTTCCAGACTGAGTCGAAGCCGTGCCCGAACCACGGCCGCTCCAGCGCACGATCCAGAATGAAGGCCCAGATTCCGATGCGGCCTGTAAGAGTTTCAGCCTGATTGCCCGAGTTTGTGTAGACCTGGTAATAGTCTGCAATCAGCCCGGAGAATGCCGCTAACATCAGGCTTGCCGAAGTTACGATGAGAAACTTACTGCGACGCCGGATTGTTTTGCTGAAGACGAGCAAGAGCGTTTGGCTCAGCAGGAACGCGATGATCGTTGTCTTACTCAAGCTCCTGAGCAGCGAGATAGCCAGAAAGATCGCGGGATACCGCCAGTTTCTTGAGCGGACAATCAGAAACTCCGCCAGGAAGATGCCGAAGGCACAGGTAAAGCCGATCAGGTTAGGACTAAAGAATTCATCGTTGCCCAGCCGGAGGTCTTGCATCGTTGGTGAAAACCACATGACGCACGCAAAGAAGCATGCGCCCGCGACATAGCCTTGAATAAGGGATGTGGCAACCTCGACTAGCGGACCTGTACGGAGCAGCAAGAGCACTATCGCGACGTCGGCAGCCATTCCACACCAGTAGGCGAAGGCGACGGGCACGGAAACCGCCTGTGTCCAAAGCAGGCTGCACAATGAGAAGCCAAGAAACGCAATAACCCAGCGAAAGCACGCAACACGCCAGGGAGAGAACCGAGCTGCCTGCGCCGGTCCTACAGAGTTGAACGCTGCAACTAGCAGCAGCAGCATGTTCAATGCGGAGCTGACGATGGTTCCCAGTTGCGGGTTGGACTGAAAGAACAGAAACGTGAAACAGTTACGAGCCGCAAAATACGCGCCCACCGTCGTGGCAAGGGATGGAAGGAGAACAGGTGTCGCGCTTCTCGTGGTCACTGCCGTGGGAATCGCGTTCATAGCTCCTCCTTGACAGGCTGCAGGGCTCGAATATTTCTCCGCGAAACAGGTCTGGCGAGAAAATGGCCGAGCAGCGGAATATACAAAAGGAGTGAAATGAGCGCGTAACTCAGCCTTGCGAACGCAATGCCCTTGATGCCAAAGCGCGGCGTGAGATAGAGCATAAGCAGAAGCATGATGGCGCCGCTGGCAAGGTTGAACCCCGTAACCATTCGCACACGCCCCAGCGCCAGCAGCGCATAGGTTGCAGTCACGTTCAAACCCAGCAGAGCCGAGCTCCATACAATAACGGGCATGATCGGGGCCGCGCTGCGAGCGATCTCTGCTCCTGCCCAGACATGCAGAATGCGATTCCCGAGCAATAGAAGAGCTCCGGCGCTGGCTGCAACAAACACCAGGTTGCACGCAAAGGCAATCAGCAGCGACCGTCGAAGAGCCGCAGGGCTCATGGATGCACTGCGATTGGAGAGATAGGGGAAAAGGAAATGCAGCCCCGAAGCCGCAAAGCCAAAGATGGGCTGCGCCATCTGCGCACAGAATGCATAAGAAGCCACGGCCGCGGCGCCCAATGAGACACCCAGCGTAAGCCGGTCCATCTGGCTGAAGACAACACCCGACACCGCCTGCAGCCAACAAAAAGCGCCAAAGCTCATCAAGGCATGCATTGCGCCGCGATCGAATGCAGGTATCAGGGAATCCGCCCCTAGCAGCCGCTTCAAGCGAATCAACTGCAGCCCCAAACCCGCCAACGTGAGCGGACAGGCGGCGCCCATAATCGCCGCCACACTGTGGCTTAAGAAAGTCAGCCCTGCGACTGCGGCAAGGGCCAGCAGCCTGGCCACAATGCTGATTCGCACCGCGGCTCCGTAACGCTCAAACGCCCGCTGCGTGCTGATGCACACGCTTTCAATTGCCCGCACCACCAGCATTACGCAAGCAACGCGAAGCGACCACAGGCACGTTTGCTCCAAAGCCGCGGATGAGCCGGAAACATGCGCCGCCACAATGGGAGAAAGGACCCAACCCAACACGGCGATGGCAATACCCAGCATCAGGTTGATGCCCATCAGCGCACGCACCGCGCGCAACGGCGCATCGTGGTCGCCCGCGCCCCGCCGGCTTGCGACGTGCTGTATGTTGGCATCGCCAAAGCCGGAGGCGATGATGCTCCCGGTACTTACTACGGCGTTGGCTACGGTCCAAATACCAAACCGGACAACGCCGAGGTTGTGCAGCACCACCGGCGCCACAACAAGCAATCCGATGGGATAAGCCGCGTAATCCAGAACGCCGTAAATCGCATTGGAAAGGTGCGTCTTCATTGCCGGCTCCTTGCCCAAGGGCGCCAGCTCAAGCGCTGCGGCATGCCGTTGCCGATTTCGTGCGCGAGAGCCTTACGTGGATCGTTCATAGCAATCTGCGCCCATTGGAATTGCAGGAGGAGCAGGAACGCAGCCGCAATGACGGAGGCGAAGGGCGCCAATAGTACGATCAGCGTCCTGGGCGGAAACGATTTTTTCTCAGGGATGCCCGGCGCATCGATAACGCTTATGACAGGCACATCCTTCGCCTCTTGAATGCGCGCCACTTCATATTGCCGGGTGAGCAGTTGGTAGACTGTCTCCTGTACCTGCACTTCGCGATAGAGCCTGGCGTAGGGCACCGCGAGGCGCGGCAACTGACGCAACGCAGGATAAAGCTCATCGTTGTTGCCGCTTGCCGCAGTCTCAACACCGGAGCTGCTTTCGTCAGCCGGCAGAACCATTGACGTTCCGGCCAGCTTGGCGATCTCTGCTCGTAATGAGGCAATGCGCGCCTGCGCTGAGCGCACCCGAATGTTTTCATCGCCGTAAGTCTGCCGCAGCGAGTCCAGGCTCGACTGTTCTGCGATCAACTCCCCCTGCAGCCGGGCAGCCGCATCTACCATGGAACGGGACTGCTCCTTGAGGTCGACTGTTGCATGCGTGCTGGAGAAGTCGCTGAGGCGCTCTTGAGCCGTTTCAAGGTCATGCTCGACTCCGGCCAGCCGCTTTTCAATGAACAGCCGCTCCTGATGAGCCGACGATGTATTGGTTCGGTTGACCAACATGTTCAGCTCGTCCAGATAGCCCTGAGCAATATCGCGTGCGCGCACGGGGTCTGAATCAGTTACGGTAACAGTAATGACCCCGCTCTTCTTGTCGTCCACGATCTTTGTGCGTCTGGCCAGAAACTTTGCCGTGTCGATGCGGTAACGCTTGTTGTAAACGTGCTGAAGATCGAAGCGATCGATCAGGTCTCCGCTAATCGAGCCGCTGCGCAACAGGTCGATGAACAGGGAGGTATTGCCCGCACCGCCGAGAATTCCGCCAGCCAGCGATCCAAGGCTGCCAAGGCTGCCAAGGCCGCCTCCACTACCACCAGCAAGCGCGGCCAATAGCGCTGTACCGCTCCCGGTGCTTGCAGGCGGCATAATGCGAGCGCTCGACTGATACCTCTTGGGCAACAGCAACGCAACTGCGAGCGCGGCCAGCATGGAGATTCCCGCGGTCCTAGCCAGCGTGCGCCGCTTGCGCCACAGGAGACGGGCATTGTTGACCCAGTTGGGGGCGCCTTCCGCTTCCTGCGCCGCGCCTATCGCGGAGGGCACGGTTCTCTCTTCAACCCGAGATGAGCCGCTATCGTTCCCTGGCTGATTCGGCGAGACGGGTTGGGAGGGACTGGTTGTGGTCATAGCAAACCTGCCACAGCCGCGGTGATGGCGATTGAGGAGCTGAATTGCGCAACCGTGAGCAGATTGCGCCAGAAGATAGAAGCCCCGACGATCTTTTGGGGAACAACGACGGCGTCTCCCGGATCGAGTTTGGTCGCGAGCACATCGTGATCGAGCCATGAGCCCGAGTTGCGGCCAATCACGGAACCATTCGCCCGGACAATGAAGATTTGCCCTTTGTTGGCAATCTCAGTTGGACCACCGGCGCGCTCGAGATACCACCTTGCAGACTTATCCGGCGAGAACGTTATCGCAGTGGCGTTATAGACCTGTCCGCTTACCAGCACGAACCCCGGCCGCTTGGGAATGTGAAGCACGTCGCCCGCGCGCACTTCGATATCGGCCGGCGTGTTCTCCCAGCTGGCGATATCGCTGCCGATGTGGATAACCAATCGCCCGATTACAGGCGCGCTCTTCAGCCGGGCTACCACGTCTCGTTGTTGTTGCGCAATCAGTTGCGCCGTCGCTGCTGGATCTTTGTCGCTGGAGCCGAGACTTGGATTGATGCTGGCAGCGGTTGCGCTGGTCTCGATTTGCCGGATCAGTTCCTCCCGGCTCTTTTCCTCCAGCCGCCGCACTTCATCCCGCTCCAGCACTGCCCCTTCCGGGTAGCTTGTATCTCGCAATCCGCCTGCTCGTCGCAGAATGGAACTCAACCGCTCGCCCTGCTGAATACCATAACTGCCGGGATGTGCGACCTCGCCGTCGATGGTGATCGAAGCTCCAATGTCACTCCACCCAGTGATCTGGTGTACTGTCAGCACATCACCCGGCTTGAGCGGCACATCCGCAGCGCTGCCCGGATGAACAACAGCGTCACCAATAGAAACCGATGTACGTTCGCTGACTACTTTGGACTTCCCTTGGATCTGGTAGCTCGTGAGGTCAGCGTTGTCCAGGAGCGCGTCGCGCTTGAAGCCTCCAGCCATAAGCACAAGCTGCGCAGCGGTCATGCCGGCAAAGAGCGAATAAGTTCCGGGCCGAAGAATCTCGCCGCCGACGGTCACCTGCGGTGCATCAGCCTCGTAACGGCCAAAGATGCGAATCGTATCAAATGGCCGCAGAGGGAGATTGCTGTTGCCGATAAGCGCGTCGGGCACGTTGAACTCGATAGTCTCCGGATGCAAATCCGGGGGCGTAAGCCGCACGATCTCTCCCTTATCGGCGGGCTCCGGAAGCAGATCCCGGTAGCTGTGCAACACATCGCTCAGGTGCATTCCATCGCGATAGGAAACACTCCCCGGCCGCACCACATGTCCCTGCATGTAAATGACACGCTGGCTGTAGGGGAGAATGGGTGAAACATGCACACGGTCCCCGTCGAATACCTCGAAGGTTGCTATCGCTGCCCGAGCGCTTTCGGGACTGCTGGATGCGGGCAGGTCAACGGTCACCGTTTCGCGCTCTCTGTTGGCATCGATGCGGTCAACTTCTATATGGCCCAATTCAGCGGCCGCCGTGGCGCCGCCCGCATCATCGAGGACGGTGGCAAGTGTGGCGTTGCCTTTGAATTCATAAATTGCCGGCCGCTTGACTGCTCCGTAGACAGCAATCTGCGGACCGGCCGGAGGAACCAACACTGTATCGCCAGCCTGAAGACGATCCTCATTTTGCACTCCGTGAAGCAGAAAGTCGTAGAGGTCAATTTCGCGGATAAGTTCCTTGCCCCGGTAGTGACGAAGCACGCGCAACGATCCAATATTGGTTGGGCCGCCGGCGGCGTACAGCGCATTCAACGGGGTCGAAAGCGAGCTTATATCGTAGGCGCCCGGCCATTGCACGTCGCCGACAACATAGATGCGAATGCTTCGCAGGCCCGCGATTGTGACTGCTACCTGTACATTGCGATACTGCGATTTCAGCGTCTCGGCAACAACACTCTGCACGCGCTCCAGCGCGAGACCGGCAACAGGGACAGCGCCAGACTCAGGCAGCGCAATCCTTCCTTCGCGGTCGATCACCCGCGTAATGCTCTCGGAGATTCCGCCCCAAATGTTGATTGAAAGGCTGTCGCCAGGTCCTACGACATACCCAGGTCCGGCCGGCACATCCAGCGGCGTCGCGCGCTCATTGGGCGCAATCTGATTTGCTGTGCTCCCATTGCGCCGTAGAAATACATCGGAGCCGAAGCGCTTCAGCAGTCCGCCTGTCTCCGGCAATTGAGTGTAGAGATCGTGCAACGATCGCAGATTGTAGGGTGCGGGCCGGTGCAGTACTTGCGGCTCGCTGGTCGTGCTTTCCGGCTGGTTCCTCGACGGATCGCTGCCCGTGGCGCGCATCCGGTTCGCGCGCATAAGGTCCTGCGCATTTGTGCTCCTTATCCCACCGGAACTCTGCCCATTCAGACCATTGGATAACTCCTCGATCGGAATGCTGCCTAACAGCGATGTTGAATTCGCAAGCCGGCTTTGAGCTAGAGAGCTCTCCTCAGAGCCGCTAACTGCATAGGCTTGCAGGTCGGCTTCCGATATATAACCGCGCGCCTCCAGGAACGTTACGATGTTGGAGCGCAGTGCCGGACTTGATGCGATCTTGCTGTAGAGCATCTCATCGGTAATCGAATCCTCCTGGATGGGTGTGCCCTCCTGGCGCGCAAGTTCGGACATAAGCGACTTCAACTCCACGAGCGCGTCCGGATTATTCTGCAGAATGGCGAAGATCTGATCGCTGGAGAGAGTCGATGGAAACCCGGAACCCTGCCCGATTCTGTTCCCGGCGCCGACTTCACTTCCAGCATTCTGGCCCATTCCCGTGTTCACGCCTGCCCCCGCATCCGTTTCGCTTGCGGAATTCAAGGACCGGCCGGCGCCATCCGTGTCAATCGCGGGTAGAGATGAGGCCGACGACGGCTCGGTCATTGTCGATGAACTCTGTGGCGCCTGTGCATGTAAAGACAGGGCCGGTATGCAGACCAACAAGACAGCCTGCAAACCGAGACATAGCAGCGTTCGAATGAGACGACTCGAACTAATCATCGCGAGACTCCATTCCTGCATTGGCGCCAGAGAATTGACTCGCAGAAGTACCGAATCCCCTCCAGGATGTGAAAGCGCAGTCTAAAAACGAGGTAACCGAATTGCCGGTGATAGCGGTTTAAGCGCCCGGCCAAAGTCTCGCCAGCCACTGCATGCACAATGAAGGGCGGGAGGCGACGAGGCACCAGAACCAGCGATGGCGATCGCTTGGGGGGCACACCAGAGCTTTCCAATTCCTTTTCCAGAAGCAGGTACAACTTAGTTCCGGGAAATGCCGCCAGCGCCGTGCGGCGCGCGTATAAGTCCACCCAAAGCTTTGCTCTGGGAGGCACCTGATCGGCTGTCCAGCGCATGAGCGCCTCGGGTGCGAATGGCCCCATCACGCGCGTGATGACAAGGATGGCTACGCCCAGCCGTATGCACGTTTGCGCGTGCCCTGCGACGTGCTCTTCAAGGCCGTTCCAAAAGGCAGGATCGTCGTATCGCGCGATCACGTGGCGGCGAAACTCGATCATGTGCGCAGCTCGCCAGTATGGAAGGCAAATGTGCTTGAAGAGATGAAGACCCTGGCCGAGGAATAGATCCAGCGGTGCAAGTACAGGCGTCCGAATTCCGCCAAAGCACACCGTCTCCGTGCGTGTCAGCAACGATGAACGTCCGGCAATCCTATGCTCTTTGTGCAGTTCCGCTGAGCGAACTCTGCCGGCCTTGTACAGGTCCTTCAGAGAAGTGGTTCGGCCTTCGTTGGCTTTGAAGTCGAGGTTTTTCGCATTCTGAGCGTTAAGCCGGAAGCCAGCATCTTCAAGAATTCGCCGAGCCTCGTTAATACACTCGTCCGCCACCAGAAAGTCGAGGTCGAGTTGCGAACGCAGCTCTAGTTTGGGCACCGAGATGGGCCACAGCGAGAAACCCTTCAGAACGGCGTACGAGAGCCCCGCTTCCTGGAAATTGCGTTGAAGCGAGGTTGACTCAGCGATCATCTCCTCCATTCGTTGCTTATTGTCCGCGAGGTTCTTCTGCAGCTGCGCAACAACGGGCTGTGGAAGCGTATTGAGAAGGCCGGCTTCCTCTACGCGATCGAGGAAATACAATGCAAGTCCGCTGGTGTCCATCCATGGAAGCAGCTCCTCCCACTCCTTGCGCGGCAGATAGAGCAGGCGCGTATACTCCGTCCGCACGGGATTGCAGAAGACCATAAGTACGGCCTCTCGCAATTGCATCGCGCGACTGAGTGCGTGGTTCGCCGAATTCGTGTGCAGTATGCCCATATCGTTATTGGGTGTACATTTGCGGTTCGCCCAGGCTGCCGGCCGGTGGCAGGTGACGTAGATAAAGCACGATGGACCAGATTTCGTCGTCGCTGAGCATGCCTTTCGAGCCCGGCATGCCCGACGGCCAGATGCCAAAATCGATAATCCACTTCAACTGTCCGTCGCTATAAGACTGCGCATCCATTCCAGCAAGCGATGGCACGGGCGGTGACATGCGATCTGCAAATGGAACACCCGTGCTCTGGGCGTCCAATCCATGGCATGCCGCGCAGTAGTGTGAAAACGCCTCCCTGCCGTCGGCGATCCCCGCGGGAGTGTTCTGGATGGGGTTCTTTTCTTTCTTGTTATGCACAAACATCTTGTGCTTGGCCCAGTTCACGACCGCCGTTTCGGCTTTTCCAGGGGGATTGGCCTTGCAGCCGATAAGGGTCAGCATGAGCAGCGGGGCAGCCGCAATGGCAAGGACGACTCTGGGCATGCAATTACTCCACAATGTGCAACGTGAGCGTCATGCTACCGTGCCCAGATCCGCAGAACACGGAGCAATGGCCAACGAAAGTCCCGGTTTTGTCAGGAGTGAAGGCCAGCTCGGTGGGTTGGCCCTTGTGGATTTTGGTCTCGAGACCCAGCTCCTTGACTTGGAGCCCGTGGGTCGTATCCATGCTGCTTAGTACGAGCACGACCGGCTCACCTTTCTTCAGCGTGATCTCGGCGGGCGTGAATTGAAACCGCTTGGCCGTAACTTCAATGCGCCGCGGAGCAAGCTCCGCTGGGGTAACGGGAACCAACAATTGCGACGCGGCGAGCATCGCAAGAAAGACTGTGGGCAACGCAGACTTTAGCTTCATCTGAAAATCCTCGACTAGAGAGCGGGTACACAAGCCATGCAGACTCACTTATCGCCCCGCCGGCTCATGCGCGACGGACTGCGATCCGCGGGCGCCAGAACCGTGGGCTGCAAGCTGGTCTAACTCTAGCTATTTGTTGATAGCCGGTTGTCATGAGGCTGTAAGCTGAATGTCACCGCATTACTGCGGCTTTAGTTTGCCCGGCAGATGTCACGGAATTGTCAAAAGGCCTTGTCAGCCCGCACCGTTGACATGCGAATGGCGTGCATTGGGTCAAACTGCGCACGGTGACAATGGATTTACAAGTAATGGACCTTCGAGCGACACCTTGCCGCGCGCGATCGGCTAAGGTCGATCCTATGCAGCGTCCGACTCTGAAAATCGCGCCTCGCGCATCCGCACATGCAATTCGCTGCTTCCTGCTCGCACTGGTTGTTCTGCCGCTTGCACAGTACGATTCAGCACAGAACACACCGCTGATCTCCGGGGGCGGCGCATTCTTTACCAGCACCAATGGCGGGAATACCAACTACTATCCCATCACGGAGCCTGTACTTGCCGCTCCTCTCGGTCAGCACATTCTGGTCGAGTCGCGTGCCTCTCTCCTAGAGTCCTTCTCTCCGGGCGGCGGATCACAGCCCGGGTACATTCATTCCCATTTCATCGCCGAATCTTACCTCCAGGGCGATTTTCTTGCTTTACCGCGCTTGACCATTGTGGCCGGCCACTACCTTATTCCTTTCAACACCTACAATGAGCGTCTTTCGCCGCCCTGGATCGGCAACTTTCAGGATGGGCCTTTGATTTCACCCCTCGGCCTCTTGCAAGGTGGCAGCGGTCTGGGGGGCATGCTGCGCGGAAACGCATTCGCGAGCAACAAGCATTCGATCAGCTACGCCTATTTTTATTCGACGCGGAGAAACGCGGAGGAGTTCGCTGCTCATCGCGGAACAGGCGGCCGTGCCAGCCTCTACTTGCCGGAGCAGCGCCTTGAATTAGGGCTCTCCTACGATCGCCTGTTGCAGGGAACGCACGAAAACTTCTACGGCGCCTATCTATGGTGGGAGCCCAAAGATACTGGGCTTCGCGTGCGCTCCGAAGCCGCACGCGGCCATCATGCCCAGGGCTACTGGGTTGAGGCAGACTACCGCCTAAAGGCGTTTGGCGGTTTTGACAGCGCAATTGGCCGCATTGAGCCCGTCTTTCGCATGCAGCAGACATTGCGCCGCGACACCATCGTCAGTGACGGCCTGCCGCTGGTCAATACGCAACGAGCTGACTTTGGCCTCGATTACAACTTTCCGCATAACATCAGGATTCTCACGAGTTATGCCCGGCAATTCTCCTCCACCGGCAATCGCAATGTCTGGGAAACAGGAATCGCCTATCGCTTTCTTTTCCCAGCCTGGAAGGGGAAGTAATCATGAGTTTCAAGTATTGGATAAAGGGGAGCCTTACCCTGACTTTGGTTTCAGCGCTCGGGCTTGCCGCGCAGCAGAACAGCACACCGGCAACCACACCGCCCGTAAGCACAGCCGTCCAAAAGCAGCCGCCCGCCCAGCCGCAGAGTGAGGGTGAACGCGTCTTTCAGCAGAACTGCTGGCGCTGCCACGATGCCCCGGAGGGTTTTTCGCCCCGCATATCGGGAACGATCGTTCGTCACATGCGCGTTCGCGCTTCACTGAGCCAACACGACGAACAGGTGTTGCTCAAGTTCTTCAACCCGTAATGGGATGCCACCGTGAGGCGATTTCTCAAGTCGTTCTTTGGATCGGAGTGCAGTTATGTCAATAAATAGGGTGCGCATCTGGCTCGTACGGCTGACCGAACTTGTTCAAATGCTGCTGCTGATCCGGGTGGCCGGACCGGATCATCCCGAGATCCGTAGTCTCTCCGGAAATATGGACCCTGCGCGTGAGTTGATCGAGCGAGCCCTGCCCCTGGCCTTCGATCCACATATGCAATTCGTAGTCGCCATCCGGAACATCTTTCACATGAAATACACCCTGCTGGTCGGCAAGTCCGTAATACGGCGTGGCGAGTGCGATGATGACCGCGTTCATCTCGGAATGAATATTGCAGAAAATATAGGAGACGCCCTCGCGCGAAAATACAACGCTGCGTGTAGAGCCAGCTTCATACAGACCAAGGTCAAATCGCCGCCCGTCGAAGAGAGAAAACACATTATGAAAGATGGGGTCGGCATTTGGAAATGCAACGCTGCTGCCCACAGGCACAACCAGCAAGCGCGGCATGAACATCTTGTTCTTCTGCATCATCGTGAAAGCGCCAGGCGCGACGGGGGGCGCGGCGCCGGCGTGGAGAGGATTCAACCAGATCACTGCAGATCGAGCTTTGTCGGTCTTATGCGCGCTGCCTTTCTGCGTCGTAGTCAGCCTGGCGGTCACTTCTGCCTTTTGCACCGGCGTGATAGCCTCCTGCGCGCACAACGGCGAGGCACATGAGGCCCATAGAGCCAACCAGCAGAATTGCCTGAAACTTGCACGCTGCATCAGAATTTGTATCCCGCGGCGATGCCGATTACATCGCTGAAGTCTGTGGGGCCCGAGTTATAGTTGGTCCACATCCGCCTGTACTCAAGCGAAAAGAGAAGATAGGCGCTTGGGCTGAAGATCACGTTCGAGAAGACTGAGCGGTTTCGCGCCAGCCCTGAATAGGTTGAATACGAGGAGGACATAGCCTGAAAGATCTCTTTGGCGAACGGGTTGTCAGTACCAAAGCCGGCGTTCATCTCCACCCGTTGACGCGCTTTCGCCGTAAACTGCGTCCATCCGCCAACATCGTCCAGGGCATGCACGGAATAAGCTGAGCCTTCGTAGTAATAGTAATAGTTTACGTATCCGCCGCCGCCGAGTCCGGCCAATGATTGGCCGCGATACGCGTTGGCTGTCAGCTCAAAGTTCCTGGTTAGGGGTAATCGCATATCCATCGTCCCAGCCCAAGCATCGAATCGATCGCCGTAGCCCGTGCGATGCGGGCTGAAGTAGCCTCCAGCACCAATCTCCAGCCCGGCGCCGGCTTCGCCACGGAGAAATGCAATCCGCCCTTCAGTCCCAGGCCAGCGGCTGCCCTCCGTTTGCGTTGTGGCCGGTGGAGTAGCAGTGGACCCCGGCGGCAGTGGATCCGAAGTGTCGATCAGAGCTCCCTCGGCTTCGATCCGCGATGAGTCCGACATTGCAAACTGATGGGCCACGCCGATCTGCGGGTTCCAACTCCAAAGATTACCCGCCCACGCCAACTCAGGTTGCGCAATGGCTACGAGAGAAGACGGTTGGTTCGGCTCAAGAATCGTCCGATCCAGTTGAAAGAAAGCTTTCGTGTTCTGCCAATTCAGTTCCGCATGCGCGGTACGCAGCCGCAGAAGGCCGCTTGCCGCATAGTTTGATTCCTGGCCATTCGCAAAGAAATCCACGCGAAGATCCGCGTGGCTGGCGGCGCCTAGCAGATGCGGTCCGCGTGCATCGAGCCCCAAAACGGTCTGCCGCAGCGAAAGCCCCGTGCTGCCAGGGCCCGAGACCGCATAGGCAGGCGACGCGGTAACGTCTACTGCCCTGGTGTTTACGAAACCGCTGAAGAGGATCAATCCACTCACCTTGAGCGGATATTTCGATTCGGTCTCCACTTTGATCTCGTCGTGCGTAGCAATCTGCGATTCTTCGATGGCCTGCCGCTCGCGAATTTCCTCCAGAGATGCGGGGGTTCCCGCTGCAGCCTCGGAATTGCCGGCATGGGCGGCTACGTTCTGCGCTGCCGGGAGAGCGCCCGCGTTTTCAGCCGCCATCTGCAGCCGCAACACATCTAACTGCTGTCGCAGCTCGATCAGTTGCTTCTGGCAAGCCTCCATTTGCGCTTGTGCCTGGGTGACGGCCTCTGTCAGTTGTTCAACTCTCTGCGCCGTAGTACTCGGCACGGCCGCCGGCGCGGCTTCGCTTTGCGCTCGCGCCAATGAACGCTGACAGCAGATGAAAAGGAATATGGCGAGAGGCAGGAGCTGTTTTCGCCTCAGAAGCGCTCTTGGAACGTGTGACTTCTCCCCGTATTTTGAGTTGACCTTCATGACGTCAGCACCTTGCTTCGCGGATGGCTGCCATTTCCGGCCGATTCAGTCAAATACCGCGCTACGGTCAGCCGGAAGATGGTCTCGCCCTCGCGACTGCTTACCAGTTTTACATCTCCACCATGTTCACGGGCCACGCTCCAGGCCAAAGTAAGGCCCAGGCCAGTACCCTTCTGTTTTCCTTGACTCACGAACGGGTCGAACATAGTCTCGCGAATCCCTTGTGGCACACCCGGACCGTTGTCTGCAATGGTCACACTCATGCTCTGGCTCTCTGCGCTGACAGAGGCTCTGACGATTCGCGGCCCTGAACGTTCCCGCGCAGACTGGCAGGCATTCAGCAATAAGTTATAGACCGCCCGCTCTACCTGCTTGGTGTCCACGTCCACGGTTGTGTCCGCACTGCCCTTTTCCAGAATTACCTTCACTCCCTCCGCATCCGGATGCGCACTTACCAGAGCAATAGCCCGCTCCACCAGAAAAGTCATGTCAGCAGATACTCGGTGCAAAGAAGAGCCTGTGCGGCTGAATATCAAGAGTGAGTCCAGCATGTCCGTTGTTCCATCGATAGCGATCCGAATCTCTTCATAGAGCTCAGCGCGCTCGCTTGCCGGAAGCACTGGCGAAGCCAAAAACTCTGCATTCGCATAAATCGCAGCGAAGTAGTGCCGAAGATCATGGGACACTGAGCTGGCCATGCGCCCGATCGTCGCCAGCCGTTCCGACTCCAGCAAAGCATGATGCGTCTTCTCAATTTCATCTCGCATCTGTGCGAACACCCGGCTCAGATATCGAACCTCCTCGGTTCCGCCTGCCGGGAGAGAGTATTCCCTGTCTCCCTCGCCAAAAGCACGCACACCCGCAGCGAGCTGTTCCAGAGGCCGCGTCACCAGCCGCGCCAGCAGCAGCATCAGCACTGAGCCCGCAACGATCGCGAGAAGACTCACCCACATTACAAGCCTGTCGATCTCCATCTCCGCGCGGTCCGCCGCAGCGAATGACTTCATCACCACGAGCCGCAGAGGCGCCCCTGCTTCGGCGGTCAAGTCCTTGCTCGCCATCAAATACCGCTCTCGGCCTACGGTAGCAATTGCCCCCGTGCCGTTCTTCTGTTGCCAGCCGGCAATCTGACCGAGATCAGGCTGCCGGCCGCCTGGAAGCGTGCTGACAACAACGATGTTACCCGCGAAAAAGGCCGCTTCAGCGCCCGCGCCACGCCCCACTTCCCGAAGAAATCCCTGGTCGATGGCATATCCGCTGATCACATATCCCAACAGAGTCCCATCTTCCTCACGCCCGAAATAAAGCGGACGCACGGAATACTCAAAGAGCCGGCCGTTACTCAGAAGATAATGCTGCGAGGGATCGGCAACAGCGGCCTGGAGGTCGCGCTTCAGGATATCGGTGTTCGTTGCACCCTTTGCGTATGCAGCCTGTATGTTTTGGCTTGAGTCCGACAGCGCGAACAGGTCGTTCCCGCTCGTCTTCCAAAAATCCGCAGCGTCATCCGTGATGGTCCGTGGATCATGTGTCGTCATCAGCGCCTTCAGGCTTGGCAGGGCAGCCATGAGTGCGCCTTCGTGTTCAAGTGCAACCAGGCGCCCCGCATCCAGGTCCTGGAAGGTTTCCACGGAGTGTGCCAAGTCTGCCGCAAGGTTGGCGCGCACCTGCTTGCGCAATTGATTGCGAATGATGAACAGGCTGGAAGCCGTGGTTCCGGCAATGATCAGTACCAGAGAGATCAATAACAGCGCGCGGGTCCGGATTCCTGGCGTGTGATTCTCGGTCGACACAGAAACCTTTCTGCTACGGAACAAATCGATATCCAGCACCATAGACGGTCTGCAAATGGTGCGGTTCGGCCGCATCCGGCTCAAGCTTTTGCCGGAGCTTCAGTATTTGGTTATCGACTGTGCGAGTCGTCGGATAGGAGTTATATCCCCATACCTCGTTCAGAAGCTCCTCGCGGCTCAAAACCCGCTCGGCATTTTCAACAAAATACTTCAATAGCTTGAATTCGTGCGCCGTAAGCGTGACTGGTTTGCCGGATCGCCGTGCACTCATCTTGGAGAAATCGACCTCACACACGCCAAAACTATAGGAAGTAATCGCAGGCACTTGCTTTTGAGACCGGCGAAGGGCCGCCTGCACCCTCGCCAGCAGCTCCCGTGGACTGAAAGGCTTGGTTACATAATCGTCCGCACCCAACTCCAGCAGCAGTACCTTATCGGCCACTTCGCTGATGGCGCTGACCACAATGACCTGTACGCCTGGCTGCTCCGATTTGAAGATCTTGCAAAGGTCGCGCCCAAATATCCCTGGCAACATCAGGTCCAGCACCACGGCTGCCGGCTTGCCGGAGCGAAACGCGTCCAGCCCCACCTGGCCATCGCCGCACACGGTCACGCCATAGCCCTGGTCGTGGAAGACCCTGTGCAACACCTTCTGCATTTGTGGATCGTCCTCGACCACCAGAATCTGCGTTCGGGCAGCTAGGGCTTGGCCATCCTTGATTGCGAAATCCATATCAACATTCTCGGTTTGCAACATATCTTCATTGTCCTCCCATTGCTATGTCGTTGGTTCAAAAGAGCATGGGAAATGACAATGCTGTGACAATTCGCTGACAAGATTGTAATCCAATCAATTTGCCACTGATTTCCGGCCTCCCGGCATATCAAACGACTTGAAGAGCAGCGCCGCGATCAGCGCCATTCCAGCAATTCCCACGAGCACCCGCGGGTATCCAAATCGCACAAACAGTATCCCCGCCCCAGCCATTGCGCATGACTGCAGCAGCGCGTTCGAGAACATCGTCATTGCGGATGCCGAGCTGCGCTCTTCGTCCGTCACCCTGCTCATCAACATGTTGTACAACCCCGGAGTGCTCATCCATTGCGCCGCAGAAAAGCCCAGGTAGAGCGCCACTGCCAGCCCTCTGTTGTGGGCCCCCGCCAGCAAGCCCATGGTCACGGCCGTCGCAACCTGGGTCGCAACAATTCCGTTCAGCAGGCCCAGCCGGCGAAAAACCACCGGCGTCATCAAGGTCGCGCACAACTGAATCACATGAGCAGCTGAAAAAATGAACCCAATCTGCGACAAGGAAATATGGAAGTCGCGCGTCAGATACACATTGGCAAACGGCGTAAATGAGGCCAGTGTGGCTGTCCACAGGGCCATCAAAGGCACGAATCCAAGCAGGAAGGGATTTATCTTCCAAACCTTTTTCTCTGATTTGTACGGGGTTTGAGCTTCGCTTTCTTCGGGCGGCGGTAACCGAAGACGCAACAAAGGGAACACTCCAATTCCCGCAATGACGCACGAGCCAATGAGAATCAGCCGCTTGACGTCGGCAGCTTCAAGCGTGTACCCAGCTGTCCTCAGCAAATGGGGCACAGAACCGCATACCAACCCGCCAAGCGCGCTGACGGCGATGCCGACCGAGAATATAATGCTGAAGGCTGACGCCCGGTTCTCCGAAGTTGTAAGTCTGGCCAGTGTCGGCAAGTAGCAGACTGCCCAGATACATAGTGCCAGCCCAGAGAGAAACGCCAGAGCAACTTGCGCCGGCTCCCGCAGCACGAAGACGCGCGTCACACCTAGCAGTGGCGCAGCTATCATGCTGCACACTTGCAGCGGCCGCAGCCCGACTTTGCGCGCAAGCCAGCCGGCTGGCAAGGTTCCGGCTACCGATCCAAATGTGAGCACGCCCCCAACCAGGCCGATGGTTCGCTCGTTGAAATGACAATCCACGAGATAGAGATTAAATAGGAAGAAATACAGTGAGAATCCGAAATCGACGAAGCACTCGACGGCAAAGAATACCCAGAAACCCCGGCACAGTTTCTTTTTGAGAAGCCAGGTTGAGGGGCCTCTCCAAATAGAGATACCGCTCGTATCGCCGGCATCGACTGGATCATGCTCAAGCAACTGTTCCACTAGTGTCCCTCCCGCACCAGCGTCTCCAACCTGTCCACCGCCCAATCCAGGTCACTATATCGCAGCTCAAAGACCCGCGCCGTCAGCAATCGCTCCAATGCGGCGTACTGCGCGGCAAGAGACTCCGCGGACCCGAACAATACTTGCCGCATATAATACCGCGCCACGTCTTTGCGATAGGGAACCAATTCCGGAGGGCCGGGAACGCGCCGGTTGAGGAACACCATAAACTCCACCTGCGCTGAGAGCGCGCAGATCATCCCTGGCATCGGTCCCGTCGGCAACTCGATCGACGGCTTTCCTACCGCGCGCGGTGTAACCTCCAAACCTTGCAACTCGGGAAACAAATCGACTGCCGAAGGGCGAAAACGCACCTGATGGCAGTTCCCAATCACCAGACGATCGTTACCTTCAATCAGCAAATCGCTCGCGTCATCGCTTACATAAGTCCACCCTGCGCGCGCGCATGCGTACGACAGAGACGATTTGCCTGCGCCTGAATCGCCACAAAGCAACACTCCCCGCCCGTTTCGCGCTACACATCCTGCATGGACAGGCGCCGTGTACCTGGATTCAATGTGGTCATACGGTGCGAATGCCAAGAAGAAATATCCCAGATAGCTCCTGTGCCTCTCGGTCGCTCGCGAGATCGTAATCTGTGTCGTGTTCCGGTCAAGATGGCCGATCCTGTAGTTGTTGGTGTCCGCTATGCTTACCGATAGGGGATACATCAAGCGGAAGACCGGTGCTGGAGGGCACTCTGTCGAGCCGCCCTCTACCACATGCACGTCAACGCGGATAGGCTCCGTATCGAACCGTTTCTCAAGAATGGGCCACAGGTTGCGAGCCTGCGACAGAATCTCGGGCGAGTTCGTTCTCAACTCCGTTGGAAACCCAAGAGGAAAGAACATCTCTCGATGCGAAAGTTCGGGGACCTCCAGCACGTGCCTGGGAAACTCCAGCGGCTGGGATCGATCGCACGCGGACTCTATCTCTTCAATCGTCATCGCTAAGGCGCCTTCCTTGCATTCTGCGGTCGATCAGAATAGGTACTTAACCGCGAACTGGATGATGCGGGGATTTGCCGCGGTGGCGGTGATCGAGCCGAACGAAGGATTCTGGTTAGCCGGACCAGTGGGAGTCATGATGAAGTTAACATTGTTATTCGGGTTGGCGAATTGCGGCGTATTCGCCAGATTGAAGAACTCGGCGCGGAAGCGGAAGTTGCTTGATTCGGTTACTGGGAAGATGCGCTCCACGGCCATGTCCATGTTGTGTTGGCCGGGCCCGCGCACAATGCCGACGCCGCTGTTGCCGAAGTCCGTGTCTCCCGGCCCGCTCCCGTTCGGGGCTTCCGGCGCGATGGTAAATGCATTCGGATCGAGATAGCCGTTGAGGACACGCGAATGGAGCGAACCATGCGTGGAGGGATTCGATCCCGTGCGTTGCGCCCTATTCAGGAAATTTCCATAAACCGCGCCGGCGTTGCCGTCGAGCACCGTGATTGGGCTGCCTGACTGGATTACTGCGATGCCGGAGAACTCCCAGCCCGAGAGTACGCGCCGCGCCATCGCAGGCGCCTGCTCAAACTTCGGCGCGGTCCAGGTGAAGTTCGCGACGGCTCTCTGGTCGCGGTCGAAGTCATTCAGCCCGTATGCCTGCCGGGGATAGTTCTGGTTATTAGTCAGCAACCATATCTCAAAGAAATCGGCTCCGCCGGAGCCGCTGGTCTCGTCCAGAGACTTCGACCATGTGTAGCTGCCGAGAAACTGAAGTCCGTGACTTATCCGCTTGGTTATGCTGCTCTGCAGCGAGTTATAGTTCGCTTCGAACTCCGTATTGGCCAGGAGCGATCCTGTCGAGACGCCCGCGAAGGGCAGCCGTTGGATGACATTGGCAGCGGTATTCATGGTCGTCCCGTTGACCGGATTTTGGGCGCTGGCCAGCTCTGCCTGATTGAATTCGATCCTCCCGGGCGAATGCGTTGTGTGCGTGCCGACGTAGCCGACTTCCAGCAGGAGATTCTTTGCCAGGGCATATTGGAGGTTCAGGTTGTATTCCTGTGTGTATGGATCGATGACGCGCGGCGATACAGCGGACGTATACGCGCCTCCGCCGGGCACGCGCGGCTGATAAATGGGAAAGCTTGAAGCTGGCGGCAGCAATGGATCGAAGGGATTTTGCAGTGTTGATCCTGCGTTTTGCACACCGAAGTTGAGTTCCTGCAGCGAAAACGGCTGCCCTCCGGACTGCCCTTCGGTAAAACCTCCCGAAGGACGGTCGTAGTAAATGCCGTATCCGCCGCGCAGCACTAAAATCGGCTCCCCCGTCAACTGCAGTGCGAAACCAAGACGGGGCGAGAGATCGTGATAGTCGGTAAGCCACAGCCCGGCAGTCGAGGTCTTGGTTACTCCGACAGGAACGGGACCGGGGAAATTCGCCGGCAGAGTATATCCGCTGAGCGATCCCGCCGCCGGCACCTGCCCCTCAGCAATCGACGGATCGAAGTTACTCAGCCGGCCATGGATTTCCGCCGGCGGGCCGAATATCTCATAGCGCAGGCCTGCGTTCACGGTCAGCCGCTGCGTTAGTTTGATGTCGTCCTGAAGAAAGGCCGCCAGGTCTGTGTAGCGCTCGTCCTCGCGGAAAAGTCCCGAGGCGCCGTCAATCCCTGTAACATTGCTCGCGCCAATGGGGCTGCCATTTTCGGCCGCGCTCTGGCCGAGCAGGAAATCTTCAAAGGTGTTGATCATCAGCAGTCCATCGATGCCGAAGGGCGGGTTTACGTCCACTTCATGACGCTTCAGCTCGACGCCGAAGCGCATATCGTGACGGTTCCGCGTATGAGAGACGGTATCTTGCCAGATGAAGCTGTTGGTGTTCTGCCACTGCGATGGCGTGCCCGCATCTCCCGTGGTGAACAGGCCGCTAATGCTCACGCCCGGCGCCACGCCCGCGCTACCCGTGGGCGTGCTCATTCCCAGGTCCGAAGCCTGTATCGGGTTCGCGACAGAGGCGAGACCGCTGAATCGCATATAGCCGAAACGCGCCAGGTTGATGAGGTTGGAGTTGAAGACGTGAGTATCCGCGAGAACGAACATCGTGTTCTGGTCGAGTTGGTTGGTGGGCCATCCGGGAACATTGGCGCCGCCACTCTGCGAAAAGGGAAAGAGGGTTGGCGCGCGCATATAAAAGAATCTTCCCGCGAGCGTGTTCTTGGCCGTCATGACCTGATCGATGTTCACGCTGAACTGGTCCTCATTGTAACTAGCGGGGATGGAGAAGGTGGACTGGCCGATGGGAAGCTCTCCCGGAGTTGCAGGCAGATCGATCTGGGGACTGGGAACCGCATACTGGCCATTACTCAGCTTGAAGTTGAGCAGGGCCAGCGCGGCGGGATTGATGTTAGAGCCATCGCAGGCTACCTGCGTCCCGAGCGCGTTGGTCAGATAGCCGGGCGCATTCGCGTAATTGGCGGGACAAAACTGCGCTCCCAGCGTTGCGGCAGAACGGTCGGAGGTAAGCTGCGGCAGATCGGTAGTTACTTCGGATCCGCTTGCCCCTCCATTGACCTCTCTAGTTCCTTGATACTCGACAAAGAGGAAGCTCCGGTCCTTCCGGATCGGACCGCCGAAGGATACGCCAAAGATATTCTTCTTAAGCGTGGGACGCGGCTGATTGTTGTCCAACTTGGAAAAGAAGTCGTTTGCGTTGAAGATTGTATTGCGCACAAATTCCCACGCGCTTCCGTGAAAAGTGTTTGTGCCGCTCTTGCTGATAAAATCTATGTTGGCTCCCGCGCCTCGTCCATAGGAGGCATCGTAATTGGCAGTTTGCGCCTTGAACTCCTGGATGGCGTCGGGTGCGGGAACGGCTGTGCCCACCTCTTCTCCGTCACCCTTCATGGAGTTCTGCGAGAGGTTATTGGCGTCGATGCCGTTGAACTGGACGTTATTCGAGGTTGTCTTGGCGCCGTCCGATGTAACATTCTGCGAGTTCCGGCCGAGGGTTCTGACATCCGGAAGCCCCACACCCACGCCCGGCGAGAGAGCGAGAATCTGCGTGTAATTCCGGCTAGCCAGCGGCAAAGCCTGGATCGCTTCCTGATCCACGGCACGGCCGAGCGTCGAGCTCTCCGTTTCGGCCAGCTCCGCATCGCTGGCCACTCGCACACTTGCATTCTCCCCCGCAATCGTCATCGTCACGTTAACCGAACTCGTCTCGCTCACCGTTACTGAAAGTGACTTTGAGACATGATCGGCAAACCCAGGCGCCTTTACCGTCACCGTATAACTGCCTGGCAACAGGAGCGGCACACGAAAGACACCCTCTTCCGTGGTAAGCACCGAGCGCGACACGTGTGTCGCCTCATTTACCGCTAATACTTCAGCGTTGTGAATGGCTCGATTCGAAGGGTCGTACACCGTCCCGGAAATGGCTCCCGTCCCAGGCGCTTGTGCGAATGTCATTCTGGCTAATACCAGCACAAGCGTCGCCGACACTGCGAACGAACGCTGCAGCCAACTGCTCTTCATACCTTGTCTCTCAAATGTCTTTCTCACAGATTCGTGTTGCATTGAACCTGAGTATGAAGAGACCAATCCAGACACTTGTCACTGATTTGTTATTCCTTTGTACCGAAATGCGCAAGCTGTGGCAGGCACGCAAAACGAACTGGTGGAGTTCACGGACGAAGGGAGTTTCGTCGCTACCTATCAACTTGACGGTGGGGCCCTTGGCGCGGCATTCGGAATTGCCAATACGCCGTTTTCCGGAGAAGCCCTTCGCTTTGCCGCGGTTGACGACGATCTGAATACAGTCGCCATTTGGACCCCGCGCTCGCCATTCTGAGCGCGTAGCGCGGAGGCGGACCTCCTTTGGTCTCTTCCGTGCCTCGTCATCTGGCCCCGTTCGCGGAGCGGCATTCGCATGGCAATCCAATGCGGGTGCACTGATCGGTGTCGTCGCCGACGCGACAGGTCGCCCGTGATAGGCATTGCACCCGCGTCCTCAAGCGGTCATTTCCCTTGAAATCTGTGCGATGTCAGCCGCTGCTGCCGTACATTCTCCTTACTGGGGTGGCGAAGTGGTCTGGTTTTTATGAAAAGAGCTCCTCGCCAGCCAAAAGAATTGGCGATAATGGCGAAGTATGGCAAGAAGGCAAACCCCCGAGCAGATGATCCAGCGAGGCTTGAATTCCTCGCTCATCGGCATTGGGTTGAATTTTGTCCTCGCCATGTTCAAATGCACAACTGGGTTCATTGGACATTCATTCGCCTTGGTCGCAGATGGAATTGAGTCACTTTCCGATGTCATCAGCTCGACCGTGGTCTACCTGGGCTTGCGCGTCTCCATCAGGCCGCCCGACGAAGATCATCCTTATGGCCACGGAAAAGCCGAGCCCGTAGCCGCCATTATCGTGGGCCTTGCGCTGATCGTGGCCGCAATCGCAATCGGGGTCGAGAGCATCGTGCTTATTCAAACTCCGCATCCTTTACCCGAGATATACACACTATGGGTCTTGTTAGCTGTGGTTGGGATCAAGGTATTGCTATCCCGCTATGTGTCTTCCGTCAGCAAAGGAATCGACAGCACGGCCGTTCGTAGCGACGCCTGGCATCACTTGAGCGATGCCATTACTTCGGCCTTTGCGTTTGTCGGTATTTCGATCGCTTTGTGGACCGGAAAAGCCGCAGCAGACGATTGGGCTGCGCTCTGTGCATCGCCAGTCATCATTTTTAATGCGTGGCGGCAACTTCGTGCGCCCTTCGCAGAATTACTCGATACCGCGCCTGGCCCTCGGTTGGAACAGGAGGTGCGCTCCGTTGCCTCGACTGTTTCAGGAGTTATCGGCCTGGAGAAGTGCCATGTCCGCAAGGTCGGCTTTCGCTACTACGTCGATCTGCATATCGTCGTCGAAGGAACTCTGACGGTGCGTCAGGGGCATAACATTGCACACGATGTGGAAGACGCTGTCCTGGAGCAGGTGCCACAGATCGCAGAAGTCTTGGTGCATGTTGAGCCGGAAGAAGAGCTTCTGACCCCTTCTCTCAAGAGATGACCAACAACCCGTGGTGAAAGTCAAAACTCCGGAAAGGGCATCCCTCAGCGGCTAAAGCCGCGCTGATTGTGCGGGCGTTGCGGCACCCTTCGACAGGCTCAGGGCAGGCTAAAAGTCGTGCCCTTTCAAAACCGGACTTTCGCCACAGGCTGCTAGGCGCGGATTTCGATTACTCGCATTCCGGGTGAGTCGTCGCCGACCCTTCCCCAACCCCGGGGACGCAGAAACTGGGGTTACTTCCTGTTTGGCGGTAATCCGGCCGGAGCACGAACTTCCACAGCTACCCTATCATTCCGGGCGGATCATTTCGCATTCACCGCCGCCACGCCGTAGCTCGACAGAGCCGCTCCGTTGCGGTCCAACAGCAGCACCGCGCCACGCTGCGCCTGCATTTCAAAGTGAATGTGCGCGCCCGTAAGCGCATCCACGATGTCCACCGTCTGCGGATCGGGCGACTCGTTGCTGAAGCTGTAGATCTCCGCGTCGTCCAGAACCGTGGGATACGCCAGCACCTCCGGCGACAGCCGCTCCACTTCACGGAATACCGGTTTCAGTCCGGCTTGGTCCAGTGCCCACCGATACAGCGCCGCGACGGCCGTATATCCCTCGGCAAACTCCACCGGATCCGCGGCCCACAAAATCCGGCCTTTGCCATGAGGAACGGTTTCCACTGATTTCCCATCGGCGAAGCGCATGGTCCATGTCTCCGCCTGCTGCACGCCGGCGGGGAATCCGAGCGGAAACGAATTCCCATTCGGCAACGTCAACTCCGACCCGCGCACCGCCAGCGGAGCAACAGTTGCCGTCACTCCCAGATCCGCTGTCCGGTTCACTTGCTGCCAATGCTCGTCGCGATCGACTGGGCCGGTCACCAGCAGGGTTGCGCCGCGCGCGGCGTAATCCAGCAATTCGTCCCAAGCCTTGTTCGTTAGCCCCTGCGCCGACGGCAGAAACACCAGCTTCGGCATCCCCAGTTCCGCCAGCCGATTCTCCGGCAACATCCGCAACGGCGTGTGATCGCAGTACGCCATTGCACGCAGTGCGTGCTTCTGCGTATCCAGCGCCAGGCCGCCCATAATCGAATACAGCAGCGCTTGCGACGTCACCATCGTCACCGCTGGCGGCTCAATCTTCGTGAAGGCCTGCGGACTTTTGCTGGCGAACGCGGCGTAGCCCGCCAGCACGTCCACCTCCGGCTTCTCCGTTCCGTCCGGGCGCACGGCGCCGATGGTGATTTCATTGTCGTTGGCCATGTTCGCATTCACGTTCCACACCCACTCAAGCGCTCCGGCGCCCTGTGCAAATGCGATGGCGATCTTGCGCTCCAGTTGCCACGCCTCCTCCTGCGCGCTGAAGCGCAATTGGTTGTCCAGCGTCAGCCTGCGCTGCTCACCTGTCTCCTGGATCAGCATCGGCTTTCCGGGGAACTTCGGCGCCAGCGAAGCCCACAGGATGGCGTCGTAGTCCCACCACGTGTGGTCCGCCGTGAAGTCAATCTGCGACGAATAGAACGCAGGCGAGACGCGTCCCCCTACGCCGCCTTCATCCTGGCCCACGGTGACCAATTGCTCCGAGCCGTTGCTGCGAATCAGGGTTCGCATCCTGTTCACCCAATTGGCAAGCACCCACTGTGTGAAGAGCGCGTAGTCGTAATCCTTAAGCGGATTGAAGCCGCTCCGCACCGCATCAGGTGAGAGCGAGCCGGCCTTGGGGAGCGCTAGTGGATCTTCGGCCGCCATCTCCGTATCCATGGCCGTCGGGCGCGCCTGCAAATCGCGCCCAATTCCCAGCGACGGTTCAGCCCAGTCATGCAGCAGCTTGGCGCGGTCAGGGTAGCGATCCGCGATCCACTTGCGCCACGCCGCTTGCTCGAATGGATCGTAATCCGGCAGGGTCCGCCACAGATTCCTGTTTGCACTCGGCTCGTTGATCAGGTCCCAGGCCAGGAACGGCACTGCGTGAAAGCGCTCCACAAGCGACTGGACGTAGAGCGATTCAGCGTTCACCGCGGCCGGATCGAGGTAGCCATTCTCTCCGCCAAACTCGTCAGGGTAGAACGCAAACAGATTGAACTGCACCGGCAGATCGTTGTGCCGCGCGCACATCAGAAACGCCTCCACCGTTCGCAGCGCCGGCTCGCTCAGCCGCCCGTCGGCAGCCAACTCGTGCTGCCAGGCCGTCCACAGTCCCGTGCGGATCATGTTGAGTCCCGCCCCATGAATCTGTGCCATGTCGCGGTCCCACACGTATGCGTTCGGAAGCGTGAGGTAGAGCCTCGACACATCCCCGGACATATACGTCGTCCCAACCACCGGGAGCGGCTTCCCGTTCGACTCGAAGTAGTCAGCGCCCACCGTCAGCTTCGGCCCCGACAGGAGATACTGCCAGTCCCGCATCCAGAATCCGGACCGGTACGTCCGCAGCGGTTTCCCGTCTCGGAGCAGCGTGACTTCGACCGTGTGCAAGCCCTTGCCGCCGGCCGCGCTTTCGGGCAGCGTCATCACCTGTTCCACCGGATCAGTCTGGTCGTAATGCGCCTCGCTGCCTTCTGAGGTCACGCGAACGTGCAGTTGCTCGCCTGCGGGCTGCGCCGCCAGCGGATCGGACGAAGTGTAATCGAATTCCAATGCTTCACCCGGCACGAAAAGCGGCGCCCGCGGCCGGAAGGCGAAGCGGTCGCTCTTTCTCACCGCCAGTTCCGCGAGAGCCGCCAACAGTTGCCTGTTGCTGAAGAAATCCGCATCCGGATCGCACGCCACCAGGATCCATCGCCCGCCAACGAACCGATACGCGTTGTGGTCGAGCTCAAGCACCGGGGCCGCCAGCTTGTGCCCGCTGCGTTCGCCCCAGGCGAGCGTAGTCAGATCCATATCCTCGCCGCCCGTCGCGCCGCCGGTGGCATCGTAATCAATCACCGAGAGCCGCGCTACCGGGCTGAACGCCCGATGCCACCCAAACGAAGCCAGCTGCGGAAACACGTCGCCGTTGGGCGTGAACTGGAGCCCCTCGGATCCCGGCGTCTCCTGGTACCCGTCGATGAACAGTTCCAACGTCTGCGCCGTGCTCTCCGCGCGTAGATGCCATCCGCCCGCATCCTCGTACCCCGCGCGAGTGAACGGTTTGCCACCCAGGGTGAGCAGGTTCCCGCCGTGGTCCAGATACTGCAGAATTGCATCCCAATCCGCCTCTGGCCACGCCGATCCATAGGGCAGAACCAGCAAGTCCGTGTGCGCAGCGGCCAAGGCGCCGGGCAGACCGGCTGCATTCGCAAACCCCGCGCCGGCAAAGGCTGCGCGCAATTCCGCTTCATTCGGCGCAGGAGAATCCGCCGACGGAAATCCGGACTGCCAGAACACGACCGTGCTTGCAAACGAGCACGCTGGCAAGAGCGAAAGAACGAACGGAACGAGAAGACGAGATACGAAGCGTGGCGCCATTCAAGCCCCCACTGCCGCGGGATAACCATAGCACGACGGGCGGCGGAGCGGCCGAAATGATCGGGATAGGGGGAGGCCTGACGGCCTCTCCCCTCCCACACCACCGGACATGCGGGTCCGCATCCGGCGGTTCAAGGAGTTGAGGTCAACAGAGACGGGGGATGCCGAGTTGATCGGCCCAGCTTAGATCGAGGACTCCGTTCAGCGGTGTGC
>PLSB01000112.1 GCA_003165005.1 Acidobacteriaceae bacterium | reverse complement strand
ACGCCAACACCCCCCGCGACGCCATTTCGCGCCTGGAGTCGATGGTGGCGATGACGAACATGAACCTGCCGGAAAAATCGGTGCGGCAGCAGATCTGCTCGGCCATCACCATCATTGTGCAGGCCACGCGCATGAGCGACGGAACGCGCAAGATCACGAATATCTCCGAGATCACGGGCATGGAAGAGAACGTGATCAGCATGCAGGAGATCTTCACCTTCCAGAAGAAGGGCATCGGCCCGGATGGCCGCGTGATCGGCACCTTCATGCCCAGCCGCATCCGTCCACGGTTTTTGGAGAGGCTGCGGGTGTCGGGCATTGTGCTGCCGCCCAGCCTGTTCGACAAGGAAACGCAGGTCAATTAACCAGAAAGGAGGCTTACCGGGATGGGAATCATTGCCGTGTTGGTGTTCGTCGGCATCTTTGCAATCATCGCGCTGCCGCTGTTGGCTGCCGCGCCCTCCAGCAGCTCCAAGCAAGCGCTGGCGGCGCTGGACGCGGTCCTGAAAACCGAGCCTAGTCAGATGTTGCGGCAGCAGAACTTGAGCGTGCGCAAGGATGACCAGCTGAGCAGCATCCCCTGGCTGAACAAGAAGCTGTTGCAGATCGATCTGGCATCTTATATGCGCAGACTCCTCAGCCAGGCCGCATTGGATTGGAATCCGGGCCGTCTCCTGCTGATGACCGTAGCGGGTCTTGCGCTGCCGCCGTACATCCTGTACGTGTTGTTTCATTCTCTTCCCCTGGCGCTGTTTGCGGGCGTGGTGGTAAGCGGGCTTCCTTTTGGATGGGTGATGTTCAAGCGGAGCCGGCGTTTCGCGGCATTCGAGAAAGGATTGCCGGAGGCGCTGGAACTGATGGTGAGCGGGCTGCGCGCGGGCCACAGCCTTCTGGCAGCCATTGCCCTGGTGTCCAAGGAGTGCCAGGAACCTGTGAGGAGCGAGTTCAAGATCTGCTTTGAGGAGCAGAATTACGGCCTCGAACTCAAGGCCGCAATGGAAAACCTGTTGCACCGCGTACCCTTGCAGGACCTGAAGATCGCGGTGGCCGCGATTCTGATTCAGAAGGAGAGCGGAGGCAATCTCGCCGAAGTGCTGGACAAGACCTGCGCGGTGATCCGGGATCGCTTCCGGCTCAGGCGGCAGATTAGGGTGTATACGGCGCAGGGCCGGCTTACGGGCTGGATTCTCACCCTCCTGCCTGTGGTGCTGGGCACGTTGATCTATTTTGTCGATCCGGATTTGATCAGTATTCTGTGGCATCGCGCGATCGGCATCAAATTGCTTTGGGCTGCGGGGGCATCGATCCTGCTGGGCGGATTTGTAATCAGCCGGATTGTCGACATCGACGTTTAGGGGAGAGAGATGACATTTGCGGTTTTGGCATTTTTGGCGGTGTTTCTGCTGATTGGCAGCGGCGGGTTTCTGCTGTTTTACCGCGAGGTCATGCTCAAGCGCATCAGCGAGGCCATCAGCCCGCGCCCCAAGGAAAAACGGCTGACCTCGGCGGTGCAAAAGGCGAAGTCCTCGCTCGGGGGCATGATGCAGTCCCTCGAAACCCTGATGCCGAAGAGCGAGAAGGAAGTTTCGGTGCTGCAGCAGCGCTTGGTCCATGCGGGATACCGCAACGATCCCGCGGTGAGGATCTTTCGCGGCTGCAAGGTGGTGGTGCCGCTGCTGCTGGCAGGGATCGTCCTGTTAACAGGGATCGCGAGTTTGAATCCGCTTTTAATCTATGTGCTGGCGCTGGGCCTGGGTTATCTGGCGCCGGACTTCGTGCTGGGACACATGATCAAGAAGCGGCAAAGCAAGATCACGCGCGGATTGCCCGATGTGCTGGATCTGCTGGTGATTTGCATGGAAGCCGGCCTGAGTATGGACCAGGCGACGGCGCGCACGGCTCAGGAACTGACCCTGTCGCAACCGGAGTTATGCGACGAGTTGAACATCGTGGTGCTGGAACAGCGCGCCGGCCGAGCCCGTTCCGAAGCCTGGAAAAACATGGCCGAGCGCACCGACGTTGATAGTGTTAAAAACCTGGTTTCGATTATGGTGCAGACCGAGCAGTTTGGGACCAGCATTGCCAAGATGCTTCGCGTCCATTCGGAGACGCTGCGGACGCAACGCGTACAGATGGTCGAGGAGATGGCCGCCAAGACCACGGTAAAGCTGGTATTTCCGCTGGTGCTGTTCATCTTTCCTGCGCTATTTGTAGTAACACTGGGACCTGCCGCGATTGTGATGATGGAGTCCTTTGCCGCGTTGGGCAAGTAATAGGAAATCAAAAACAGGAAGGGAGAACGAAATGGACAGTACAGCGATTATCAGAATCATTGCCGGAGTTCTGGCAATCATTATTCTGGGGATTCTGATTCAGCGCCGCCGCACCCGGGTCAAGTAGGCGGCCAGCAAAGCTCCGTGAGGGTCTGTGAGGCAACAGGCGCCACGGCGGAAGGGGAAAGGTTCGTAGATCCGGGAGGACCTGCCCGGGGTGCGGCAAGCACCTCGGGGAGGGGGCCCGGTGAGCGGACAAACTGAAGTGTTTTCATTCGCCCCGGATGATGCGTGGAAGGCGAGGACGGCCCTGTATGGAGCTTCTGGAAGGATTCGCGGAAGCAGCTGAAACGCGGAGTGAAAGAGGAGATGGTCTCGAACCGCCACGGGACACAAGAGATATGGAATCGCGGACGCATTGCGCCTATAACCAAACCCGGGAATGCTTTCTTGGCTTGGAGGTGAAGGCTGCCGACCTGCCGTCGGCGCGCGTCGCCGAGTTGATGTCGGCGCGCCCGCTCAAGTCGGGTGAGGGCGTATGGATGATGCCGTTCCGCGGCATTCCCGCGGCCTCGATGGCCGCGCCGCTGGACCTGATCTACCTGGACGAGGAATGCCGCGTGATCGACACCGTGGAATCGTTCCCTACCTTTCAGGTGAGTGCGTCCAGCCCGCAGCCGAAGAGCGTGCTGGCTCTGCCCGCGCATTCCATTTACTCCTCTCAGACCCAAACCGGCGATCAGCTGGTGCTGTGCGTGGCCGAGGAGATGGCCAGGCAACTGCAGCGGCTGAACAGTGCGCGGAACGAGGCGGGAGGCGTTTCGGCGACCATTGCGGGCGCGGTGCTGTTGCGCGAGAAGCCGCTGTGGAGCGGCGGGCCGGGTGTGCTGGAACTGGAGAGCCGCAACGGGTACCCAGACCAGCCCGCGCAACAAACCTATGAGATGGACCTGACGCAACCGGGCGCCAAGTCCTTCAAGCAGTTGCGCAGCTGGTTCGAGCGCTGGTGGTCGCCGGATCCGCGCAAGGCGCCGCGCGTGCCGACGCCGGGACTGGCCGCCTATTACTGGAACGGATCTTCTCCGGTGGCCCACGGCATTCGCGACATCAGCACGACCGGCCTGTACGTGGTGACCGAAGAGCGCTGGTATCCGGGGACCCTGGTTCTGATGACGCTGCAGAGGGGCGATGTGAGCGAGGAGGTTACCGAGCGCTCGATCGCGGTGCAGTCGCGGGCGGTGCGCTGGGGACCGGATGGCGTGGGGCTGCAGTTTATCTTGTCCGATGAGCAGGACCGGAGCCGTGCTCCGACGCCGGTGGCCGATGCGGCGGGCAGGAAGGAATTCGAGCGATTCCTGGACCAGCTGAAGCTGGACAACGGCGCTGCCGAGTGAGAGAATGCGGCGCTAGCGCGAGGTGCGGGGAAATCGGAAGCAAGCGAAAACCCCGCCCGGAGAGAGAACGATGGGAACTGGCGGAAGGATGACACTACGGGCTCTTTTTGCCGCACAGCAAGACGCGCGGGACCAGAAGACCGCGCGTTGGTAGCGCGAGAGGTAGGGGCTTATGGAATATCCAATCGGAACGCATGGCGCCGATGCACAGTGCGCTCTATCTCCAAGACACATTGGCGGGAGGATCGGGATGCGGGGCGCGCCGCAGACCGTCCTTTCCCGTTTTCGCGATTATTGCCGGGAGTGTGAAGGCAACTCCCTCATAGAATTCGCAATGATCGGGCCGTTGTTGATCGCTTTGCTCGTGGGAATCGTCTGGCTCGGGGTCCTAGTCAACAACTACATTACTCTCACTGACGCGGTGAGCCAGGGAGCGCGGGCGTTCGCCGAAAGTACGAATATCACAACTGCTCCTGTGAACGGGGATCCATGTGCCTACGCAATAACGGTGATGAACGCCGACGCGCAAAGTCTGATAACGGCCAAAATCACCTACACCATCTCGTACACCCCCGCAGCAACCGGAACCGCGGTAGCAAAGACGCCTTCTTGCGCGGGATTTGCCTCGAGCATGATTGAGGGGGACACGGTAACAATACAGGCAACGTATCCGGCTCTCGGGGTTGTAACGACCAAAGGCACTGGTCTTCCCATCTTTACCAAATTGGCGAATTGGACTCTGAATGCCCATACCACTCAGGTCGTCCAGTGAGCCATGCACGCGGAACCAGGCAGCGATACACAAACTCCCGGGACCGAAAGCGGGAATTGGTTGGATGAAGCGGAAAGGAGATCGTCCTATGGCAAGACTTGAAAAAAACAGATCGCGCAAGGCCATGATCGAGCCGCAGCGGGCCTCGGGGGCGCGCGGCACAAACTCTCTGCGGCGGGCGTTTTTCACGGCGGCGATAAGGGACGAGCGTGGGCAAGCGATTATATGGGTTGCATTGTCCTTGGTCTTGTTTCTTGCAGCGTCCGCCTTTGCGGTCGATCTTGGCCACGCCATGCTGGTGAGGAAGCAATTGCAGGCTTCGTCCGACGCGGCGGCTCTGGCGGCGGCCTGGCATATATCGGACGGAACCTACGCGGCTGTGGCTGATACCTACAGCTCGACTGGAACCCTGAACAATTACGGCGGCTACACCGTGGATACGCCGAAGGTCACCGTAAAGTGTTCGAGTACCGTGAAGCTCTTCGGTCCTAGCTGCGACAGTTCGGCCACCCCCCCCACTTACAACATGGTCATCGTACAAGAGACCGCACATGTGCAAACTTTCTTCGCTGGGGTGATAGGGTACCCTACGATCACAGTGACGACTACCTCAGCGGCGTCGAAGGGAGCCAGACCCACGCCGTTCAACGTTGCGATCGTCCTGGACACAACGGCTTCGATGAGCTACACAGATAACAATTGCAAAATCAGTGGCGTAGCCCAAACGCAGTTAAAGTGTGCGGAACACGCGATCGAAACGATTATCGAAGCGCTGGATCCTTCCCAGGACAAAGTCAGCATATTCACTTTTCCGGCCATGAAAGTCGGCTCGACGGCAAAAGAAACCACGTGCTCGGGCAGTTCGGCGACTTACGAGCCGTATACATTCCCATCGACCTCCGGTTCCACAGTGGACACGCCGACCCTCTCAACCGGGGTGTCGACGACCTACGAGATTTTGGGTTTCGACTCCGGCTATCTAAATTCCTACGGAGGCTCGCTCACCTCCTCGGACCCGTTGGTGACGGCTATCGGGCACGGCAGTTGCACCGGCATCGTGGCGGATGCAGGAACGCATTTTACGTACTTTGCTGCATCGATCTACCAGGCGCAGGAAGCGCTCTTGGCCGAGCAGGCCGCCGAGTTGACTTCTGGCCTGAAGACGAGCAACGCCATGATCATCCTCAGCGACGGCAATGCCTCCGCGATCGACACCACAAGCCCCGACTTTCAAGACATGACTTGCACCTCTGCCGGCCTTTCCGGCGTCGATTGTCCTTCCGCAACGGTGACCAATGGTGTCCGCAACAACAGCGACGGTATATATCCCGATCTGGTGGGTCAGTGCGGACAGGCGGTGGACGCGGCGCAGTCTTTCAACAACTTTGTGGTCAATCCGGATGGTACGTCGACGGGTACGCTGGTGTTCTCTGTTGCCTACGGCGCCTCGACAGGACCGGATAAAGCTCGCAGCGGGTTGTCGGAGGGAATATGTGATTCCGACCGTGCAGGCTACACCCCGAACGACAAAAGCGCGCACGCCGGCATCACGCCCTGCCAGACCATGGCGGATATGGCCAGCCCGCCGTGGAACGGGGAGTCGAACTTCTTCTCTGACTACAATGCGACGGGAGGAGACGCTGGCTGCGTGTCCCCGAACAGCGCCGTCGACGCCGCAGGCCTGGACGCAATCGCCGCCGCAATCGTTAGCAGATTGAGCGAATCGCGCCTCGTTCCCCCGGATGCGCCGTAGGTTCGGGAAAGAGGAGCGAAACCTCTGAGGCGAGAGTTATGGAACCAACTGGGGCGCGGCCGCAGGCCGCGCCCTTTTTCGCCAGGGAAAAGCGTGAGGCGCAGCGCGGAAGATGCTTACTCGGGCTGCTCGGGGATGATGAGCAGTACCTCGACTCTGGTGGGCCGGCCAGCCAGCGTCGCGGCGCGGAATTGCCATTGCTGCAAGGCGGTGAGCACGAACTGCGCGACCGCGAAGGGCTGCGGGAAGACGACGCTCAGATCCTCGAATCGGCCGGATGAATTGATAAAGCCATGGATCATCAGGGCGTCGGCGCCGATGGCGTCGGGCCCCAGATTGGGGCGCACAATGGTGTACGGCCACGGGGCTTCGAGGCGGGAGACGTTGCCGCCGGCGGCCGCTTCGCTGTTGGGGGGCAGCGAGTACTGCAGGACCCAGCTCTTGGCAAGGCCCACGTGGAGATACGCGGTGTAGGCGATTCTGCCGCTCCATTCGCCGGCGATCTCGGGATACTCCTGTTCGAGGTCGTTGCCGACGATCACGGCTGCGAAATGGCCTTCTTTGGAAAGGGCGATGGGGGTAGCCGTGAGCTCGCCTAATGCATCGGTAGCGGTTCCTGACCCGGTGGCGTGCTCGCCGCTGGCATTCTGCGCAGAGGAGTTCTTTCCCTGGCCGGGAGCGAGCCCTCCTTGCGCGTCCGACTTCTGCGACTCGGTGACGGGAGGCAGCGCGGCGGATCCGTTTTGCAGCTGCAAGTCGGAGACGGAGAGGATGGCGGCCGGCGTGGGCGTTGCCGATAGCTGCGATAGCGAGGACGGAGGCTGCTGCACCTGGATGGAATCCTGGGCGGCAATGGGCGAGGTGGTGCTGGGCAGGACCTGCGATTGGAGCGAGAGCTGATTGTTGGACGCGATATTGACGTCGGCGACCCTGAGCTCCTGATTCGGCCGTTCGAGGAGAGGAACAACATCGGCGGCGGGCGGATTTTTTTGCAAAGGTGGAACGATGTTCTTGACGACGGTCTTGCTCGCAGACCAGAGGAGGACCCGCGGTACGGGGATCACTTGGGGCAGCGTGACGGGGTTCTGAACATCGGGCTGGATCAGCGTCTGCAAGCCCGGATTGGCCAGGGTCTTGGGGGGCGAAGGCGGCGCCGGCGGCGCCTTGTCCGGGTGTGCAGCGTCCCGGTTCTGAATGGGATTACGAATGCGCGCGTTGGCCTCCGCCGCCAATTCGCTCAGATCGAGCTGACGAATCGTATAGTGCTCTGTGATCACTCTGGCGGAGGGAGGCTTGTATCCAAGGCTGAACCAGATCACAGCCGCGGCGAGGACATGGACGAGAAGCGACCCCGCGAACGTCACCGGCCCCTGATGCTCAGGCATTGAGGTTGCGAACAGCATCAGATCGCGGCCAGGGATCTCTATCACAGAAGGAATAGGGACAGGATTCTCCGTGGGCGCATCACCAACACTTGCGTCGGCGACAAGCCGGCTATGAAGGATCTTCCACGCCGGCGAATCCGAATCCTCTATCTTTGACGCGTGACGAGCCAAGAGCGGCCCCCGACTGCGGAAAACGCGATCAATGTTGAGCGACCCATAACGCGGCCTCAACTGTGGGGGAGTCCGCAACGTGCCGCAAGGCGTACGTGGTAGATATTGTATAGAAGAATTGCTTCCCGCGGCGATTCCCCGTGGCTTTCTTGATACCTTAGGCAGCATTATCCACAAATCCATCGGGGGGGACAGGGGATGTGGGAATACACTGTGATGGCACTGTTCGCCTGGGAGCAACGGCGATGGTCCTGCAGGCCGGGTTGACGGCAAGCTGCAGGATGGGTTATAGCAGACATGCAGAGAAAGGCGGGATTGGCAATCCGCCAGTTCGAACGGAGTAGGGATGAATCGAAGACTGCTCACGATCTTCTTATTCGCATTTGTGATCGCCGGAATCTGCGCGTGGGCGGTCTATCGCATGGTGGGCACGCGCATAGCGGCCTCAAGGCCGATAGCGACGACGCGCGTGGTTGCAGCCGCCAGAGACATTCCTCTGGGCGCGGTATTAACGCCTGCCGACCTGACAACCATCGCGATCGCCGGCGATACGCCCAAAGGGGCCATTTTGAAGATGGACGACGCAGTGAACCGCGGCGCGACCTCTGAGATTTACCAGGGCGAAATCGTCATGGAAAGCCGGCTGGCTGGTCCCGGATCCGGTGGAGGCTTGGCGCCGACGATTCCCAAAGGCATGAGAGCGTGCGCGGTGAAAGTGAATGAAGTAATCGGCGTGGCCGGATTCGTGATTCCGGGCTCGCGCGTCGACGTGCTGGCTTCGGGTGTGCCTCCCAACGCGCCATCGGCAACCGAAGAGACGGAGACGCTTCTGCAAGACATCCAGGTGCTGTCGGCGGGCACAGACATTCAAAAGGATGCGACGGGCAAGCCGCAGCAGGTGCAGGTTGTGAGTCTGCTGGTGACTCCGGAACAGGCCGAGACATTAAGTCTGGCCAGCATCTCGCTCAGTATTCAGCTGGTGCTGCGCAATCCGATGGATACAGAGATGGCCAAAGTGCCGCCAACGGCGATAAGCAGCATCTTCTCGAACGGGGTTCCGGCCGCACCCAAGGGGCCGCGCCGGGTTGCGAGCAGCGCACCCAAGGCCATGCCGCAGACCTATTCGATCATCGTCAGTAACGGCTCAAAGACCACGGAACAGAAATTCGCTATACCCGAGGGACAGCATTGAGATCGACGACTGGGATCACCATCGCATATTGCAGTGTGCTGATCGCGGCTCTCTGCGCCGGGCAGGCGGCACAGGCTCAGCAGGCCGCCCCGCCCTCTCCGCCACCGGCGGGAGCTGCGTTCGAAGACTCCACCAATGAACTCAATGTGGAAGTGGGCAAAGCCGTGCTGGTGGACTGCGCGCAACCGATTCAGCGCGTGGCTTTAGGCGCGGAAGAAGTCGCGGAAGCTACCACCGTGAGTCCTACCGAGATCATGATCACCGGCAGAGGCGCGGGAGTGACGAGCCTGATCCTCTGGGACATTCGTGGCGGACGGCAGTTCTTCACCGTGACCGTGCGGTCCAGCACCGGGCTGACAGACGAGAAGCTGGACGGCATTCGGCGCGAGCTGAAAGCCGGGCTGCCCGGCGATGCCATCAGTGTGTCTTACAGCAACAGCAGCGTTTTTTTGCGCGGCACGGTGAAGGATCTGACCAGTTCGGCGCGCGCCGTGCAGATTGCCTCGACGTCGGGCAGCAAGGTGGTGAACCTGCTGAACGTCGAGGTGCCCAAGTTCGATGATCCGCAGTTTCTGCTGAAGGTGCGCTTTGTCAGCGTGGATCGCAACAAGGCGCTATCCCTGGGTATTAACCTCGTCAATCTCGGGCTGGGGCATGCCCTGGGCGGGGTGTCGACGGGGCAGTTCGGTCAGCCATCGATAGGGAGCACCGCCACGGCCAGCAGCGCAGGGCTTTCGGGACCGACCGGCAGTGCGCAGTTCAGCCAGGAAGGAAATATCTTTGCCTTCTTTCCAGGGCTGAACGTGGGCGCCGACATCTATGCATTGGAGACCAAGAACGTGGCGGAGGTGCTCGCGGAGCCGAATCTGCTGGCGTCCAACGGCAAGGAAGCCAGCTTCCTCGCCGGTGGAGAGTTCCCGTACCCCGTGGTGTCCGGCTCGTCAGGGGGGACGACGGCGGTCACCATCGAATTCAAGCAATACGGCATCCGGCTCAACTTTATCCCCACGCTGCTGCCGCGCGGCACCATTCGTTTACAGGTCGCGCCGGAGGTGAGCGCGCTGGACTACACCCACGAGGTCGAGATCTCGGGATTCGAAGTTCCGGGGCTTACTTCGCGCAAGGTGAATACCGAGGTGGAGCTGAAGGACGGCCAAACGTTCATCATCGGCGGCTTGCTGGACAAGGGAATCACCGACACTTTCTCGAAGATTCCGTTTCTGGGCGACATCCCGATCCTTGGCAAGCTGTTCCAATCGGAGACGAAGACCAAGAACGACACCGAGTTGATCGTGCTGGTAACGCCGGAGATTGTGAATCCGCTTCCGGCGAACGCGGCGCTGCCGGACCTGAATTATCCGGATAAAAAGTTTATTCCGCCTAATTCGAACATCCCCATGCACCAGCCGGATGCGAAGACGGCGGATAACACGTTGCCGTCTCCGCCTGCTGCCATTCCCGTGGAGACGTTAGTTGACAGCATGAAACCCGAGAAGCCGCTCGTCATCGAGTCGGGAGCAGGCGGATTCGGCATAGGTGGAGGAGCGATTAACGGTCCGGCGAGCAGCGCGCCTTCGGCTACTGGAGTGACTGCTCCGTAGCAGTGGCAATTGCCGCCACGCGGCGGCGGCGCAGGCGGCAGAGACAAGCGGATGAATCCATTGCTTGCCTTAGCGAAGGGGGTGCGGAAGTGTTTGGCTCCGCCTCCCGCCGCTTTTGAGCCGCCCCAGCAGGCGCGCAACGTCACGCGCGGCACGATGCTCGCGGCCCGGCTCGAAAAGGCGCGCACAGGGGCCGCGCGCAGAAAGGGCCTGTTGGGGAGGGAAAGCCTTCTGCCGGGCGAGGGGCTGTGGATCGCTCCCTGCGAGTCGGTGCACACCTTCTTCATGCGCTTCCCTATCGATCTCGTCTACCTGGACCGCAAGCTTCAAGTCAGGAAAGTGCGCCACTGCGTAGGGGCGTGGCGCATCTCGGCGTGTTTCTCAGCGCACAGTGTGCTGGAGCTGCCGGCCGGGACCGCTCAAGCGTCGCGCACGGAGCGCGGAGACAAGGTGGAGATGGCGCCAGTTGCTGCTTCGGCCGAAAGCTGCGAGTAGTCCTCGGAACGCAGATCGATTGACAGGAAGCAGAGAGTGGACGCAGGGCCAGAGGTAGCAGCTGTCAAGCAGCGATGCCGTGGCCCTTCTCAAGCTCCGCCGCGGTGCTCCATTGCCTTCGGACCGCCAGAGCCACCAACACCAAGGTCAATCCAGCAAAGCAGCGCAGAAGGACGGGATGCGCGAGCAGAATCGTGAAGGCAAATCGCACCCCGAGGCACCAGCAGAGCGTGAGGGCAAAAAAGCCTGCAGCGCGGCGGAAGTTGCGCGTTCCTACGGCGGACGCAAACACCCCGAACGCCATTCCAGGGATCAGGTCGATGACGTAATGTTCTCCAATGGACAGGGTCGCCAGACATGTTAAGGCAAGAAAGAGAAGCGCTACCGCCTTCCAGACTCTGCCCGGCGCGAACATGAGAAACACAAAAGCTGTGCCAACGTGCAGGGAAGGAAATGCGTTTGGCATCCCTGTCAAGCGCACGGCCTCGGGCGGAAAAGCCGGCGGGCGCAGCCACTGTTTACCGAATGCATAAATTGGCCCGCACGCGGGGACGATGGCGTAAAACAAGGGGCCGGAAACAAGCTCCGCAGCATAGGCCACTACGATGGAGCCAGGGCAGCGCCGGTATCGCGTCAAAAGGTACCAGGCGATCATCATGGGAATCATCGCATCGTAGGCAATAAAAAGGGGAACGTGCGGAAAGCCCTGCAACGGCCGCGCGATGGAGGCGGTCTGCATGCCGAGGGACGCATCCAGGCGCGCCAGGACGTGGTCGAACTTCCAAGGGAATGCGGCGCCTTCGCCGGACATGAAAATGGTGACGAGCACGCCGTAGAAGAGGTTCAGGACAAGTGCGAACACGAGTCCGACCCGGGTCTTGTCCTTTTCATCCCTGAGCATCCAGATGGCGGAAAGAAAAAGGGCCGTGATGGAGATGACGGCAGGATGCAGAAGGATGTCGATTACGCGCATAAGGCACCTTAGCGAGAGGCGGTATCCGAAGCAGAAAGCGAAGCAGGAATTGGCATAGCGCCCTGCTCACGGGACGAGGCGCGCGCGAAGAGGTACCAGACCAGCCATGCCGGTGTGGTCCAGAGCCAGTAAGGCGAGGGGACACGGACGAGACAGAATTCGACGTCCATCGCGAGAATGGCAATCGCCAGGACAGCCAGGACAGTGCGGGAGCGGGTGGTGCGGGCGCCGTGGACCAGAGCGGGTATGGCCACGGACTGATCGAAGATCCATCCGAAGGGCGCAACCACGAGCGAGACGAGCATCAGCAAGCTGCCCTGTTCGATCCAGTCCCAGGCGTGGCGGCGAGGCCAGAACCAGGCCAGTGCCCAAATGCACGCGAGGATCGCCGGCACAAAGGCAAGCCACTCCCAGGCAGGATGGATGGAATCGCGCAAAAGCTCGCTGGGGTATCCAGTGAACTCGCGCGTCATGCTTGAGTGGTGCACGTAGTAGGCGTACTGGGACCAGGCGGCGGGGTCGATCCATGTAGTGATCAGGCTGCATGCCGCCATGGTGGTCATGCCTCCGGCGAGAATGCGATAGCTGCGGGTGACGACGATCCAGACCAGCAAAACCAGCGCAAAGGGGAGGAAAAACTGCGGCTTGAGGGCGCAGAGCCCTAGCGCGGCTCCGGCCGCGAAAGGCCGGGTTTTATGGAGGCGCAGGAAGAGGACCAGCCCGATGAGCAGGAACATAGAGGTCTGGCCCGTCAGGAAGCAGATGAGAGCGGGTGTGAAGGACAGCGCGAGCCACCGCAGAGTTTTGGCAGGATCTCCGTAGAGCTGACAGACCCAGCGCACGGAAAGGAACAGGCAACCGAGCACGAGCAGCGACCAGAGGATTGCGCCCCAACGCACGCCAACGAAACCAAGCGGGTAGGCAAATGGCAAAGCCCAGGGAGGGTTGCGCATGACAAGAGTGTCGTGAACGTTGAGGCCCTCGGCATGCTCTAGCGCGGAGATGGCTTCGGGGTCGTAGGGGTTGGCGTGGTCGACGAGCTGTTTTCCACTTGCCCAGTAACTGATGAAGTCGCGCGAACCGGCGTGGTGGTGGAAGTCACCCGGATACCCGATGATCTGAATCGCAAAGTAGAGAGCAGCGATAAAAAACGCGAATCCTAGAGCCAACGCAATGAAGAACTCTGCAAGATCAAAGTGTTGCTTTACCGAAGGACGATCGAGCTTGCCATCCATGGAGGCTATTCTCATATACTTGCGCCTTGAAGTCGAGAGAATGTTTCTGCAACCGGAAGCGGGGGGATCAAGAAGCAGTTCAAGCCTCGCCGCTACACCGTAGACTCCGGATGGAACCAAAGAAGAGCAGCACTCCGAGGAGAGAGAATTGCAGATGAACAAACGTGTTCGCGTGGCGCTCCAGGTCCTGATCGCATCGGCTGTGGCGGCTGCCGTGCTTGCGATCTACATGGTGGGCACCACTGGCGACAGTGCCGCCAAATGCGACTTCATCGGCTACTGGGCGGCAGGACATCTGCTGGCCCACGGACAGAATCCTTACGACTATCAGGCCGTGCGTGCGCTCGAAATTGCGGCGGGACGTGATCCCGGCGTGCCTATGCTGGTGATGCGGAATCCGCCGGTAGCGTTTTTTATGGCCCTGCCGTTTGGGTGGATTGGACCCAAGGCAGGTCTGATTGTCTGGACGTTCTTTCTGATCGCGGTGTTGGGGCTGGCCAGCCGCTTGCTCTGGAAGATCAACGGCCGGCCAGACAGCCTGCTCAATCTTTTCGGATTTGGATTTCCGCCGGCAGTTGCGTGCCTGATGGCCGGGCAGACCGGGATCCTGCTCCTCCTTGGGATCACGCTCTTTCTGCTTCTTTGGAAGGATCGTCCATTCCTTGCCGGAGCGGCTCTTTTGCTGTGCGCGCTCAAGCCACACTTCTTCGTGCTGTTCGGCATTGCGCTCCTGCTTTGGTGCGTTACGAAAAAAAGAGGCTTTGGCATCCTGGCCGGCTTCGGCGTGGCACTGATCGGCAGCTGTGTGCTGGCTTATGCGATGGACCCCAATGCCTGGGGCCAATACGCAGAGATGATGCGCACGGGCGGAGCGCTTAACGAGGTTGTGCCCAGGTTGAGCGCCGAACTCAGGCTGATGATCGATCCGCGTGCCGTTTGGATTCAGTTTGCTCCCGAGGCCGCCGCGGGCGTATGGACGCTCTGGTACTTCTGGACGCGGCGCCAATCGTGGGACTGGATGGATCATGGGTTGATTCTGCTGCTGGTGGGCGCGATGTGTACCCCGTTTGGATTTCTGACCGACGAAACGATGCTGCTTCCGGCCATCCTGGCAGGAGCTTACCGGTGTATCGGATCGCGTCGGCCCCTCTGGCCCCTTTTGGTGCTTGCCGTGGTGGGAATTCTGGAACTGGAGATGGGCGTGGCGATCGTCTCGCCGTACTATTTGTGGACGACGCCGGCATGGCTCTGCTGGTACCTGTACGCGGCGGGGAAGCTTCCAGGGCGAACAGCCGACGCTCGACGGCGCCCGCAGGTACAGGAGGGTTAGAGCTCCTTGCAAAGGTCTCCCCGATCGACGGAAGGGTATAGTCCGGCGAGCGGGAAGGCGAGGGGAGCCGCAAAAGACGAATAAAAGCGAATATATCTCCGCCAATATGGGGAAATCATCATTCAACTAGCCTAAGGTAATGTAAACGGGGCCTGTCTGCGGAGCCAGGGTTGTAAACAAATGTATACACTTTCCGAATCCCCAAATAGTGGTATATTATTTTCACGCCGTTGATTTTAAAGTGCAAGATGACGTGTCCAAGAATGGCACGCCAGATGCACCAATCACAGCGCCCGGCTGAGGCTGGGAAAACTGAATCGGAGAGGAAAGAAAATGAACAATCTGTTTCTAGCAATGTATGTGAAAATGCAAAACCTGATGAAGCACGAGGAAGGTCAGGATCTGATCGAGTATGCCCTCGTCGCCGCCCTGATCGCCGTGGCCACCATCGCCAGCATGCAGAAGGTTGCCTCCGCGATGAATATCATCTTCTCGCAGGTCGCCACCACTCTGTAACAGTCCTTGGCAGTACAGAGTACCCAGGACCTCAGCATCTTGACAGGAAAGGCGCAGACCGGCTCAGTGCCGCGCTGTGCCTTTCCTGTCAGGTCAAGAGGTCCACAGTCCTCAACTGCAATGGTACAGACCGGCTAGGATCGCCTGGGTTCTCACGGAAACGATCGGCTCGGCGTCTGTGCTCTTGAAAAACGCGAGAGTTCGTGGCGGCAGGTGCGCCTGCTCCGGTCGGAATCTTCCCGGAAGGGAAAGACCGAACGCGCTGCGCGTCTCGCGTGCACGTTCAATTCAAGGGCATGAAATACGGCGAAGAAGGTCAGGAAGTGGGAGAATGCGCATCGCTGGTTGCGCTGGCGTGCATCTTTTTTGGCGTCAGCAGCGCCCCAGCTTCGGTGAACAGTGTGTTCGCGAGTATTGGCAGTTCATTTCTCTAGTCTCTGGGAAGCCAATTCCGCACGCGCGACTTCACTCGGCGACTCAGTCTCTTCGCGGGGAGGATACGCAACCTGCCTTCGGCAGGGAGATCGGATTCTCCCCGTAAAGAGCGAGCCATTCCGGCGATCGACACGTCAAGAGCCAAGAGGAGAGAAGATCTCAGGCATCGGCTACGGAGGTTCTCCTCCCATGCAGATGAACGGCTCGGATGATCCTCAAGGCTAGGAAACAAGCAAGCTTGGCGTCGGCAGTGGTCGGTCATCGAACGGGGGTGTGCAGGAATGAACCACGTAATTGCAAGGTTGCGTGTACGACTCCACGGGCTGATCGAAGAGGAGCACGGTCAGGATCTGATTGAGGTTGCCATGATATTCATGATGGTGGTTCTGGCGGTCGTTACGTTGTTTCCACCTTTTGCGGCGGAATTGAGCACTAAGTTCTCTGCGGTGGCCAGCTCGTTTTGAGTAATCTTGGGTAATTTCGAAGCCAGAATCATCCCAGGTACGCGCTGTCATACGTAACCAATTCACTCGGCTCTGGACCGGGCTGGACCCCTTCCGGAGATCGAGATTCCGAAAGAGGCTGGATGAAAGCGGATTCTCCGCAGCCATCCGGCCTCTCTTACTTTTCAAGTATTTCTCCTCCAAATGTTTGCCGAAGACGATGCGCTTCAGTGCCGATTTCAACAGGAAATCTGCGCCGGGCACTGGGCTCAGCAAGGCCGCGGTTGAAGGAGAAATGCCATAGGTCGGGATTGAAAGGTGACGAGAGGGGTTCGTATGGGCAGATTCGGGGCTGGCAAGTTCGCCGTCGTGCCGTAGAATCTCGATAATTCCCGCGTGTTTTTGTGTGATTCCGCGGAAAGGAAACTGGACCGAAATGCTGCTACCCGCCGCCCATCAAGCCAACCCTGCGCCGCCGATCATTGCGTGCGGAGAGGCGCGGACTGCGGTTGCCCAGTCCACTGGAGTTCCAAGAGGCGAAGGATGAGGCCGAAGAGAGGTTCGAAGCAGCGCAAGGCGCTGGTCTGCCTCTTGTTGAGTGCCGCAATCTCCGTCACCTGGGGTTCAATCATTGCGACGCGCTTTTATTCCGGCATGGGGAGCTTCAAAGCAGTCTTCTATGGGACGCGCTGCCTGATTCGGCATAGCGACCCGTACGATCCTGCCGTCTTTCCGCAGGTGTATGAATCGGAAGGCGGCAGATTCTCACCCGTTCCATCCGAAGCGTTCTTGTATCGCCGCGGGAATATGGTGTGCGTCAACCTCCCCACTGCGCTGTTTCTCGTGGCGCCGTTTGCGATCTTGCCGTGGAAGACTGCCGTTTTTTTTTGGATGGTGCTGCAAGCAGCGGGTCTCTCGATGGCAGCATTCCTGATCTGGTTAATCGCCAGGGATTACGCGCTGAAGCCGGCCACGCTTCTGATTGGTCTCCTGCTTGCGAATGCCGAGATCGTTCTTTCGCTGGGGAATCTTGCCGGCATCGTCGTCAGTCTCTGTATCGTCGCGGTCTGGTGCCTGCTTGAAGAACGGTTTGTGCGCGCCGGCGTGATTTGCCTGGCCATCAGCCTCGCTCTCAAGCCTCACGATGCAGGACTAGTGTGGTTTTATTTTTTGCTGCTGGGGGGCGCTTATCGTAAGCGGGCCCTGCAGACTCTTGTGGTTGTGGCTGCGTTGACGCTGCCAGCGATCCTTTGGGTTTCTTCGGTCTCTCCACAGTGGCCGCAGGAGTTGCGCGCGAATATACACGCGCTTTCGGCGCACGGCAGCGTGAACGATCCTGGACCCGATTCGCTCTCATTCCTTATGGCGGACCCTGTGATCAGCCTGCAGTCGACCTTTAGCCTCCTGCGGGACGAGCCGCGCTTTTACAACGCTGCCAGCTATTTGACGTGCGGCTTGCTTCTTTTCGCCGGCGCCGTTCGCGTACTCAGGTCGCGCTTAACAAAACAGAATGCGTGGATTGCGCTTGCCGCTATTGCTCCGCTATCGATGCTGCCGGTTTACCACCGGACCTACGACGCGAAGTTGCTCCTGCTTACGGTTCCGGCGTGCGCTTTGCTGTGGCGCGAAGGCGGACCTCTGAAGTGGCTTGCCGGCCTGATGACGACCTTGGCGATCGCGAGCACATCGGACGTTCCCACAACTATAGTCTCGCAAATCATGTACGGTATGATCGGAGGCCTCGACGGTGCATGGGGCAAGTTCCTGACGGCCTTTGTCTTTCACCCTGCCCCGCTCGTGCTTCTGGCGACGGGCAGCTTCTATCTCTGGGTCTATTTCCGGCGCACCGCCCAGGAAAGAGGAGGATCCGCGGATGCGCGCGAACCGTTCGGCGCTTCCTTGGCGGCGAATCATGGAGAGAGCCTTTGACACGAAGGAGGGATTCGCGTCCGGCGCGGAAAACTCCCCGCTCGCTAAGTTCTTCCGCGCATTCCAGGGGTCGGCTTAGAATGGCAGGGTTGCACGATGGGACGAGAGGCCAAAAATGACGAGCGCATACGTGAGATGTGCCCATCCATTGCAGCCGACCCAGGCATTCTGCCCGGTAATGCAGCGGCAAGGCGCAGATTCCAATGGCCATCACGCTTTGAGAACGGGAGATCGCCAGAATGGACATTGAACTGAGTATCGTCATGCCCTGCCTCAACGAGGCCGAGACGCTGCCCGCCTGCATCGAAATGGCGAGCAAGTTTCTTGCGCGCTCCGGCGTGAGCGGCGAGATTATCGTGGGCGACAACGGCTCGACCGACGGCTCGCAGCAGATTGCTGCCAATCTCGGCGCTCGCGTCGTCGAAATTCCCACGCACGGTTACGGCGCCGCGCTCCATGGCGCCATCAACGCCGCGCGCGGCCGCTATTGCATCATGGGCGATTCCGATGCCAGTTACGACTTTGAACATCTTGACGACTTTCTCGAAAAGTTGCGCCAGGGCTACGACCTCGTCATGGGAAACCGGTTCAAGGGGGGCATCCGCCCAGGGGCGATGCCTTGGAAGAACCGTTTTATCGGGAACCCCATTCTGTCCTTCATCGGAAGACTGTTTTTCCACTCGCAGGTGGGGGACTTCCACTGCGGCCTTCGAGGATTTCGAAAGCGTGCCTACGATTCTCTTGACTTGAGGACCACCGGAATGGAGTTTGCCTCCGAGATGGTGATCGAGGCACAGCTCAAGGGCATGAAAATCGCGGAAGTTCCAACCGTTCTGAACCGGGACGGCCGTTCGCACTCTCCGCACCTTCGCCCCTACCGCGACGGCTGGCGCCATTTGCGATTCATGCTCATGCACAGCCCGCGTTGGCTGTTTCTGTATCCGGGGTGCTTTCTGTTTGTGCTGGGATTGGCTGCAAGCGCCTGGTTGCTGCCGGGACCGCGAAGGATCGGCAGCATTGGTCTCGATGTGCACACGCTGCTTTACGCCTTCGTATCGGTGTTGCTCGGCTTTCAGCTTGCCGCCTTTGCTATATTTACCAAGGTGTTCGCGATCTCAGAAGGCCTGCTGCCTGAAGACCCGCGTCTCACCCGCGCTTTTCGGCACATTACATTGGAAACCGGACTCGCCGTCGGCGGCCTCCTGATCGCTTTGGGAATTGGCGGATCGATCTTAGCCGTCTCGGGCTGGGCGAAAGATAGATTTGGCGCCCTCGATCCCGAGCACATGCTGCGCGTCGTCATGCCCGCAGTTTTCTCTCTCACCCTGGGTGTGCAGATTGTCTGCAGCAGTTTCTTTCTGAGCATTCTCGGCCTCAGGCGACGCTGATGACCATGCGGCGCTTCTTCCTGACGGTCGCTTCAGTCGCGCTGGCGATCATTCTGATCGTCATGCTCATAAAGTTCGGTAAGGTAGATCTTCGGCTAACGCTGCAACAACTTAGAAGCGTCAGTTTGATGGCTTTTTCCAAGATCCTCTTTTTGAATGCTCTGCTGATCTATCTTTCCACTGAGAAGTGGAGGAGTATTGACGCCGCATGGCGCCGCCCCTCCGATTCCGTCCCGCCAAGAACCACATCCTACGCGCTGACCAGCGTGGGGCTGGCCATTGGACTCATCCTTCCTGTACAAGTCGCCATGTCCACGGCTCGCACGTTGGGAACCTGCATTCATGGAAGAGCCTTGAAACGCGGTACGGCCGGTACGCTTCTTGAGCAGGGCTTTGACGTTTATATGGTAGGCTTCCTTGCTGTCGCATCGGGAATCACCTGGTACGGCCATGGCGGAGCGAGGATGTGGGCGATCTGCGCCTCAGCCTCGATCGTCCTCGCGCTTCTTGCCGTTGAACCATCCGTGCGCATCATGCGCTGGCTTGCCGCCCGATTGAAAGCCCCAGCTTCCGGCCCCTTCCATCGGATATTCGACAGCGCGCGGGCACTCCAGCACTCGGGCATCTTGAACGCCGCCCTGGCGCGTCGTCTTGTTGTTCTCTCTGCGCTTCGCACAGGCGTAGTTGTGTTGATGTCGATTCAGACCGCGGGGGCGGTTGGCTTGCACATTCCCTTTTGGCAAATGGCGGCGGCGGTACCGTTGGTGAGCGTTGTAACGATCGTCGCGGTCACCCCAGGAGGAATTGGCCTCAATGACCTGGCGGGCGCGGGTGCGCTCGATCTCTTTGGGACGCCATTTGCCACAGGGGCGCAGTGGGTTTTAGCCAATAGGATTCTTCTCACAGTATCCTATCTTCTGATTGCGGCCTGCGCTGCAATTGTCCTGGGATTGGGGAAGTCCGCACAACGTGGAGCCGGCGACATGAGAAAGTGGAACGCCCGATGAATCCTTTCCTGTCGGTCATTATGCCTTGTTACAACGGTGAGAGATTTATCGCCGCGGCGCTTGAGAGCGTGCGCACACAGTATCGCGATGGGATCGAATTGTTAGTTATCGATGACGGCTCGCAAGACCGCACCTTGGAAATAGTACGTGATTTCGCCCAAGCACTGCCCATGCGAATCATCTCTCCCGGCAGAATTGGAAACTGGGTAGCGGCCACTAACATAGGCTTGCGCGAAGCCACCGGAGACTGGGCCTGTTTCCTGCATCAGGACGATCTTTGGCTCTCGGGCAGGATGGAGAGACTCTGGGGAGAGATGGAGACCGCCGAGGGCGCGCTCATCCTTCACAACGCAGTGTTCGTCGGACCGGAAGGAGAGAGGCTTGGGCCCTGGACCTGCCCATTCTCCGATGGTGTCCTCCGGCCAGATCAACTCACCGAGCGCCTTCTCGTGCAAAACTTTATCGCGATCAATTCGCCGGTGTTCCGGCGAAAAGCCGCGCTTGAGTCGGGGGCGCTGGACGAATCGCTCTGGTTCTCAGCCGATTGGGACCTCTGGCTGCGCCTTGGAGCAATCGGCCGGGTGCGTTTCATCGACGAAGCACTTAGTGCTTTCCGCATTCACCCGGATTCGCAAACCGCGAGTCGCAGGCTGCTCGCGAACGAGTGGGAACTCCAATTGACAACGGTGCTTGACCGTGGCCTTAAAAACTGGGCCTGCGCCGGAAGACGCAGAACCTCGGTGGTGCGGGCCGCACGCGTATCAATTGCGGTCAACTCAGCCCTGTCTGCCGCAACCCGTGGACAGTCCCCTCAAACGCTGACGGTTTTGGCAAAGTTGCTAGCCCTGGGTCCCGGAGGATGGCGCCGGTACCTGAGGGATTCAAGGATTGTGCAGCGGGTGAGCTCGCGGTTGATGCTGAAGCGCCATGGAGGTTCTCAATGCCGGTCATAAGTCCTTACAGGAAGGGGTTCTGACAAAGATGTACCTGGAATCAAATGAAGGATTGAAGAGCACATATGAACCCTGTCCATTTTGCAATAGCAACGAGTGGACAGGAGTCCGCGAGGGTTGCGACTTGTGCCGGCCCAAGTACAAGAAGAGCTTCAAGCTAACCCGCTGTTCTTCTTGCGGCTATGTGATGCAGAACCCGAGACCCAGTGACCTTGAACTTAGTGAGGCCTACTCGGCTTCCAGTAATTACGATTGCTATCGGCCAGCGTGGAAAGTGCCGGGGTGGCCGGTCTGGAAGATTCTGCGCGCCTGGACGACGCGCCGCCGCATCTCGCGGCTAAGACGCTATGGAATAGGGCATGAGATGCTGGAAGTGGGATGCGGAGCCGGCGATTTTCTGGTGGCTGCCCACCACGCGGGGTGGAATGTAAGGGCAGTCGAATACAACAGCAGCATGGCAGATAGCATCAGAAGTGAGCTTGGTCTTGATGTCCGCGCTGGCGAACTGGCTTTGGGCCTCTGGGATGAGGAACAAATCGACGTCGTTGCGTTCTGGAATGTGATTGAGCATTTACAAGACCCTCTGCGAGAGTTGTTCATATCCGCTCGCTATCTGCGCACTGGAGGCCGGGTCTTCATTAGTATTCCGACTCGGCAAGCCGCGGAGTACGGCCAGAGCTTCGGCCAGTATTGGGCATTGCTGGATTTGCCCCGTCACCTGCATTTTTACGACAAGACAACATTGTCCCGCCTATGCGATAAGGCGGGATTCGAATTGGTTGTTTACGAAACACCATTTGTCCAGTCAGCCTGGGGTTACTACATGAGCTCTTGGCGCTGGGCAAATCGCGATGGGGAAAGGAGATTGCCTTGGTTTCGGTTCCTGGCGCTCGCTTTGGTGGTGACGATGTTCATGCCCGTCGTCGCCTTACGGGCGATGAGAAAGCAGGGATTTGAAGCATTTGCAGTTGCGGTTAAACGTTGACGTGTTCTCGAATACCCCACACTATGGCGAAGCGCAAAGATGCGATCACGCTCGTGTGAGCCAACCCCTTGGAAGGCCCTTCATTGAAAGGACCTCCCGCCGCCGCGAGCGGCGCCGTGATGGAGATTTTATCCGTTGAAGCTACAGGAAGCAGTCCGCAAACCATCGCTTGACGGCAGCCCGCTGATTCAGAATCGTGTCTTTTACGCGATCTATGCCGTGGCCCTCGCGGTTTCGATTTCGATATGGTTCATCGCCTTTCGAGCGCCGCTTCGCGGGGATGAGACCGGCTCGTATTGGCTAATCTGCGAGGGTTTTTCGGGAATTTGGCAGCGCCATTTTGTTTCTATTAACCCTCCTGCATATTCTTATATCCTCTGGCTTTGGACCAAACTGCTCGGAACCAGCGAAATTGCGCTTAGAACGTCCTCCGTCCTTGCCATGCTCGGGGCTGCCTATCTCTTGTATCTTGCTGCGCGCGAGCTGATCGATTCGGAATTTGCTGTGATTGCCACGATAGTCTTCTGCCTTAACTACTCCGTTGTTTTCGAGGCGATTGACGTTCGGCCATACGCGCTCGCCGTTCTGTTCACAAACGCGGCGATCCTGACGCTGCTTCGTTTGCGCAGAAACGATTCGAACTGGCTTGCTGCTCTGTTCGGGCTGCTGGCTGCGGCAATCGTCTACCTTCACTTTCTCTTCGCGGCTATCCTCCCCGCCTTCCTCGTTTGTTTCATCGTGTTCAAGGCCCGCAGCTTGAAAATCCTGGTGCGCCAGGGCTCGATTGCGCTTGTTGTCTTCGCAGCGGCATGTATTCCACTAGTCGCGGGGCTGCGATACCTGTTTCACAACCCGAGCTCGCACGTGGTGATTCCATCCCCCGGCTGGCTCTACCTGATCCCCCCGTTCATGCCAGGGATGCTGACTCTTTCTGCCACGTTGACCGCGTTGTATTTTATCGCAAGGAATCGGCCGATCGAGGTAACTCGCTTTGAAAAATGGCAAGTCATGTTCGTTGCTAGCCTGGCTTCCATTCCCGTTGTCATTCTCTACGCAGTATCTGTCGGGACATCGCTCAACGTGTTTACCTCGCACTATCATCGCTTGAGCGCGGTCCCTGGGATATCGCTCTGTTGGGCGATGCTGGTATGGCAGTTCCGTTCCAAAGCCGTAAGGGCGACCTTTTGCGTCATTTTTGTCACTCTCACGGTGGCATCCTACCTGTTCTCGCCAAGCTCAAAAGAGCACGATTTCTCCTGGAAGTCCGCTTTAGAGGTGGTGCAGGATTTGAGCTCGAAAGATAACGCTCCCGTTTTGGTTTGCAGCAACTTTATCGAAGCCAACTACGAGACAATGCCAACGGACTCGCCAAAAACTGACCGCCTCTTTCCGCAGCTTTCGTACTACAAGATCACCTCGCCTATAGTGCCATTGCCCGAGGGGCTTAATAACGAGACAAAGAGGGTGTTCTTGCCCTTTCTCAGGGAGGCGGAGCAGAAACACGAACGCTTTTTGGCTGTCGGAGCCGATCAACAGCACTATTCGTCCGCGGAGCTTGACTGGATCGCGCAGACCGCTCAAGGGGAGTTCTTCGTCCGCACCGTGGGGGTCTACGACCATGTTAGAGTTTTGGAGTTTGTGCCCCGGGACGGTCCGGCGAAACCATAACGCTAGGAAGCCGATGTGAATAGAATCTACGAGACGCAGGGTTTCGAGGTTTTTAGGCAATGATTAGCGGCAAGCGGATCGCGGTGGTGATGCCGGCGTATAACGCCGAGAAGACGCTGGAGCAGACCGTGCGGGAACTCACGGACGTAGTGGACATCAAGATCCTGGTCGACGACTCCAGCAACGACAAGACCGCGGAGCTTTCGCGCCAGCTGGGCGTCGCGACCTTCATCCACGACGCGAACTATGGATACGGGCGCAACCAGCAGACCTGCTATCGTGAGGCGCTCAAGGCGGGCGCGGACATTGTGGTGATGGTGCATCCCGATTACCAGTACACGCCGCTGCTGGTTCCGGCCATGGCAGGCATGGTGGCGAGCGGCGTCTACGATATGGTTCTCGGGTCGCGCATCCTGGGCGGTGGCGCTCGCAAAGGCGGAATGCCTTTGTACAAATATGTTTCCAACCGGCTGCTTACCGCGTTTCAGAATCTTTTTCTGGGCGTGAAACTGTCGGAATATCACTCCGGTTTCCGCGCCTTCTCGCGCGAGCTGCTCGAGGCGCTGCCGCTCCAGGAAAACTCCGACGATTTCGTCTTCGACAACCAGATGATCGCGCAGGCGGTGATCTTCGGCTTCCGCATCGGCGAGATCTCCTGCCCCACGAAGTACTTTGAAGAGGCGTCCTCGATCAACTTCAAACGCAGCGTGCAGTACGGCCTGGGGGTGTTGGCGACGACGATGAGTTTTGTTGCCCACAAGATGGGCATCGTCCGCTTGCCGCGCTTCGGCGCTCGGGGGAGAAAACTGTCGCAAGAGTATTACTCGCAACTGCGGTAGCACTCGAATTGCATGAGGATAGCCGGCCTCCGGAAACCGGTGCTGGATGCAATTGACGCGCCGATACCGCATGCAGAGACAAAGGCCCGTACTGTGACCCATGGCACATGCCCTTTGCGGCCGTCACGCGACAATAGTTCTATGTATCCCGGCGCGCCCGTGCATTGCCGGGAGAGGAGATTTGAGTTCATGAGCGATCTTGCCACGCTGGCTGAAGCCGTTGCCGTCGACCCACTTGTAGGACACCCTCCGGATTACCACGTCTTTCATCAATTCATCGAGCGCTGCAAAGCCTTGCCCGCCATCACCACGGCCGTGGTGTGGCCTTTGAGCGAAGTGGCGCTGAAGGGCGCAGTGGAGGCCGCCGCCGCCGGCATCATCGAGCCCACGCTCATCGGCCCAGGGGACGCCATGCAGGCGCTTGCCGCCAAAATCGGCGTCGATATCAGCAAGTACCCCATTGTGGAGGCCGAGACCGAGGCTCAGGCGGCCACCGCTGCCGTGGTCATTTGCCGCGCGGGCAACGCGCAGGCCCTCATGAAGGGCAGCCTGCACACGGACGAACTGCTGAAGCCCGCCTTGCAGCGCGACACCGGCCTGCGCACGGCGCGGCGCGTCTCCCACGTCTTCATCATGGACACGCCGGCCTACGCGCGCACCCTGCTCATCACCGACGCGGCCATCAACATTACGCCCGATCTCGAAGGCAAGGTCGACATAGTGCAGAACGCCATCGACCTCGCGCATGCGCTGGGCATTCCCGAGCCCAAGGTGGCGCTGCTCTCCGCCATCGAAACCGTAAATCCCAAAATCCAATCCACGCTCGATGCGGCCGCGCTGTGCAAGATGGCCGACCGCGGCCAGATCACGGGCGGCATTCTCGACGGGCCGCTGGCCTTCGACACCGCCGTGAGCCTGAAGGCCGCGCAGATCAAGAAGCTGGTTTCGCCGGTCACCGGCCAGGCCGACATTCTCGTGGTTCCCGATCTGGAAAGCGGAAACATGCTGGCCAAGCAGCTCGAATACCTGGGCGGCGCGCAACTGGCCGGCATCGTGCTCGGCGCCCGTGTGCCCACCATCCTCACCAGCCGCGCGGATTCGGCTGAAACCCGGCTCGTGAGTTGCGCGGTCGCGGCGCTGCTGCATTACGCCGCGCATCCGGCGTTCAAGGTCTAGACGATTCACATTTTTCGGGAAAACTGCGCGGGGCCGGGATCGAACGATCCCGGCCCCGCGGCGCTTGGCCGCGTGCCGAGCGCCCAGGTCAATGGACGTGGTGCGCCTTCATGTGCGGGACGTCTTTTCTTAGGTGACGGCGCAATTGGCCTGAACGGCCCTCGATGAGGCGGACAACGCATGGACGACGGCGAATAGCCCGGCTTTTGCCTTGGAAATTCCCCGTGCAATCGCATTTGAAAAAGCGGAAAGGCCTGATTTTAAAAGAGCAAGGTGGAGCCGCACTATACTCTAAATGCGATTGTCTTGCCATTGGACAAGAGTGGTATTCCCCATTGGACAAGAGTTGTATTTGCAAAGTGCCTTAGATGGCGTATAATAATTACGCCCCTTGTGTTTTAAATCGGGGATACCGGTTGCAAGGGATGACGCAGGGAAATTCTCGAAAGGAGCTTAAGCAGATGGCGGATGGTTGTCTGAACTTTGCCGAGCATGAGACAGGGCGTCTGAACATGGAGATCGTAGAACTGCAAGAGGAAATCTGCCTCCACAACGAAACCAAGGCTGCCTGGGATACGATCGTGCGCAACGCAGGAAGCGAATCGGATGCCGCTTGTCTGGATCTTGCCGAATCCCAGAAGGAGCGGCTGGACAGGAGAGTTGAGGCGGTGCAAGAAAAGATTCGCCTCCATAACGAAACCAAGGATGCATGGGATATGATCGAGCGCAACGGAGGAAGCGCGCCGCGCATCTTCCAGGGCACATCGTATGAGATGGGCGAGGATGGCCAATGGCACGTGCAGCGGCTGAACATGGAGATTGCAGTACTGCAAGAGGACATTCGCAACCACAACGCAACCAAGGATGCCTGGGATACCGTCGTGCGCAACGCAGGAGGCGAATCGCAGGCCGCCTGTGTGGATTTTGCCAATTCCGCGAAGGAGCAGCTGGACAAGAAAATTGAGGCGTTGCAAGAAAAGATTTCCCGCCGCACCGAAACCAGGGATGCCTGGGATACGATCATACGCAACGCAAAGAGCGAATCGCGAACCTACCTCGGCTCAACGTATGTGATGGGTGAGGATCGCCTATGGCACCTGCAGCGGACTCCGGCCCGTGAATCGAATGAGGAGGCACCGGAGACGGAGGGCTACCGTAGCCGGACAACCCATGCCGTCCCGAAGGTCAATTCCATATGGAATTCGCTCCTCGACGCGTGTGACAGGGCTCTCACGAACCCGCAGAAAGGCATCGTTGCTACAGGACCCGGTAAGGAGCAGTTCCTGAGCCTGGGACTTAGGTAACAACGGCCACGCGCCCGCATTGCCACGACAGCGTGCGGGATAAGCGCTTTTTTACCATTCCATTTTCGGATTCGTTGCCTAATACACAGTTGCAGTTCGCTCTGGATCCCACGGGATTTGGGAGCCCCACCTTCGGTGTGCCTTTGTGTGCGGCGCATATCTCTGGTCCGAGCCGAGGATGTGGTTGAAGAGCCAGTCCTTGAGAGTATTCATCACCTCAAGCGAAGGCGCCGGTATTGAGCCATTGCGATACCGGCGCCAGGTGTTCTTCATACACTCAGCCATTTCGTCATGTTCGTGTCTGTGTGCGGCGGTGTCCGGATAACCGGTGCGGGCAAACAACTCCTCTTCGTGGGCGAAGTGGTAGTGTGTGTAATCCACCAGCCGGTCGAGAAGGCATCGAGTTTCTTGCGCCCGCTTCCGGCCAGGATAGCGTCATAGAGCTCGTTGATCATCTCCACCATTTTCTTGTGATCGGCGTCGACGTCCTCCACGCCCACGCCGATGCGATCGTTCCCGACCATGAACGGCATCTGCGGGACTTCGTTTCCTTCGCGCTTGCCGGCGCCGGGGCAAACGGGCGCGGAATAGGCGCGGGACGGTGGCCCGTCCGCTTCATCGGCAAAAGACCGTCGAGGATGAGTCAGAGCGGCCCGAGGCTACAGGCTTGTTGCCGGGGCTCGCGTAACTGTCGTAAGGTGGGCCTCAGCGTCCATATCGATCCGGCCCGGAAGCATTCGCTTGCCGTGTCCCCATCCTTTCCGCGCGCTTGAGGGAAACGATAGGAAACCCGGCGCGAAATCCCCGGGGGCGGGATCGATCGCTCCAGGAGGCCGCCGAAGCCAATGTCCACCATCGTCCCATCCCCCATCGCCGCCGCCGCGGGCGGCAGCTTCTTGCTTGAAACGCGCACGCCCGCCGAAGTCTTCACTCCCGAAGACCTCAGCGAGGAGCAGCGGCAGATCGCGGCTACCGCGGCTCGCTTTGCGCGCGAGGAGATTCTGCCCCGCGTGGCGGCCATCGAAGCCAAGGAACCCGGCGCGATGGAGACGCTGCTGCGCAAGGCCGCCGAACTCGGCTTCGCCGCCGTCGACATCCCCGAAGAGTACGGCGGCATGGGGCTCGACAGGGTCAGCTCCATGCTCATCACCGATCACATCTCCGCGCTGGCCAGCTTTTCCACTGCATTCGGCGCGCACGTCGGCATCGCCACGCTGCCGCTCGTTTGGTATGGAACGGAAGCCCAAAAGCAGCGATGCCTGCCCAAGCTCGCGACCTGCGAGTGGATCGGCGCGTATGGGCTTTCGGAAGCCAGCTCCGGCTCCGACGCCATGAACATCCGCACCCGCGCCAGGCTTTCGCCCGAAGGCACGCACTACATCCTGAACGGCGAAAAGCAGTGGCTCACCAACGCCGGCATTGCGGGGCTTTTCACGGTCTTCGCCAAAATCGTCGATCCGGAGACGGGGGGCGAAAAATTCTCCGCGTTTCTCATTGAGCGCGGCACGCCGGGGCTCACTGTAGGCCAAGAAGAGCACAAGCTCGGCATTCGCGGCTCGTCCACCTGTCCGCTCGTCTTCGAGGACTGCAAAATCCCCAAGGAAAACCTGCTCGGCGAGGCCGGCAAAGGCCACCACATCGCCTTCAACGTGCTCAACGTGGGCCGTTTCAAGCTGGGCGTGGCCTGCATCGGCGGCGCGCGCCATGCGCTGAGAGAAATGATCCGCTACGCCAAACAGCGCCGCGCCTTCGGCAAGTCGATTGCGGAGTTTGGCATGATCCAGCGCAAGATCTCGGCCTCGGCAGCGCAACTCTACGCGGCCGAAAGCATGGCCTACCGTACAGCCGGCCTGATCGATGCGCGCGCGGCAAAGCTTGCCGCCGAAGGTCCCGCCAAGCTCGGCGACGCCCCGCCTTACGACGCGGCGCGCAATATGGAGGAGTACGCGGTCGAGTGCTCAATTGTGAAGATCTACGGCTCGGAGATGCTCACCCTCGTCGCTGACGAGCTCATCGCCACCATGGGCGGTTACGGTTACACCGAGGCCTATCCGGCGGAGCGCACCTATCGCGATGCGCGCATCAACCGCATCTTTGAAGGCACCAACGAGATCAACCGCCTCATCATCACCGGCTGGATGATGAAGCGCGCCATCAGCGGCAAGCTGCCGTTGCTCGCGGCCATCAAGCGCGTGATGGACGAGGTGACTGAACCGCTTTCGCTCGACGGCGCCGAGAGCTCCGGCGAGCCGCTGACCCGTGAAGCAGAAATCTTGTCCAAAACGAGAAAAATCACGCTGTTTGCTGCGGGTGTGGCCAGCCAGCGCTACATGACCGCGCTCGAAAATGAGCAGGAGATTGTCGCCGATCTCGCCGACATGATCGGCCACGTGTACGCGCTCGAGTCGGCGCTCTTGCGGGCGCGCAAGTTGGCCGCGGCCGGACGCAGCTCGGCCGAGGCAGCCGCGGCCATGACCGGCCTCCTGGCCGATGAAACCATGGCCCTGGCCGAGCGAGCGTCGCGCCGCATCCTCGCCGCCTGCGCCGAGGGCGACGCCCTCGCCACCCAACTCGCCATCTTGCGCCGCCTGGCGCGCTTCACGCCCGCCGACGCCGTGGCCCTCAGCCGCACCGTCGCCAATCACGCCATCGCCCTCGAACGCTATCCGGTTTGATTCCGTTCCGGAGCAGCTGCACCCAGCCTCCTGGCTTTCCCACCCATTTCGCGAAAGAGCGCGAGGATGGGGCACGCGGGCGATGGCTAGGTCGTGGGTCAGTTTGTTCTTGTGAAGGTGCGTTGGGCGCTCGGAAATTGGTTCAGTCGAGAGTAGACTAGCCGTGGAGGCGAGGTTATGGCCGAAGAGCAAGTGATTAAGCTCCTGGAGGAAATCAGAGATTTACAAAAGTCGCACGTGGAGAACTACAAAGAGGCGTTGAAGCACCAGGAGGAATCTATCGGCATTCAAAAGGTCGCGGTACGCCGTCAGAAAATGGTCTTTCTTTTGGCCGGCCTGTTAATCGTGGGCCTATTGGTTTTCCTGGTTTTGTTTGCGTTTTCTGCAAAGGGATGATCACCAGCCACGTTCGTACTGTGGATACTCAACTTGCCCACTACCGATGGGTACAGCCATTCCGGAATTACTATAGAATCTTTCGAACGCTCATGCAGCCCGCATCGAACGCAACCCCGACCCTCCGCCTGGCTCTCGACGAAGCTGCGAACGTTCTCTCCGAGGGCCCGCATCCCGCGCGTGCGCGCCGCGACGCCGAGACGCTGCTCCTTGACGTGCTGCGGCAGAACTCGCCGCAAGCCAACCTCGCGTGGCTCCTCGCGCACGACGGCGATTCGCTCGCCCCCGATCGCGCCGCCGCGTTCTGCGACGCCATCGAACGCCGCCTGACCGGCGAGCCCATCCAGTACATCACCGGCGAAGCCGAGTTCTACGGCCTGCCGTTTCATGTGAACCGCGACGCGCTGATTCCGCGGCCGGAGACGGAACTCCTGGTGGAAAAGGCGATTGAACTGGCCGGAAAGCTGGGACCAACCAGCGCGATTCCCTCGCCGCGCATTATTGACGTGGGCACGGGTTCGGGCGCGATTGCCGTGGCGCTGGCGCGCGCTCTGCCGTTCGCCGAAATCACAGCCACCGACATCTCCGCGGCCGCGCTGGCCGTGGCCCGAGCCAACGCCTCGCGCCACGGCGTGGCCAACCGCATCCGCTTTCTCGAAGGCGATCTGCTCGCGCCCGTTGCCGGCGAGTCATTCGATCTCATCGTCTCCAATCCGCCCTACGTGCCGGAGAGTGACCGCGCCACGCTCGCCGTTGAGGTGCGCAACTACGAGCCGGCGCAGGCGCTCTTTGCCGGCGGCGACGGCCTCGCAATCTACCGCCGCCTGCTTCCCGAGTCGTCGAAAGCCCTCGCCGCCGGCGGAATCCTTCTCCTTGAAATCGGCTTCGGCCAGCAGCAGGCCATGGAGGCGCTGCTCGAAGAGGAAGGCTTCGCGGGAATCGAATTCATCGCCGATCTCCAGGGCATTCCCCGCGTAGTCGTGGCGCAGCGCTGTTGAATCCACCTGAAAGAGCTGCTCCGATAAGCGGAGATCTTCGAGAACCTTTCCGGAATCCTGCCGTTTTGAAAGGGCACGACTTCAGTCGTGCCGTGAATGCGTCAAAACGGGCGTGGGCTTTAGCCCCCGAGGGATGGTTTCTTTCCAACGAACCATCTCCCAAGGATGAACCCCGGTCCGTTATTCTAGAATTCTCTCGAAAGGAATCCAGCCATGCCCTCATCCCACGGTTACGGAACACCCAACGCCCAAACCCCGCTTGCACCCTACGTATTCAGCCGCCGCGAGCCGGGGCCGACCGAGATCGTCGTCGAGACCCTCTACTGCGGCGTCTGCCACTCCGATCTGCACATGGCGCGCAACGAGTGGGGCAATGCCATCTATCCCCTGGTGCCGGGCCACGAAATCGTCGGCCGGGTCATTGCAGTGGGGACCTCCTCCAACAAGTTCAAGGTCGGAGAGATCGCGGCCGTGGGCGTGATCGTCGATTCCTGCCGCCACTGCGCGCCGTGCAACCGCGGCGAAGAGCATTTCTGTCTCGAAGGCGCTACGCTCACCTACGCCTCCAAGGACCGCGTGGACGGCTCCATCACCATGGGCGGCTATTCCAATAATTATGTGGTTGACGAGCGCTTCGCCCACACCGTCCCGGCAAGCCTCGACCTCGCCGCAGTTGCGCCCCTGCTGTGCGCGGGCATCACCACCTACTCGCCGCTGCGCCATTGGCAGGCCGGCCCCGGAAAGAAGGTCGGCGTCGTCGGCCTCGGCGGCCTGGGCCACATGGCGCTCAAGTTCGCCCACTCCTTGGGCGCGCACGTGGTGCAGTTCACCACCTCGCTCAATAAAAAGGAAGACGCGCTGCGCCTGGGCGCCGATGAAGTGGTGCTTTCAACCGATGCAAACGCCATGAAGGCTCAGGCCCGCTCCTTCGACTTCATCGTCGACGCGGCTTCCGGCCCACACGCCTACGATCCCTACCTCGAACTGCTGAAGCAGGATGCAACCCTGGCCATGGTCGGATTGCCGGGAAAGCCCGCGACCATCGAGATCGGCAATCTCATCTTCCGCCGCGCCGCCCTCTCCGGCTCCATGATCGGCGGCATGCCCGAGACACAGCAGATGCTCGACTACTGCGGCCAGCACAACATTGTGGCCGATGTCGAAGTGATTCCCATCCAGAAGATCAACGAAGCCTTCGAGCGCATGCTCAAGCAGGACGTGAAGTACCGCTTCGTGATCGATATGAGCTCGCTGAAATTGGGCACGCGGCCTCCGGCTGGACGCCGACCCGGCAGCTAGGGTTTCGGCTCCGGCGGAGGCAGCTGATCCGAGTTGGGCGGTTCTCGCTCGACTATGACGATTTGTTTGACTTGGTTGCGATTGAGGTGCTGTAGATTCCCACCGATTCGCACAACCACATCCATTCCGGAGATCGAATCGAGGTCGCCGTTGAGTACGCTGCCATCGCGAAGCACGATGGTGTCGTAGCGCGCCGCGCCAAGCTCATAGCTAACGGAGCCTCCAGGGACATCGTCCGGGCCGATTTCAAGCGGGAATGTTCCTGAGTTGAAGCCTTCCTTGCTGAATCCAAGCTGATGTTTTCCGACCCCGACGCTGATCAACTTCGGCGTCATGCCGGCGTCAACGCCGTCAACCTTGAGGTCTGCGCCTTGCGGAACTGAGTTCACCGTCAGTGTCACCTTGCGCGGAATGTCCGACGAGGCGAGAACGGACACCGATGCAGGCGCGCCTGACGCGTTAAACGATATCTGGAACTTGGTTGATTGGTCCGGCCCAAGGTTGTCGACTTGCATCCACGCCTCGCCAATTCGCACCTGCTTTTTATCGAGTACATAAATCGAGAATCTCTGGTCAGGAATGAGTTTCCCTGAAATGTTCTCCGCGGTGACATCGGTGACAAATGTCTTCTGGCCGGCCATGGAGCCGATGTCCCTGAACCTGCTGAAGGTGAATCGCAGAACTGGCGTTCCGGTGCTGGGCCAGGTGACGACCTGCGCCGGTTCGGCAGCGAACGCTGCAATGGAGAAGGCAACCAGGAAGACTGGGGCGAAGCATTTGCGGGTAAGCATCGATGCGCTCCACGGGAAAGTGTGGAGAAATTATATCAACGCGGCGAGTTGTTTTCCGTGTCGGGTTTATCCGCCCGCCCGGTCCGATCCAGCTCCATATTGAAGCCCAGATCTTTGCCCGAAAGCAGCTTGGCGATGTAAGCCACCTGGCCGTAGTGCAGCCCGAAATGCTCCACCACCTGGTAGATCGCGTCGAGGCCATGCACGTGGTAGCCCTGGATCTCGTAGAGCGCGAGCAGTTCGGCCGTGGTCAGCCCGTCGAGCACCTGGGCGGCTTCGTCGAGCGTGGCGCCCAGCCGGTCCAAAAGCTCCGCGGCCGTAGCGCCCTCTTTCGCCGCAAACTCGGCCGGCCGGTTGCGCCTGTCCTCGTCGCGGTTGAACGAGGCCACCAGCCACTGGCGCACGTTGCCGTCGAGATGCAGCAGCAGGTTGCCGATAGCGTTCGACGCCTCGTTGGGCCGCCACCAGACCTGTTCCGTGGTGAGCAGCGCGACGCACGCCTGCATCCGCGGCCAGTGTTGCCCGTAGAGTCTCTTGCGCGAATGCTCCAGAAACAGCGCCGTCAGCTCCTGTTCCTTTTCCGCCATCGTTCTTCCGTCCTTTCCGGCCGCGGTTGCACACAACCGCTGCGCTATATCAACTCGTAGCCCGCGAACCAGTACCCGATCTCGAAGGCCGCCGTGTCTTCGCCGTCGGAGCCGTGAATGGCGTTCTCCTGGATCGAAGCCGCGAACTTCTTGCGGAGGGTTCCCTCCTCGGCATTGGCGGGGTTGGTCGCGCCCATCAGCTTGCGCAGGTCGGCGATGGCGTTTTCCTTTTCCAGGACCATCAACACCAGCGGTCCCGACGACATGAAATCCGTGAGCCCGTCGAAGAACGGCTTGCCGCGGTGCACGGCGTAAAAGCCTTCGGCCTGGCGCTTGGTGATCGATTCCTTTTTGATAGCGACGATGCCGAAGCCGGCCTTGTCGATCTCGGTCAGAATGGCGCCGGTCAAGTTTTTGCGAACCGCGTCCGGCTTGACGATGCTGAATGTGCGTTGGATCAAGCGAACTCTGCTCCTCGGAGGGGATGGTTGCTCTCTCTTTTCATTGTAGGGGCCATCGGCGCGGGCCGACTGGAGCCGCAAACCTCAGCCGTCCGCCCGGCCTTTTACAACCCGGTCGAGCGGTACTTAAGTAACGGAAAAGGCCTTCAAGACGATGAATTCATGCCCGCCGCGCAGGTTTTCTGGGGAACCCAAGGGGTCATCTTCCGCTCAAAATAGTTACTTTAGTGAGCAGCTTTCCCAAATTTGAGCTGCTTGCTAACCCCACCCCGTCGTGGCTTTTGTTGCCTCGCAGCAGGGCCAAAAACAACCAATTGCCTCGACATATATAGCACATAACACAATAGATATCGGTTTGATGCCGGATCGCATGCTGTGGTGGCTGGGGCCGTCCAGTCAACAGTTAAGCTCCAGGTTTGGGCAATACTCGACAAGGGGCGTACCTAGCCCCTTGTTTTCTCGCTTGCAAATGCCCTGTTTTCTGGTACAAGTAGTATGTACACAAGAGTGCTCCGGGATGGTTACCGGAAGGTGGGTTACCAGAAACCCGATTTGGAGATCACTTGATGATACTGACCGAGCTTCAAGTTCTAGCCGTAGTGGCGATCGCGCTGTATCTGATCCATTGGCGCAAGGGTGTGCGGCGCCGCAATGCGCAATCGTGGGAAACATTGCTGGCTCGCCTGCGTTCTGATTGGAGCGCGCGCGAGTTGAGCGATCAGTTCCTATGGAAAGAGGGTTTGAGCGCCACGCCTGAAGACGCCTGGCAGCGCATGAATGGTCCCCGCGGCCTGTGGGTGATGTACCAGAATGCGCGGGTGATGCAGGAGATGGCGGATTACGCGGCCAAGAACTGCGAAGGCGTCGATCGGCTGCTCGTCGAGACCCTGCACAGCGATGCCATGCAGATTCGCGTATGCGCGCTGACGGCTCTGGCGCAATATGGGTTCACGCAAGCCAGCGAAGGAGTGCGCGTGAATGCCTACCGCGCCGCCGCGATGTACACCGGCATGGCCGCGCGCATGACGCAACTGCTGCAGGATAACGCAGCCACCATGGTTCCCGATTTCGTCGCAGCCATGTGACCTCGGCTTCCTCTTGCTCCTCAAATACCGAACCCCGGCCTCGGCCGGGGTTCTTCCTTTACTGCCGGCTCTTCTAATAGGACCTAAGCCGGGTTCTCTGCCAGGAATCTGTTGATCGCTTCGTATTCCTCCTCCGTGAGCCTGAAGCTGAGCGCGGCCGCCGTCTCCTCAACTTGCGCGGCGCTGCGCCCGCCCACAATCGCGGCAGTGATGGCGGGATTGTGCAGCGTCCACGCCACGGCCACCACGCCGGCAGTCACGCCGTGCGCGCTGCCGATCTCGCCGAGCAGCTCCACGAGGCGCAGGTTGCGGCCCAGGCGCGGCTCGCTGAACTCCACATTCTTGCGGCGCCAGTCGCCGGCCGGAAAGGCGGCAATCCGCTCCCGGGTCATCTTGCCCGTCAGCAGGCCGGAGAGCATGGGCGAGTAGTTGATCGCGCCGATGCCGTGGGCCTGCGCGAAGGGCAGAATCTCCGTCTCGATCGCGCGGCGCAGGATGGAATACGGCGGCTGCAGGCTGGTGATGGGCGCAATCTTTTCGGCGCGCCGCATCTGCTCCACTTTGAAATTCGAAACCCCGATCCAGCGCAGCTTGCCCTGCTCGCGCAGCCGTGCCAGTGCCTCCCAGCCCTCTTCGATCTCGCTGTCGGGATTGGGCCAGTGAATCTGGTAGAGATCGATCGTACCCACCTGCAACCGGCGCAGCGAGGCTTCCACCTCTTCGGCAAGCGATGCGGCCTTGAGCGAGTTGTAAATGCTGCGATCGGCGTGCCAGCGCATGGAGCACTTGGTAAAGATGTAGGGCTTGTGCGGCGAGGACTTCACGGCGCGGCCCACGATCTCTTCCGAGTGGCCCAACCCGTAGACGGCCGCGGTGTCGATCCAGTTGACGCCCAGCTCCAGCGCGCGATGGATGGCGGCGACGGAGTCGTTATCGTCCTGGGGGCCCCAGGCAAATTGCCAGTCGCCCCCGCCGATGGCCCACGCGCCAAAACCGATCGCGGTCAGTTGCAAATCGGAGTTGCCGAGGGTGCGAAGCGTGCCGGAGGGATGAGTTGTCATGAGAAGAGCATAGACAACCGGCCGGCCGAACCGCCAGAACTCCGAGGATTTGGGCCGGCTCCGCCGATCGGCGCGGGGCCTTACGCGCTATGCAGCGCATCTTCAGCCCACTGCAGCGCCTCTTCGTAGCTCAACAGCAGATCGCCGGTGTTCAGCCCATGCCTCTCCACGATCGCGTCGCAGGCAAGCCAGTCGCCTTTTTCGTGGCTCTCCAGCCAGCTGAGCAAGGCGCGCTCCCGCCCATTCTCGCCCTCCAATGCGCGGCGGATCTCGTCGCGCAGCGGCAGCATCGGCGACAGTTCGCTCATGGGAATGCGCAGCATCGCGGGCAGAAGGCTCAGCAGCCCCAGCAGATACTGCTCGGAGTGGTTCAGGCCGCAAAACACCGCCGCCAGTTCGCAAAAGCGCCCGCGCACAAACGCCGTGCGCAGCAATTCTATGGTTTGGCCCGCGTTCAGCTCGCTGGTAATCGCAAGAGTCGCCATGCGGCGGAAGGCATCTTCGCCCACGGCAATCAGCGCCGCATGCACCGATTGCACCTCCTGCCGCATGGCGCAAACCGGCGAGTTGATCAGCCGCAGCAAACGATAGGTGAGGGAGGGATCGCGCTTCACCAGCCCTGCCAGTTCGTTGATGTCCATGGATTCGTTCTGCACCAGGCGCAGGATCTCGATGTGCAGCAGCCGGTTGGAGGGAACCTTGTGGTTCGTCAGCAGCACCGGCCGGCAGAAGAAGTAGCCCTGCATGAGCGTGAAGCCCTCGTCGCGCGCCCGCTGGTATTCTTCCTGGGTTTCCACCTTCTCGGCAATCAGCGCCACCGTGAAGCCCCGCAGCCGTTTGAGCAGCTTCCGCCGCTCCCACTCGTCCGAGATTGCAAAATCCACTTTGATGTAGTCGGCGATCTCGATCAGCGGCTCGAAGCCCGGCTTCCACGTAAAGTCGTCCAGCGCCAGCCGGAACCCGGCGGCCTTCAGATGCTGGCAAGCACTCACCAATGCGGGCGTGGGCTCGAGCGTCTCCAGGATCTCCAGAATCGCCATCCCGGCGGGCAGCGCGCTCACCAGTCGCCCGGTCAGCGCCTCTTCCGTGCAGTTGATAAATGCAGGCAGGTTGCCGGTCAACCTTCCCAGCCCGAAGAGCACCGTGTTGTCGATCATGGTGCGCGTCGCCAGGTTGCCGTCGCCGCTGAACATCGTCTGGGGCCCGTTGCGAAACAGCAGTTCGTACCCGTGCACCTTGCCATGCAAGTCCAGAATCGGCTGCCGCGCCAGGTAGCGCAGCCCCATCGCCAATTCCTGTTCCGGCGCGGCATCTGCAGGCCTCTCACAGTGCGCCTCCATGCGTGCCCCTCCGGAACGTCTATCGGCTATCCGCCAGATCTCTTGAAGGGTTGTCCGGAAACGCTCCGCTGCCCGGTGCAGCGGGCCCAAAAGATCTTCAGCGATGTCGCCGGGGCAAGGCAATCTGGACGCCGCACGGAGATGCGTAACGGCTTGGCGGCCTGCGATCTAACTCCGCTAACCCCGCTAACACTGCTAGCACCGCTACCCGCCCATGAACATGCCGCCGTTCACGTCCAGCACGTGGCCGGTAATGTACGACGCGGCATCCGAGGCCAGGAACTTCACCGCCTGGGCCACGTCTTTGGGCGTGCCGCGCCGTCCCAACGGGACCGTGGCCAGCATGGCCTTGCTCACTTCCTCGCTCAGCACCGCTGTCATGGGGGTTTCAATGTATCCCGGCGCCACCGCGTTCACGGTAATGCCCCGCGAGGCCACCTCCCGCGCCAGCGACCGCGTCAGGCCGATCAGCCCCGCCTTCGACGCCGCGTAGTTCACCTGCCCCGCCTGCCCCGTGCGCCCCACCACGCTGGCAATGTTCACAATCCGTCCCCAGCGGTTCTTGAGCATGGGGCTCAGCAGCGCCTGGGTCAGCAGGAAAGCTCCCGTCAGGTTGATGCCGATCACCAGATTCCAGTCCGCGGGCTTCATGCGCAGCATCAGGTTGTCGCGCGTAATGCCGGCGTTGTTGACGATGATTTCGACCTTGCCGAACTTTCCCAGAATCGCCTTGGCCCCGGCCTCGATCGACTCCTGGCTGGCCACATTCACCGTGAAGGCCGAGGCGTCCGTCCCCTGCGCCTTCAATTCGCCCACCGTCTCGGCCAGTTTGGCCTCGTTTACGTCGGCCAGCAAAATCGTCGCGCCCGCCGCAGCCAGCTCCTCGGCAATCGCGCGCCCAATCCCCTGCGCCCCGCCGGTTACCAGCGCAATTCTTCCCTGCAAATCACCCATGTCTTTTTCTGTTGACCTCAGTGCGCGCTCTTGAAGCTCAGTCTCGCGAGCCGCGCCTTTCCACGGCCATTATAGATCGGGCCAGTTCCCGCGATCGGCAAGCAGCCAACAGGTCCCGTCTGCTGCTGCCTGCGATCGAGTCAATGAAATAATTCGCGCAAGCGGCGGGATAAAGCTCGTTCAAAGCAAGAGGTGAAGATTTGTGCGGCGGGGATGACCTTTCATCCCATTCGCGCGTCTACACCGTCAGTTTCCTTCAACATGAAAGGGGCGTTTTATGTATACCTCGAGACTTCTCGTCGCCGTGGTCTTTTCTGCGTCTCTCGCCGCGCAGCAGCCCTCCCAGCCCTCCGCGCCCGCGTCCGCCCTCACCATCTACAACGAGAACTTCGCCGTCGCGCGCACCACCATCGATCTCGATCTTCATCCTGGAATCAACGAAGTCTCCACAAATCAAGTCACCACCCAGCTGGAGCCCGACTCGGTCGTCCTTCGCGATCCATCCGCCGCTGCGCAAGCCAAGCCGTCCTTTCGCATCGTCGAGCAGAACTACGATGCCGCGGTCGTCACGCAGGACTGGCTGCTGAAGAAGTACGAGGGCAAGATCATCCAATTCGCGCTCGGGAACACGGTAGGACCCGATGGCCGTGTCGTCTCGGGCAACACGATCGCAGGCAAAATCATTCGCGCGCCGCAGCCGCCTTCTCCTTACGGCAATCAGTACGGGGTTTACCAGCAGAATCAGCCACTCATCGAGGTCAACGGCGAGATGCAGTTCCAGTTGCCGGGCACGCCGCTCTTCCCCGCAACCACGGACGGCCTGCTGCTGAAGCCCACGCTACGCTGGCAAATCGACTCGGCCAAGGCGCAAAAGCTCACCGCCGAGCTCGCCTATATCACGGGCGGAATGAACTGGGAGGCGACGTATAACGTGGTCACCGGCGGCTCGAACGGCGCCGGCGCAGCGTCCGCGCCGGACGAAAAGGCGGATGTCGTTGGCTGGGTCACCATCACCAACCGCACTGGCGCCGATTTTCCCCAGGCGCGCATCAAGCTCATGGCCGGAGACGTGGCGAAGATTCAGTCGCGTGAATTCGACAGAATCGAATTAGCAGCAAAGGCGTATTCGCCCGAAAGTGTCGCGGTCAACGGCCAAGTCACGCAAAAACCCTTCGACGATTACCACCTCTACGATCTCAACCGCACCGTCTCTCTCAACGACGGCGAGACCAAGCAGGTGCAGTTTCTTGAGGCCTCCGGCGTCACGGTCACTCGCAGCTACATCTACGACGGCTGCGACCAGAACCGACAACCCATCGCGAACTACGGCGGCAACTTCGTCGAGCAGCAGAACTACGGCCTCGGCTCCGGAAACACCAAGGTCCAAATCCAGCAGGAGTTCAAAAACAGCGAAGCCAATCACCTGGGCATCCCGCTGCCGGCCGGCCGCATTCGCCTCTATCGCCGCGACGCTGACGGCCAGATCGAATTCGTCGGTGAGAGCGCCATCAATCACACGCCCACTGAAGATACCGTCAAGATCATCAGCGGCAGCGCCTTCGACGTGAAAGGTTCACGCCGCCAGACCAACTTCTACGTCGATAACGGCCGGCGCACTCTCGATGAGTACTTCGAAATCAAGCTGACGAACCAGAAGGATGTTCCGGTCACCGTGAGTGTGCTGGAGCATCTTTACCGCGGCGACAACTGGGACATCGTTCAGAAGTCTACCGGCTACACCAAGCTCGACAGCCACACCATCCTGTTTCCCGTGCATGTTCCCGCCAAGGGCGAGGCCACCGTCACCTACTCGGTGCATTACACCTGGTAACGGGCGCGCCCCCACAACAGAACGGCCGAAGGCTGCGAGCTTCATGCTTGCAGCCTTCGGCTCCTCACTTTTTCCCCGATCCTCGTCTTCCCGGTCCCGCAGGCACAGTCTTTCTGACCCCTGAAACCTGACCCCTGAAACCTGCTTTTTAAGTGGGCGTCGCCGCCACCGTCACCGGCCGCGTCGCCAGCGCGGGCCTTAGCAGCTCCGCCGGCCACACGTACACCGCCAGCCGCCGCGAGTAGTGCAGCACCGGCTCGAGCTTCGGCAATTCGATGCCCACCGCCGCCGCCAGATCGTTGCGCTCGATCTCCGCTTCGGCTTCCTCGAGCGGCCAGGGCACATGGTGCAGGTTGGCGCGGATCGGCTGCCCCGCACGGTTGGTGCTGAACACGCAATTGCGTTCGGAAAAGAAGAATTCAAGCGATCCCGGCCGGATCTCCGCCGTCTTGTAGGTCGGTCCCAGCCCCCGGTACCGCGCCTTGAAGATCACCTCGGGCCGCGCGAACCGCCGCCGGCTGTAAAACGCGAACTCCCGCTCCGCGCGCGGCTCCATGTGCATCTCCGCCAGCCGGTAAGGCAGGTGATAAATCGCATGAGCCACCGTCACCGCAAGCAGGTTGCTGGAATCGACCGAAAAAAAGTAGATTCCCGGCGTGCGCGTAAACCGGTCGCGCACGTAGGTCCGCAAATTCAGGTCGGGAAAGCTGCGCAGCCCCGGAATCGCCGGCACGCCGCGGATCTTGATGCGATCCAGCCAGAAAGGCACCACTCCCATCCACGCCGATCCCTCAAACGAATCCACCTCAAGCCACTCCGGCAGCAACGCCTCCATCAGCGGGACGGGAATCGGCCAGTGGGCAAACAGCAGATCGTTCCAGCGCTGGGTCATGGCCCAGCGCCCAGCCGGCAAAGGCCGCGGCTTGTGCGACGTGCGCACCAAAAACTCCCGCAATTGAAACTCCCGCGCCGACAACTCGCCCGGCGCTTACGCGCTTCGCTGGGGGATCGCGCTCTCTCGGGCGCCTCGCCTTCCTGCCCACTTCCAGTCTACTTCCGGTCCACCTCCGGCCAGGGGTGCAAAACCCGCCGCGCGCGGACACTCCCTCATGCCGTATTCTGTCCGCGAGACGATGCTTATGTCCAGTGAATCTTTTCTGCCTCCCGGCGCCCGCACCCAATCCGAGGTTTTTGCCGTCCACGGCGCCGATCCCGAAATCCTCGCCTTCGCCATGGCCAAGTACTCCCGCTCCTCGCTCTCCATGCGCGAATCTCTGGCCGAAATCAACGCCCAGCGCGCCGGGCAGTTCCTGAACACCTTCTATTTCCAGTACGGCCATCGCTCCATCGCCGACCTGGCCCACATGGCCTTCGCCGTCGAGCGCCTCAGCCTTCTCGCCGCCATGGTTCTCCTCGACGAGTCCCGCTGGGATGGCCAGGAACGGTCGACCCGTTATCAAAATTTCCTCGAATCCGGCTGGTTTTTCCCTGGATTTGGAGAAGATTCTGCCTCGGCCCAGCTTTATTCCCAAACCATCGAAAACCTGTTCGCGACTTACCAGCGCGTCTCCGCCGCCGTTTTCGATCTCCTTCACTCGCGCGTCGCCCGTCCTGAAACCCTCAAGCCCGAGGCCTACGAGCGCACCCTCCGCGCTCGCGCCTTCGACGTGGCCCGCTACCTGCTTCCGCTGGCCACCAATACATCTCTTGGGCAAATTGTCAGCGCCCGCACCCTCGAAACCCAGGTCTCGCGCCTGCTCTCCCACCCCGCCGCCGAGGTCCGCCTGCTCGGCGAAAAGCTCCGCGAAGCCGCCACCGGCCCCGCCTGGAACCTCAACGCCAAAGCCGCACAGGCCTTCATCGACAAACTCGCCGCCGCGGAAAAGCAGTGGTCAGTGGTCAGTGGTCAGTGGTCAGAAGGCGATGCTTTGAAAGGGCACGACTTCAATCCTGCCGAAGATAGTGCAGGAGAAATCGCGAAAGGGCACGACTTCAGTCGTGCCGTAAACGCAGAGAAAAATGATGGGGCTTTAGCCCCTGAGGGAAGTTTTTCTTCTTTAGCCGCCGAAGCCGCCGCGCTCTTCACCCGCGAAGTCCGCACCGCGCCTACCCTCGTCAAATACGCGCAACCCAACCCTTACCTCATCGAAACTCAGGCCGAGCTGGCCCAAGCCGCAACCGCAATTCTAAGAAACCATCCCATCGCCGCCGCTCCTCTGGTGGACCTCGTCGAGCGCACCGAATCCCTCGAAGTCGAACTCGCCGCCACCCTCCTCTACTCCGCCAGCCACCACCCCTACCGCCAGATCCGCGACCTCGTCGCCGCGCTCCCTGAATCCTACATCGCCGAAATCATCGAGTCAGGCCTGCGCCATCGCGGCCGCCACGACGAAGCGCTCCGCGCCTTCCACGCCGGCGCAGCCCTGCGCTTCGACATCTTCATGGACATCGGCGGCTTTCGCGACATGCACCGCCATCGCCGCTGCACGCAGATCATCCAGGGATTCACCGCTCAGCACGGCTACGAAACTCCCGGCGCTGCCGACCTGCCCGCCGGACCGCAAAACGATTTCGACATTCTGGCAGAGGCCGGCGTCCTCGACGACTACCGCTCCGCCATCGAATCCGCGCACCTCGCCGCCGCCCGGATCGCCGCCGGCCCCGCTCCCGAGGCCGCGCAGTCGGCCGAGTATCTGCTGCCGCTCGCCACGCGCATCCGCGCGCTCTTCAAAATGGATTTCGCCGAGGCCCAGTACATCGCTGAACTGCGCTCCGCCCCCGCCGGCCACTTCAGCTACCGCCGCGTCGCCTGGGAGATGTTTTTGGCCCTCCAGCGCCAACACCCGTCGCTGGCAAAGCACATCAGAGTGACGGACTTCACCCAGCCCATCGACCTGTTTCAGCGATAGAAACGAGCGGAGTTGGCGGGGCTAGCGGAGTTAGCGGAGCTAGCCGGGCATCGGCGGCGCTGGACCGCGGTGGAGGAAAGCACAGCCGGATTTTGCGTTTCCTTGTTTTGTTCGACCGAGGGATATTTTTCTTTTGGGCGCTGCCCTGGCGTTTCCGGGCCTCTGCGAGTGAAACTGAACAAGGCCACTTTGCACTGAGTCGCGGTCTGCCTAACTCCGCTAGCCCCGCTAACTCCGCTAGCTCCGCTGCCCCTGCTTACCACCCCATCTCCCGCATCCGCTCCAAAATGATTTCGCTGTAGTGATCCATGCGATCGGGCCGGCGCTTCAGCGGCAAGGGAAGTACCGCCGCCAGCCGCGCGGCCTGATCCCGGCCGATCTTCCTGGCCGAAGTCCCGTAGTACGCGTGGCTCGCCGCCTCCACGCCATACACGCCCGGTCCCCACTCCACCACGTTCAGATAAAGCTCAAGAATGCGCTGCTTGCCCAGCACCAGCTCTGCCACCGGCACCAGCGCGAACTCCGCTCCCTTGCGCAGATACGACCGCCCCGTTCCGAAGAACAGGTTCTTCACCAGTTGCTGTGTGATCGTGGAGCCGCCGCGGATGCGATGCCCGCCTCCCATATCGTCTTCGGCGGCAATCTCCATGGCGTGCCAGTCGAATCCGTGGTGCTCGTAGAAGCGCGCGTCTTCGGCGGCGATCGCGGCGTGCTGCAACTGGGGCGAGATTGCCTCAAGGGGCACAAACTGGTAGCGCTTGCGATATGGCTTCGCGTGAATCCAGGCCTCGGCGCGGCGCTCCATCTGCACCGCCGTGGTCGGCGGATCGATCCACTTAAGCGCGACGAGCTGCAACGCGCCCAGCAGCCACAATCCTCCCACACCGATCGCAAGCCATTTGAGAATGGATCGGAAAGACACCTTTCGCAGCGATTTCCGGGGCTGTGAGTTTGGCTTTTCTGTCACATCTCAGAATAATGGCCGCGTCGGGGCGCCCCGTCCCGGATTTGCGAGGGTTGGCTCTGCTAACCCCGCTAACCCCGCCAACTCCGCTAACCCCGCCAACCCCGCCAACTCCGCTACTTCGGCTCACCCTCGCTCGCTGGCTTCGGCTTCGCTGCCGGCGCCGGTGCAGGCGTCGCCTTCAGGTAAACGATGCTCTTCGTTCCCCCGCCGCAACTACCCACAATCTTGCCTTCGGTTTCCTTCCCCTTGTCCACGATGGTCAGGGTGTAGTTGCTCCCGCCGTGGGCGTCGATCTTCTTGGCGATCTCCGCTTTCAGGTCGTCGCACGATTTGACCTGCGCCGAGGCACAAAGAGGCGCGCAAAGAATCACCGCTGCCGCTATCCAAAGTTTCATGCTGAACCCCTCGCTTTCCTGAAGTCCGGATCTACCTCAGCCAGGACTTCCACGCCGGTTTCCCGGCCCACCGGAATAATACACGCCCCACCAGCAGTCAGCGGAGCTAGCGGTGTTAGCGGAGTTAGGCCGGCGCCACGGGACGAGCGGGTCTCATCGGAGCCCGGGCCGGGAACGCGGGAGGCAGGTTGAAAAGCAATCTCAAGTGAACTCCCCAACCCGCGAAAAGAAAGAATCTTCTTCGTACGGACGCGTCTGCAGATCGTCTAACTCCGCTAACTCCGCTAACTCCGCCAACTCCGCTAGAATTGAACTTTGCACACGCAGTCCAGCTTTCGCCTGCTCGTGGTCCGGCTCGGCGCCATGGGCGATATTCTGCACGCGCTGCCCGCCGTGACGGCGCTGCGCCAGGCCCATCCCTGCTGGCAGATCGGCTGGGTCGTCGATCCGCGCTGGCAGGCGCTGCTAAGAGCAGGGGTCAGGGATCAGGGGTCAGGGGTCAGCGAACCCGGCGGCAGCGCCATGCCGCTCGTTGACCGCCTCCACTTCGCTCCCAGCCGCGACTGGAAGCGCCATCCCCTCAGCGCCCGGACCCGAAGCCAGATCAACGGCCTGCGCCGCGAGCTGCGCGAAGCCCGTTACGACGCCGTCCTCGACCTGCAGGGCGCCATCCGCTCGGCCGTCATCGCGCGCCTGACCGGCTGCAGCCGCCGCATCGGAGAAGCCAAACCCCGCGAGTGGCCCGCGCACTGGCTCTTTACCGAGCGCGTTTCGACCCGCGGCGCGCACGTGATCGAGCAGGACGTGGAGCTGGCCTCGGCCGTGGCCGGCGACCCTCTCGCCTTTCTCCCGCCGCTCCTGCCCGTCGATCCCGAGGCCGAAAGCTGGTGCGCCGCGTGGCTCGCCGAACGCGCCGCCCCTTCCGCCGCCCGGCCGCTGGCCTTCATCGCTCCCGGAGCAGGCTGGGGCGCCAAGCGCTGGCCAGCCGAGCGTTACGCAGCCGTCGCCCAAGGCCTCAAAGAGCGCGGCCTCCAGGTCCTGGTCAATGCCCCTCCCGGAGAAGAATCGCTGGCCGCGCCTATCGCCGCCGCCGGCGCTGCAATACCCTTCACCGCCACGCTTCCGCAGTTGATCGCCCTCACCCGCCACCTGGCGCTATGCGTCGGCGGAGACACCGGGCCGCTGCATCTCGCCTGCGCGCTCGGCCGTCCCGTGGTCGGCATCTACGGACCCACCGATCCCAACCGCAACGGCCCCTTCGGCACCCGCGCCCGCGTCCTGCGCAACCCCGAAAGCCGCCGCGACCACACCCGCCGCGACGCCCCCGAACCCGGCCTGCTCACCATCGCGCCGGAAGACGTGCTGAAAGCCGCTGACGAATTGCTGGCAGAGGAGGAGATCCGATGAACCAGCAGGAAACTCCTCCAAAGGGCTGCTCCACGCAGTGGCAATCGTGGGCGAGGCGCATCCGCGTGCCGCTGGGCTTCGTCACCGCGGCCCTCTATGTCTTCGAAGTCGCGCGCCGTCCCACGCACCCTAGCGCCATCGCGTGGAGCCTCTTGCTGGTCCTGCCCGGCCTTGCCCTGCGCGCTGCCGCCTCCGGCACGGTCAAAAAGAATCGCGAACTCACCGTCACCGGCCCCTACGCCCACACGCGCAATCCGCTCTACCTGGGCTCGATGCTCATGGCCGCGGGATTTGCCGTGGCCCTGCTCAGTTGGCCGCTGGCTCTGGTCCTCGCTGCGGGCTTCGCCGTCGTCTACATTCCCGTCATCGCGGGGGAAGAGCAATTCCTCCGCGCCACATTTCCCGGCTTCGACGACTATTGCCGAAGCGTGCCCCGGCTCGTCCCCCGCATCGTCCACGGCCGGCCCCGCCTCACTCCGGCCCAGGCCCAAAACGGTCAAGCCATTCCGCCCGACCCTCCCCCTGCCGCCAACCCTCCCTCCTCCAGCTTCTCTCTCGCCCTTTACCTCAAGCATCGCGAGTACAATTCTGCAATAGGGGCCGCACTGCTGTACTTGAGTTTGCTCGTTCTGCGCCCGATGCTGGATTTCGTCCTCCACCAGCTTCGCTAAGCAGAGTTCAACAAGCAGAGTCCAACTAAACAGGACCGCCCAAATTCACAAGGAGCGGCGCCGAACTTTGAAGACCCGCGCGATTGCAGTCTGCCTCTTTTGCGTTTTTGCCTTGGCGGCGTCCTGGGGCCAACAAGCCCCCACGCTTGCCCCGCCCCGTCCCGGCTACAGCTTTCCCCAGCGCCAAACCCTCACCTACAGCGTCGATTGGCGCGTCTTTCCCGCCGGCACCGCGGTCATCCACTTTGAGGCCGCCGGCGACCGCGAGCGTATCTCCGCCTCGGCCGACACCATCGGCGCCATCAACATGCTCTTTCACGTCGCCGACCGTTTCCAGGCCGACTTCGACCGCCAGCGCGGCTGCACCTACGACTTCGACAAGCAGACCGTCGAAGGCCGCCGCCAGATCAACTCTACCCAGCGGATCGACTACGCCGCTTCCAAATCCGTCCTCGACGAAAAAAACCAGGTCACCGGGCAGACCAAGCACGCTGAGGCGCCGGTCTCGGGCTGCTTCACCGATCTCCTCACCGGCGTCTTCTACGCCTCCTCGCAGCCCATTGCCATCGGCCACAACTTCGTCATGCCCGTGGTCGACGCCATGCGCACCGTCGTCGTCACCATGAAGGTCGAGGGCCGCGAAGAGATCAAGACCTCTCTCGGTACCTTCAAGACCCTGCGCGTGCAGCCCACCGCCGACGCTGGCGTCGTCAAGAACCGCGGCAACATCTGGATCTGGTACACCGACGACGACCGCCATCTCCCCGTGCAGATGCGCGCCCGGCTCTTCTGGGGAACCATCACCTTCCGGCTGACGGGCAACGAGAACAAGTGAGCTGACGGCAGTTCATCGTTTACGGACGCTGTGCCGCCGCGCGCTAGACTTGTAGCGCCGGTCTCCTGACCGGCTGTCGTGCGGGTCTCCCGACCCGCACCCGTTCGCAAGCGATCCTAATGCCACCGCACCGCGGCTCAACTCCCATGAGCTCAATGATCGCCTTGTCATCCTGAGCGAGTCCGCCGCAGGCGGACGAGTCGAAGGATCTGCGGCTGCATTTCGTGAAGGCTGATCTGGCACGAAGCCGTCACGGGCAACGAACCACGAATCACGGTTTGCGACCTCGCGGTGTAAACTTTCTCTTCGCGAAGTTGCGCGATTCTCCTCCACGCGATGAGGTTCATCATGCGCAGATTGCCGTTCCCGCTTGTTTTTGCCGTTCTTCTTGTACTTCCAACCGTTCATCCTGCCCAAACCGCGTCTGCCCAAACCGCGTCTGGCCAAACCGCGCCTGGCCAAACCGCGCCTGGCCAAACCGCGCCGCAGAAGCGTCCCATGACCTTCGAGGACATGATGGCGATGAAGCGGCTGGGCGATACTGCCGTTTCGCCGGACGGGAAGTGGCTGGCCTACTCTGTGACGACGGTCGATTTGGCGAAAAACACGAAGACGGCAGAGCTGTGGTTGCAAAAGATCGAGGGTGGCGAACCGATGAAGCTGGAGGTGGGTCTGCCGGGCGACAGCGGTGTGCAATTCGCGCCGGATGACAAACGAATTCTGTTCTTGAGCAGCCGCGATGGTGGCCAGCAAATCTGGCTCGCCGACTTCGACCCTGCGACAGGCGTCGCCAGCAACGCGAGGAAGTTGACGGCCATCGCCACCTATGCCGATAACGCCAAATGGTCGCCCGATGCGAAGTCGATCGTCTTCACCTCGACGGTTCATCCCGACTGCCCACCAATCACGACCGCCGACTTTGCCACCGGCAACACGTGCAACGCCGACCGCGACAAAACCCTCGCCGCGAGCAAAGTCAAAGCGCAAATCTTCACGCATCTCCTCTATCGCCACTGGGACCACTACACGGGCGAGAAGAGGTTCCACCTCTTTCAGGTTTTGGTTGATGGCGGTGGAATCCGCGACCTGAATCCCAACGACCCGCACGACGTGCCTCCGTTCTCGCTCGATTGGAGCGGCTGCGGCTGCGACTTCTCGCCCGATGCCAAGGAACTGGCCTTCACGGAGAATCCCGACCCCGTTCCCGCCATCTCCACCAGCCCGCAAATCTACACCCTCGACCTGACAAGCCTCGCGGCGAAGCCCGTGAAGGTGAGTACATCGGCCGGCGGCAACTTCAACCCGGCCTACTCGCCCGACGAAAAGTACCTCGCGTGGCGCAGCCAGGCGCGTGCGGGATACGAGAGCGATAAATTCCGCTTGATGCTCTATGACCGCGCGGCGAAAACGACCAAAGATGTTCTGGAAGATTTCAATTTCGACAACTGGGCTGATGAGTTTTCTTGGGTCGACGATTCGGAGCATCTCCTCTTCGTCTCTGGCGAGAAGGGAGAGGCGCCGGTTTATGAGGTCAATGTCACCGGCGATGACTTGAAGCGCGACGGCAAGACCCAGGGCTCGTGGAGCGGCATCCACTTCCTTCTCCTCAACGGTTTCCCCCACGTGTTAGGTACTTTGATGCGCGTGGATCGCCCGTCGGAGGTTGTGCTGGGCAATTTGGTTTTGATGAATGATACGGCGCGCATCAGCCGGTTTGGGGTCGATGCCACCCCACCGACATACACTCCCGCAGCGCTGACTCACCTCAACGACGCGCTCATCGCCCAACTCGATCTCCCCAAGTTGGAATCCTTCTGGTTCACGGCAGCCGACGGCACCAAGCTCGAAGGCTTCCTCATCCGCCCGCCGGGGTTCGATCCTAACAAGAAATATCCCGTCAAGTTCCTAATCCACGGCGGGCCGCAGGGCAACTGGGGCGATGATTGGAGCTACCGTTGGAACGCCGAGCTCTTCGCCGCCAACGGCTACGTCGTCGTGATGATCAATTTCCGCGGGTCCACAGGCTACGGCCAGCAATTTGTGGACGCGATCAATGGCGACTGGGGCGGCAAGCCTTTCACCGATCTGATGGAGGGCCTCGACTACGCCGAGCAGCACTACCCCTTCATCGACAAAGACCGCGAGTGCGCCCTGGGCGCGAGCTACGGCGGATACATGGCCAACTGGGTGCTGGGCCACACCAACCGCTTCAAGTGCATCGTCAGCCACGACGGCATGTTCAACGCCGAGTCGGCCTTCGGGACTACAGAAGAGGATTGGTTCAACATCTGGGAGTTCAAAACTCCAGAATCCAAAGGGGGCCACCCGTGGGACTACTACGGGAAGCCCGACAGCGAAAACCCCTACCGCAAGTGGTCGCCCTCGCTCTATGCCAAGAACTTCAAGACGCCCACGCTCGTCGTTCATGGCCAGCTCGACTACCGGCTCGACGTGAGCGAGGGCTTCCAGCTCTTCGACACCCTGCAACTCGAGGGCGTGCCGAGCAAGATGCTCTACTTCCCCGACGAAGGCCACTGGGTGCTGAAACCGCAAAACTCGCAGCTCTGGTGGCAGACGGTGAACGACTGGGTCGACCAATGGACGAAGAACAGGGACTAAGGGACTAGGGAACAGGGAACAGGGCGAACGGAGTCTGTATTACAGGAGTCGCGATTTGTAGTACACTGGGTTCATGGGAACAACGGTGCAAGCACGGCTCGATAAGGAAACCGCGGCGGAGATGAATGCATTCCTCTCGCGCAAGGGCTGGAGCACGTCGAAGACCGTCCGCGAGGCCATCCGGTTGCTGGTTCGCAAGGATGGCGCAGAAACTCCCCCGATCAGAGTTCACGGGATGGGGGAATTCGATTTCGGCGTATCCGATCTCTCCACGAACAAGAAGTACATGGAGGGATTCGGCCGGAGTTCGCTCGGCGGCGGCAAATCCCGCAACAAGACCGGGAAGCGCTAAGATGCAAGCTGTCCTGCTCGACACCAGCGTGATCGTCGCATGGCTCAACCGGCGAGACCATCACCATAAGCGGTGCGTGGCTGCGTTGTCCGGCCTGCGACAGCCAATCGCGACGTGCGAAGCGGTCATAGCCGAAAGCTGCTACATGGTTCAATCGATTCCGGAAGCGATCGACAGGGTATTGGCAAATGTCGCCGACGGTACTTTCCAAATCCCTTTCCAGTTGTCGGAATGCGCGGCTGAGGTGGGGAGCATCCTGCGCAAATACCGCGACACGCCCGCCGATTTCGCAGACGCCTGCCTGATTGCTATGGCTAATCAGCTTGGCACCGGGGACATTCTCACGCTCGACAGCGATTTCAAGCACTATCGCTGGCGGCACAACCGCGCCTTCGACCTGCTTGTTCCTCTGGATTGATCGTTATGCCATTCGGCCGCAACGCGAAGGGAAAAGATCCGCTCAATGAGGCGGGGCTCTACGACTACGCCGTCAAGGCTCTCGGCCGGCAAATGCGCGCCGAGGCCGAGTTGCGGCGGCTGATGGCCGCGCGCGCCGAGCCGGGCGCGAGCGGCGAGGCCGTCGTGCGGACCGTAATCGCACGGCTCAAGGACCACGGCTATCTGAACGACAAGTCCTTTGCCGAAACCTACGCGCGCCTGCGCCAGGAGAACGAGAAGCTGGGCGCGCGCCGCGTGCGCAACGATCTGCGCCAAAAGGGAGTCCGCGCCGAGCTCGTCGAAGAAGCCGTCGCCGCGCGCTACGGCGAGACCAGCGAGGAGGCCCTGGCGCGCGAGCACCTCGATCGCAAGCGGATCAAAAAACCCGAGAACGAAAAAGAAATCGCGCGCGTCATGCGGCGCCTGATCGCGGCTGGGTTCTCGACGGCGACGATCTACAAAATCCTGCGCCGCTGGGACGTGCCCGAGGAGTCGCTCGCCGCCCTCGAGAATCTGGAGACGGAGCCCCACGAGGAGTAGCGCAGGCAGACCAGCAAGCCGGTTGCGCGACGGTTGTAGCGCCGGTCTCCTGACCGGCTGTCGCGGGGGTCTCCTGACCCCCGCAGGACACGCGGCGGTTGAAAAAGCCGCGCAATCCTGAATTCAACCCGAAGGCCGCTCACGGCGCCTTGCCCGCGCGGTCGATGCAGTCCCCGTTTCGTTTTCCACGAGCGCTGCCAATTACACTAAGAGAGCCATGCAATTGCGCTCGGGAAATGAGATACGCGAGCTGTTTCTGCGCTTCTTTGAGTCGAAGGGGCACCGCCGCGTGCACTCTTCCTCGCTGGTGCCTGCCAACGACCCCACGCTCCTGTTCACCAACGCGGGAATGAACCAGTTCAAGGATCTTTTTCTGGCTTCGGAGAAGCGTGATTATTTACGGGCGACGACCTCGCAGAAGTGCGTGCGCGCCGGCGGCAAGCACAACGATCTCGAGAATGTGGGCTTCACGCGCCGTCATCACACCTTCTTCGAGATGCTGGGCAACTTCTCCTTCGGCGACTACTTCAAGCGCGACGCCATCCGCTTCGCATGGGAGCTCGTGACCAGTCCCGAGTGGTACGGCATCGACAAAGACCGGCTCTACGTGACGATTTTCGAGGGCGCGGACGGCGTGCCCCGCGACGACGAGGCCGAGCAGTTCTGGATCGAGACCGGGGTCCAGAAAGACCGCATCTTTCAATACGGATTGAAGGACAACTTCTGGCAGATGGNNTGGGCGAGACCGGCCCCTGCGGCCCGTGCAGCGAGATCTTCTACGACATGGGCATCGAAGCGGCCGAGACATTTGGCGTCGACAAGCCCTTCGGCCAGGACGATGCCCGCTACGTCGAAATCTGGAACCTGGTCTTCATGCAGTTCGACCGCTCCGCCGTGACCGATCCGGCCGGCACGACCACCTACAAGTTGACGCCCTTACCCAAGCCCTCGATCGACACGGGCATGGGCCTCGAGCGCGTAGCCGCCGTGATACAAGGCGAGGTTTCGAATTTTGGGACGGATTTGTTTGTTCCGCTAATTCAACATGCGGCTGCGCTTTGCAAATTCAACCCACACGTCATTCTTGGGGGCTCAATTGCTGGAGCAGGATGGGAGGAGAAGCGTAAGGAAAGCGAATCCAAGAGGATTGCGATACTCGTTCAAAATGTGTCATTGCGAATTATTGCAGATCATGCCCGCGCAGCCACGTTTCTCGTCGCGGACGGCGTAATTCCATCTAACGAAGGTCGCGGCTATGTTCTCCGTAAAATTCTTCGACGCGGCATCTGGCATGGGCGGTTGTTGGGACAAGAAAAACCGTTTGTTTGCGATATGGTTCATGCCGTGTCCTCGGAGATGCGGGACGCATACCCCGAGTTGAAGGAGAATGCGGACCGAATAGCACTCGCGATCCTTGCGGAAGAGGAGCAATTTGCGCGAGTTCTCACTGAAGGAATCTTCCACTACGACATGGAGATCGTAAAACTGATTCGACCATTGGTCGAAGAGTACGACGAAGTTTTGGGGTCTCTTGCTGGTGCTTACGGGGATGATTACGAAGAGATCAAAAATGGCTTCGTCTCGGGCTCCCCAAGTAAGGCAAATGCTTGGCTGATTAAACACCTCCCTGAAGCCGCTGCTCTCCGGCGCACAAAGCTCCAAATTGTCTTTCCGGGCGACCGTGGGTTCCATCTCTACGAAACCTTCGGCCTGCCGCTCTATTTCATGGTGGATGCAGCCCGCGACTATGGAATAGGATTCGACCACGAAGGCTTCGAGGCCGCCCGCGCCGAGGAACAAGCCCGGGCCCGCGCCTCGTGGAAGGGCGGATCGCAGAAATCTGCCAGCCCCGCCTTCCGCGATCTGCCGAAGACGGTCTTCGAGGGCTACCGGCAACTGACTTCATCGAACTGTGAAGTGCTGGCGATTGTGAAGGGCGGCGTGGGGGTTCCCGTGGCCAAAGCCGGCGACGAGGTCGAAGTCGTCCTCGACCACACGAGTTTTTATGGAGACTCGGGCGGACAGGTGGGCGATTTGGGGTCTTTCTTCAGCGTGGATGGAAATTCAGTTGTGGCCGAGATCGTCGGCTGCGTTCTGCCGGTGCAGGGTGTGCGCGCGCACAAGGCGCTGCTCAAGCAGGACCTCGCCGTCGGCGATCGCGTCAACACGCAGGTCGATGGCGACCGCCGCAATGCGATCAAGCGCAACCACACCGGCACGCACCTGTTGCACGCGGCGCTGCGGCAAGTGCTCGGCACGCATGTGAAACAGGCGGGGTCGGCGGTGCATCCCGACCGGATGCGCTTCGACTTTTCTCACTTCGCGCAAGTGGCCGATGAGGAGCTACAGGAGATTGAGGACATCGTCAATCGCGAGGTGCTGGCCAACGCGAAGGTCGAGACTCTGGAAGACGTTCCGATCGACGTGGCGGTGAACGAATACCACGCGATGGCGCTCTTCGGAGAGAAGTACGGCGACAAGGTGCGCGTGGTGCGCCTCAGCGACGGTTTTTCGACCGAGCTCTGCGGCGGCACGCACACTGCGGCCACGGGCGAGATCGGATTGTTCAAGCTGACGGGCGAAGAGTCGGTTTCCTCGGGCGTGCGTCGCATTGAAGCCATCAGCGGTCTGGGCTCGCTGGACACGTTCCGGCGCGACTTCGAGCTGGCGCAGGTAGCCGGCCAATATCTCGCCTCGACCGACAATCTCTCCGAGGGATTGAAGGCGAAGTTCGCCGCCCAGGAAGACGAGCTCAAGAAGCTCCGCCGCGAGCTTGAAGAAATGCGCATGAAGTCGGCCGCGGGCGGGCTGGACGAAGCCGTGGCGCGCGCCGTAGACGTCAAGGGAGTGAAGGTCCTGACGCATCGCGCCGATCAGCTCGAGCGCGGACAACTGCGCACGCTGGTCGACAACCTGAAACAAAAGCTCGGCGAGGGCGTGGTGGTGCTGGCGTCGGCGCAGCCCGAGGGCAAAGTCGCGATCATCGCCGGCGTCACGCCGGGCCTCGTGAAGCGCATCCAGGCGGGCAAGCTGGTTGGAGCCGTAGCAAAACTGGTCGGTGGATCAGGGGGTGGGAAGCCCGAGATCGCCGAGGCCGGCGGCAAGGACCAGGCGCAGATCGATGCGGCGCTCGCCGCTGCGGCCAAGATTGCCGGCGAGCTGCTGGGATAGGTTTGAGCAATCCCGGGTCCCCAAATGCGAGGGACCCGGGGCACCCACTGGGTAATCGCTCGAAGGAAGGTGCGGTTCAGGAGACCCGCACTACAGCCGGTCAGGAGACCGGCGGTACAAACACCTGCACGCTTCCCTGGCGCGCCAATGCCGTAGTCTTTCCCCATGACGAAATTCGACGACGATCCCGCGAAGATCGCCGCCCTGCGCGGCCGCCTGCTTCGGTGGTACGCCGAGCACGCCCGCGACCTGCCCTGGCGGAAGAGCGCCGATCCCTACGCCATCTGGGTCTCCGAGATCATGCTGCAGCAGACGCGCGTGGCCGTGGTCGTCGATCGCTACCAGAAGTTCATGAAGCGCTTTCCCACGCTGATTGCGCTGGCGCTTGCGCCGGAGCAGAGCGTGCTGGCGTTGTGGAGCGGCCTGGGCTACTACCGCCGCGCGCGGCTGCTGCACAAGGCGGCGCAGTTTGTGGCGGAAAACCGGGGCGGCAATCTGCCGGTGCGGGCCGATGAGTTGCGCCTACTGCCGGGCATCGGCGCGTATACCGCCGCGGCGGTGGCCAGCATCGCGCACGGCGAGCCGCTGGCTGTGGTGGATGGCAATGTGGAGCGCGTGTTGTGCCGCCTGGCCGGGTGGCAAGCGGACAGCCGCAAGGGCCCAACGGCGCTGCGCCGAAAAATCGAGAAGCTTGCCGGGCGGCTGCTCGATCCCGCGCGCCCCGGCGACTTTAATCAGGCCATGATGGAGCTGGGCGCTACGGTGTGCGCGCCGCGCAATCCGCAATGCCTGGTCTGTCCGCTGGCCGCAGATTGCAAGACGCGCGGCGAACACAAGACCCTGCCGCGGGCTCCGATGATGAGCCGCGAGGTGGCCTATGCGCTTTCCGTGCGCATCGGGACGGGAGATCGCCGGGGCTTGGGCGGGCGCGAGGTGCTCCTGGAGCAGCGCCCCGCGCACGAGACGGTGATGCCGGGCATGTGGGAGCTGCCGGCGCTCGTCGACTCCCACGTGCCGCCCAAAGAACTGCGCATGACCCTGCGCCACGCCATCATGCAGGTCAATTATTACGTGCGCATCCGCACCGTCTTTGAGGACGACGTGGATGCGTTGGCGGTCGCGGGCGGCGAGCGCCGCTGGGCGCCGTTGCACGAAGCCTCGGCAATGGCGCTGACCGGATTGGCCCGCAAGGTGCTCGTGCGCGCCCGCCTTTTTCCCCCTCCGGCGCTCGATTCCCTTGCGCCCGCCGGAAACAGAGAGAAGGTGTAGACAGGCTGCGGAGAAAGGCTGAGATTTCGGTTGATGCGACAGGAACCGTTCCGCAGGGGCTAAACAGGCTGCAGAAAAACGGCGAATGACGAACGAATTGCCCCCGAAGCGACTGCAGGGGCTATTGATTCCTGCAAAAGAAATGTCCTTGTACCGTCCCTACGGGACTCCGGAGTCAATCTTTGGAATTCGCTTTCCCCACGCTAAAGCGCGGGGCTAACAAACGCTGCGCCTCCGGCGCGCTTATCAGGACATTACTTATGCAGCCGTCAATAAAGCCCGTCCTTCATTTTGCGGCGTTTGCGGCACGAGTAAACTCGTGCCCTGTTACAAAACTCCGCGCCGGGCGAGTTCTTCAGCAGCCTGTAAAGCCCTTGCACATTTTGCGACGGTTACGGCACGACTGAGGTCGTGCCCTTTCGTGCCCCTCAACACGGGTTTTTCCGCCGCCTGCCAAAAGACGTCCCATCAGTGATTTAAATCACAATTCCTCGCATTTAAACCGCACTTTCACATGAATTCTGTTGACAATTCACGAGCGCGACCTAGATTGTTGGCAGGAATAAGATTCCTCCCATCGCATGTCTTCGCCAAGACGACGTTCTCCCCAAATCGCTCACCAGCGGTGACATCCAGTGCAGCCACCGGGTTGCGCTTGCGACGAGGAGGCCATGAATTCGATTTGAGGAGAAGCCGTGATGCGTCGCTTCGCGATCTGCTTGTTTCTGGTGGTGCTGGCATCGAGCGCCAGGGCGCAATTCGATGCCGCAACCGCGCTTGGAACCGTGACCGACCCCAGCGGGGCGCTGGTTGCGCGCGCCAACGTCGTCCTGCGCAACACGGCGACAGGGGTGGAGCAGACCGCCGCGACCGACGAACAGGGCCAGTACCGCTTCGTTGGCGTTCCCATCGGGCATTACCGGCTTGAGGTAACGGCGCGGGGATTCGCCTCCGCCGCGGCGACCTTCGAGCTGGAAGTGGGCGCACGCCAGCGCGTGGATGTGCAACTGAAGGTGGCGGCGGCCAGCACCTCGGTCACGGCTACGGCGGAAGCGGCGCAGCTTGAGACCGACTCCAGCGAACACGGCCAGGAGGTGGCCACCCAGGAGATTGCCGCGCTGCCTCTGAACGGCCGCGAGTACTCGCAGTTGGTGACGTTGACCACCGGCGTGGTTCCCAGCCCCAGCGAACTCGGCACAGGCTACGGCCAGCGCGAGGGCGCGTTCAATGTCAACGGCCTGCGCAGCGTCTACAGCAACTATTTGCTCGACGGCCTGGACAACAACTTCTACGGCACCTCGAACCAGGGCTTCAGCAACGAGGTGGTGCAGTTGTCGCCCGACGCGGTCGCCGAATTTCAGGTGGTCACCAACAACATGAGCGCGGAGTACGGCCGCGCCGGCGGCGCCACCATCAACGTGGTCACCAAGTACGGCACCAACGAGCTGCATGGCGGCGTGTGGGAGTTCATCCGCAACACCGATTTCGATGCTGCCGGGTTTTTCAAGCCGGACTTCGGCGGCAAGCCGGCGCTGCACCAAAATCAGTTCGGCGGCGACCTGGGCGGCCCGCTCAAGAAAGACAAGCTCTTTTACTTTTTAGATTACGAAGGCTTCCGGCAGACAAGTTCTTTCACCGACTCGGCGACCTTGCCCACCTGCGCCGAGCGCGGTTTCACCGGCGACTCTGAGAACCAGTGCAATAACGGCGCGGCTCAGGGCTATTACCTGATCGACGACAAGGTCGATCAGAACACGCAAGCCACCGGCACTTTGCCGGTCGATAACCCGTGTAACTACAACGTGGGCCATAACCCGTGCAACAATGCGGCATATTTTGGCGGCGGCCTGGGCGAAACCATCCCCATCCCGGGCTTCCCCACGCAGGCGCAGTTGGGCGGCACGCAGTACCTCAACGGCCACATTCCCGCGGCTGCCGTCATCCCCTACGCCGCGCAGATATTGCAGACCATGCTGCCCTACCCCACTAACGACAACTCGAACAACAACTACATCATCCTGCACCCCAACACCTTCGACCGCGACAAGGGCGACGTGAAGGTGGACTACGACGCCAGCAAAACCCTACGCCTGTTTGCCCGCTACTCCCAGGCGCGGTTCAACGCCTACGATCCCGGAACCATCCAGGGCACGGCCGGCCTGGGTGGTGACGGCCATATCTACGCCCCGGTGATTCAGCTCGTGGGCGGGGCCACCTGGACCATCAGCCCGGTCTCGGTGCTCGAAGCCCGCTTCGGCTTCTCGCGCATGCAGGCGGGCAAAACTCCGCCGCTGGCCGGCGGTCCCAGCATGGCGGCGCAGTTCGGATCCAACTGGGCCGGCCTGCCCACCGACCCGCAGTACACCGGCGGCATTACGTATGAGGACTTCTCCGACGGCGGCTTCACGAGCCTGGGCCGTTTGTGGACCAGTCCGCAGTATCAGAACCCCACCGTCTGGAATCCCAAGGCCAACTACACGCGCCTCTTGCGCAGCCACACCCTCAAGGCCGGCGTCGAGTACCAGATGCTGCACGTCGCACAGCAGGACCTGCATCCCGTAATGGGGGGCGATGTCTATGCCGCGCAGATCAGCGGCTATTGCTATTACCACGAATGTTATGCCGCTTACGGCGCACCCTTATACGGAGCCCAGACCGGCGAGACGGCAAAGATGTTCGACTACGCCGACTTTCTGCTCGGCTACCGTTGGGCTGCCGGTCTCTCCAACGCCCCCGTTGCCAATATCCGCGACTGGGGGTGGTCCGGCTATCTGCAGGACGACTGGAAGGTGAACCGGCGTCTGACCTTGAACCTGGGTCTGCGCTACGAGTACTACACGCCGATCTACGAGGCCAACAACCACCTCTCCAACTTCAATCCCAGCGACCCTGGGACCATGATCCTGGCCAGCTCCGGCAACCGCTATACGGTCAATCCCAACAAGGCGGACTTCGGCCCGCGTGTGGGCGCAGCGTACCTTCTCGGCGAAAAAACCGTGCTGCGCGGCGGCTACGGCATCAGCTATTCACACTGGAACCGCGTCGGCTCCAGCTACCTCACCCTGAATGCGCCCTTCGGCGTGACCTCGCTCGAGTATGTCTATCCCAGCCTCCCGACCTACTCCAACACGCAGAGCGGATTCACCACCGCCTTTGTCGGCTCGTTGCTCGACTCTTCCAACGCAAGCTACAACCCGCAAAACACGGCCCTCCAATATATGCCCAAGAACTCTCCCGACACCCAGGTGCGGAGCTGGTTCTTCAGCGTGCAGCGCGACCTCGGTCACAACTGGCTGCTCGATCTGGCCTACGTAGGCAACAGCGGAATCAACGAAGTCTTCTTCAACGACATCAACCAGGCCGCGCCGCAAGCCACGGCCGGCGGCACGGCATCGCTCGATTCCCGCATCTACCAGTACCCCGGCTTCGGCTCCATCATCGGCACCTTGCCCTGGGGCACCTCCGACTACAACGGTCTGCAGGCCAAAGCGGAGAAGCGCTTCTCCGAGGGGCTCTACGTGCTCGAATCCTTCACCTGGTCGAAGGCCATCGACATTGCCGCCCAATCGCTCGACGGCGGAGGCAATTGCTCGAACTGCGCCAACGGGATTCCTTCCGTGCAGAACATCTACGATTGGCAGGCCGACCGCAGCCTCTCCGCCTACAACCATCCCTTCGTCAACTCGACCTCGCTGGTCTGGTCGCTGCCCGTGGGCAAAGGACAATGGCTGCTGCCCAACGCCAGCAGCGTCCTGAACCAGATTGTGGGCGGCTGGCAGACGACCGGCATCTTCCAGGTCCGCAGCGGCGACCCGCTCACCATGGCCTATAGTCCCGACTCCAACTCGAACAACCAGGTCTCGGGGCTGATCACTATCAACGGCCGCAACGCCTACCGTCCCAACCTGACGGGCGCAGCTATCAAGAACTCGGACTGGGCCTACAGCAGCGCTCTTGGCGGTATTCCATTCCTCAACAACAGCCCCACTGCGCCGGCCTACACCACGCCGCCGGCCAATGCGCCATTTGGCAACTCGCCCCGCGACGCCGTGCGCGGTTTCGGCTTCTGGGAGCTCGACATGGGCCTGACCAAGGACTTTCCCCTCACCGAAAGGGCCCGCCTCCAGCTCCGCGCCGAGGCCTTCAACCTGACCAACGAGACCAATTTCGGCGATCCCAACACGCTTCTCGGCGGTACCTTTGGCGTGGTCAACTCGGCGCTTCCCGCCCGCGAGCTGCAATTTGCGGGCAAGATCGTCTTTTAAGGCATGGCTGCACGACGCTGGCCGCAAAACCGTTGCAACGTTGACCAAAGGGTGATTTCCTGATAGGCGGTGATTCGCCCGGAACGCCTGACCGCGGATAATCCGGGGTGGCTTGGTTCCTTGCAGAGGAAGGTTACAAAGACACAACAAAGGGGCGACTCCGGCAATGCTGGCGCGGATCACTATGAGGAGAGCACGGCCATGAATGGCGGCCCCAATGTCAGCCACCGGCGAGAAAAGTAAACCATGGCATTGTTTACGAGTCTAAATAGAGTATTCCTGATTGAGATAAAGGAGGATGTCATGCGGCTTCATTCCTCATTATTGAGCTTGGCTTTATGGTTCTTCTTCGCCACTGTGGCCTCCGTAGCGGCTGCGGCGCAGACTGATCTCGGCGGGGGTCTCTACGGAGCCTTCAGCGGCACAATCACCGGCAACGGCACGCAGCAGAGCCCCGCCAACCAAGCCGGCGGAATCATCGAACTGCGTCACATCGCAAACCCCGTCCTCGGCTTCGAGGGCACGTACTCGTTCAATCGGGCGAACCAGACCTACACAAGCCATCCAGGCGGGTGTCCCGCGTTCGGTTGCAGCATCTCGACGGAATCCGTGAGCACGAACGCGCACGAGATCACCGGCGACTGGATTCCGTCGCTGCACTTCGCCAACTTGCGTCCGTTCGCCGTGCTCGGCGTGGGTCTCCTGCTCGACGTACCGGCTAACGGGCAGGCGACGGTGACAACCACGTCGCCTTGTGAAGGCCTGCAGTGCTGTCCGCAGTGCGCCGCCGGTTCGACGGTTACGACCACCAGCTCTAGCCCTACCCAGACCTCCGCCAAAGCAGTCTTTGTGTATGGCGCAGGCCTGGACTGGGGATTGCTGCCGCACATTGGCCTGCGGCTCCAGTACCGCGGCAATCTCTACTCCGCACCCAACGTGACGAAAGTGTTTTCATCCGCCAGCACGTTCTCGCACACGGCGGAACCGATGATCGGCGCTTACTTCAAATTCTGAGAACCTTGCAGGGAACAGACCCCGGCAACCCTTCTCCGGATATTGCTGATCGTCGCGTGCCGGTGGCTTTCGAACTGGGGAATAGAAGCGCGGTGTCATAGCGAGAATGTCATTCGAAAATCTTTGCCGGCGTATTATCGGCTGTCCGGATGCGACCCCGTCTTGGAGCTGCTTCCTGGTTGCCGGCGATCCGCCCGGCAATTACGCCTATTGCGGATCTTCGGACAGGCTTCGTTGTATGTCCTGAGCGACTTCATCGATCGAAGTATTCTGGCTGAGTTGTTCGATCTCCTGGCTGTTTTCCATATCCGATAATCCCACCTTATGCGCAATTTGCTGGTTCATGTTGATCACCGCCGTCACCTCTTTTTCCGTGAGGAGAAGGATTTGCAGCACGAGATGTTCCCGTTCATCGGCACGGCGGGCCAGTCGCGATTGCCTCATGAGGATGAGGCTGGCCAGAAGGATAGCCTCCATGGCAACAACGGTTCCGAGAAGCGAAAAGGGCATGGGATCAAAATGCGGAATGCGCGGCAGATGCAAGGTGTTTACGAGAATCCAGAAAACGAAGAGCAAGATATGAGCGGCTACATATCCGAGATTGCCGACGATGGAAGCCGTTATATCTCCCAGTCTTTCCGCCGGCGATCTTCGCGCCAGAAACTCCTGCTCATGTTTGGCGATGGTGTCGATGTGCTCTTGCACTTGACTTTGAACCTGCATGGTTTGTCCCCGTACGAAGTTTCGTACTCAAATCTCAATGCGTGGCCAGCGGGTCCGCCGGCGGAGCGAAAATATACTTCTTCTGCTCCGCGCTGAGCGACTCATACTCCTTAAGCGCCGCCTGGTATTCGCGCTCGGCATCGTCGTTCCGGTGCTTTGCCGCGTAGGCAGTCGAGAGCACCTCACGCGCTTGGATCGAGGACGGATCGAGTTCCGCCGCCTGCTGTGCGTAAGGAATTGCCTGATCCAACTTGCCCTGGCGCATAAGCCCCACCGCGACCACCCAATTGCTGATGGCGGAGACCTTGGGGAGATCGAAGCTGCCGTCGAACTCGAGGATCTCGCCCGCGATCACCCGCGAAGGTTTCAAGCCCTGAGAGATTTGATAGGGATCCATCGCACCGGGCCCCCAGTAGGACCCATCCAACTCTTCCGAACTCATGAACAGCGGCCCGTCGATATGCACTGGAACCGGCTGTTGCTGCCCCCGATCCGAGACCGAGGAAAAGAAGGTGGGAAGGCGTTTGCACGGAATCTGGAAATCAGCCGGGTTGGGCAGCGCGGAGTAGGCGAACCAGCATTGGCTGATGTTGCGCGCGGCCAGTTCGGAGTGCAGCGCTTTCAGGCCTCCGCCCCACCCCACGTTCGAATCTTCCAGCAAGCGATAGGTGCGAGAAGGCCCGCCAAAGGCCTCGTTCGAGTAGGGCAGATAATTCGGATAGGCATGGAGAGATGACGCCACATGCAGCGCCACCAGGACGCCCACCGCCCAGGCCCACGCGCGGGACTGGCGCGCCAATGCCACCGCTCCGGCCGCGGCAAGCAGGATCAGGAAAGGCATGGCGGGCAGAATATGCCGGATGCCGATATTGAGCTTCGAGGTCAATGCCGCGGCGAAGAAGATCAGCGGCGGCAGAATGAGGAAGACTGCCTCGCGGCGGAATGAAATCTGCCGCAAAGCGCGGGCAAAGGGAAGAAGCGCGAGCAGGAGAAGAAATCCGATGGTTGACTTGATGAGAAAGGCCGCGGGGAAGTAAAACCACTTGCCCTCCGCATACCGCTTGCCCAAAAGAAACATGGGGCGGCCCTCGCGGTTCAGCATGGTTACGTCGGTAAAGCCGAACAGGTACGACTCCGGCAGCAGACGATGCCGCGCCGCGAACCCGATGACGGCTTGTTCCACCGGATAATGAAGCTCCTGGATGTAGGCATCGGTGGGCGGAGTGATTTGCTCGCCCGCCGGCCGCGCGGCGTAGCGAAAACCGTAAAAGGCCCACAGGATCGCGATGGCGGCCACCAGGATGGTTGCAAACACTCCTGCGCCCTTGAGCCACTCGCGCACCGGAGGCATCGCGGGCTTCGATGTGGATTCGTGGTCGTGCACAAACAGCAGTTCGCCCACGATTAACATCGCCAGGATGGGGAAGAGCAGGATGGCGGAGTGCTTCGCGGCCAGAGCCAGGCCGGCGGCGAGGCAGCAGACGCCGAGACGCCAATACGAGGGCCGTTTGAAAAAGCGATAGAAAGCGTAGACCGCCGCGAAGATGCAAAAGGTGGCGCCCATATCCGTTCCGATGAGCGGACCGTGGGCCAGGATCAGGGGATCGAAGACGAAGAGCGTCAGCGCGACGAGTGCGGCCGCGTCGCCGAACATCTCCCGCGCCGCCAGCACGACAAGAAGCCCAAGAGCAAAGGCAAAGATGCTCACCGCGAATCGGGCGTGGGCAAGGATCGTCTGCGCGCCGGGCGCGCTCATCATCGTCATGCCGCCCATTGCGGACTGGAACCGGAAGAAGATGTTGACCGGATCGGGATAGTGAGGTTTGTCTCGAAACAGCGGAAGCGCAGCCACCAGCTTCACCAGCGGCGGATGTTCGGGGTTGATGCCGAAATCGGAGTGCAGCCAGTAACCATAGCCCGCATACAGATGCGCGGGCTCGTCGAAGGTCTCGGACTCCAGCCGGGCGGAGAGATAGAGCTCGGCCGCGAAGACGACGAACAGGCCCGCCAGCGCGGGCACAAACCATTTGCGCAACCTGCTGCGCAGAGACGATTTCGATTCGACGCTGAGGAGGGTTGTAGGCATACTGCAAACTCGCAGGGAAGTAGATTTGGCCCGGACTGCCAATGGAAATCAAAAGAAGTGGGAATGCGATGCGCTGTTGGAGCAGGGAATCTTCGAGATCGCCTGCTTCGGGGATGACCCATCATAACCGGGCGGGACCGGTATTCACAAGAGTGAGTCGCGGGTCAGATTGAAGTTCTCGCGAAAGGGCACGAATTTAGTCGTGACGATCACGACGAGGCTTTGTAACAAGGGCACGGCTTTATTGATTCCTGCAAAAGAAATTTCCTTGTACCGTCCCTACGGGACTCCGGAGTCAATCTGTGGAATTCGCTTTCCCCACGCTAAAGCGCGGGGCTAACAAACGCTGCGCCTCCGGCGCGCTTTTCAGGACATTATTTATGCAGCCGTCAATAGCTGGGCCATGAAAGGCGCATAAACAGCGGGGCTTTATTGATCCGGCAACAAAATACTTCCACCGTGCCCCATCCTTTTCCGCGTTTGTTGCGGAAAAGGGTGGGAAACTGAGCCACTGCTAATTCGCCGGATCTCTAGTAGTAGTCCGCGCAGCTCATGTAGTAGCCGCAGTGCGCGCACACCAGCTTGCAACGGTGGCCGGTGAGCCGATGCCCGCAGTTGGGGCAGATCTGGCAGTGGTGATCGACACCGGCATCGGCACCGGCATCGCCGCGGGCCTCGGCGGGCGGCGCCTCTTCGCCCGCGCCCGGCACACCGTCTGGGGCGATTCCTGCAGCCGCGGAATCGGCGGAGAATTCGGAATCGAGGGCGCGCGGCCGTTCCCGGTACATGCCCGACAGATTAAAATATTTCTCCGCCCGCTGTATACCGAAAACCCGCCCTTCAAGTTGCATTTTCCCGAAGAAAGGGGTAACCTCGCACATCGATGCGAGGGCTACATCGGAAGGAGAAATGCCTTAGCATAGAAACAGGGCCACTTCCGCCTGGAGTTAGGGCGGCGTACGATGGCTCCGCTACTGGGTTCCTGCGGGCTTCCCCTCGAACGGTGCTCCCGGCGATCCATCGCAATCATCATTGGATTCTTGAATCCGCAAGGAGAGGCTATGCCAAACAAGGCAACTGCGGTTTGGAACGGTTCAGTGCGCGGGGGCAAAGGCACAATCTCGACGGCTACCGGCGCGCTCCACGACGCCAATTACTCGTTCGCCGCGCGGTTTGAGGGCGCCGAAACCGGCACCACCCCCGAGGAACTCATCGCCGCGGCGCATGCCGGCTGCTACTCGATGGCGCTTAGCGCGCTGCTGGGCGCCGCCGGACTCACGCCTTACAGCATCAAGACCCATGCCGCCGTCACCCTGGCCAAAGTGGATGAGGGCTTCGCCATCACGCGCATCGCTCTCTCCACAACGGCCAATGTGCCGGGCGCTAGCAAAGATGTCTTCCAGCAGGCCGCGGCCGACGCCAAGGTCGGATGCCCGGTCTCGAAGCTCTTTGCCAACAACACCGAGATCACCGTCGAGGCCAGGCTCGTCTGAGCCCGGGGACGGCAAACGGAACGGCCGGCGCGGAGTTTTCCGTCCCGCAAGGACACGCGCCGCGCACCGCCAAGTTGACCTGCGCTCCGCGGGCTGGAACACGCTCAATTGACGCTGAATTGCGGAGATTGCTACACTGGTAGACGTAGCTTCCTGTGCGGATTCCAGCAGTGAGTCGCGGCCGCCTTCCCGGCTAGCCGTTGCCTGCCGGGGTTTCCCAAGGAAACCAGGCGAGTCTCGAGTTCCCAAGGCAACTGTACGGGGACGGCTTTTCCTGTGGGAGACCAACCGGCGCGCCGCAAGGCGCGAGGGCAAGCGGCATGGGTCCAGGGGCGACCGCAACGCCGCATTGCGCGGGGAGCCACTCTGCGGCAGGCCCGTGCCCGCCGCTGAAGCACGCTGTCCGGAGCTGGCTGTAATGGCAAACGTCCTCAATCCTGAAACCGAGAGCACAACCCTGAACACCACATTGGAAACCCCTGTCTTAGAACCTGCGGCGGAGCTGGAACATCCAGCGAGAATCGACCAGCCGTCGCCTGAATCCACGTCCAACCCTGAGTCTTCCGCAATTCAAGAAGTCACCCTACTGGACGCCGATGCCCTAACCCAGACCGCCGTGGAAGCGGAGTTCGAAGCAGCTTCCGCGACGCCGTCTGCTGAAACACCCGAAGTTCCCACCCCCGCCCATGCGGGAGCGCCGCCGCCCGAGCCGGGCGACGATTTCTCCTCCGCCCTGGCCGCCTTTGAGCGCGAACAGGCCGCCGAAGCGGCCGCCGTCGAGGCCTACGGCGACAAGATTGTCTCCGGCAAGGTGGTGGAACAAAGAGAAAAGTTTCTGGTGGTCGATGTCGGCCTCAAGTCCGAGGGGCTTCTGCCCCTGGAGCAGGTGACCGACCACACCGGCCAAGTGAAGTTCCAGTCCGGCGACGACATCGAAGTGGTGATCGAGCGCGAGGAGCCCGAAGGCGGCTACCTGGTCAACTACGAGCGGGCCCAGCGCCTGCGCGCATGGGACAGCATTGAGAAGGCCGCCAACGACAAGACGCCCATCAAGGGCATCGTGGTCAGCCGCGTCAAGGGCGGCCTCACCGTCGACATCGG
>PLSB01000307.1 GCA_003165005.1 Acidobacteriaceae bacterium | reverse complement strand
TGCTGCGCGTGCGCCAGTTCACGATGAAGGACAGTTATTCGTTTGACATCGACAAGGCGGGCCTGGACAAGAGCTTCGATCTTCATGACCAGGTCTATCGCCGCATCTTCACGCGCTGCGGCCTCAAGTTCGTCGCCGTCGAGGCCGATTCGGGATCGATGGGCGGCTCGCAGTCGCAGGAGTTCATGGTTTATACCGACGCCGGCGAGGATTTGATCGCAAGCTGCCCGGTCTGCGGCTACGCGGCGAATCTGGAGAAAGCCGTTTCACGGCTTGAACCTTTGGGCGAGGTGGTTGCTACGGGTGACGGCAAGCCGGAACTGGTGCACACGCCTGGTTGCGGCGCCATCGCCGATGTGGCTGCGTTCTTCAAAATCTCTTCGGCCTCCGACGTCAAGTGCGTGGCCTACATGGCGCTCAAGCGCGGCGCGGCAACAAAAGATGGCGGCCGGAAAGATACGTGGCACGGCGTGGCGGCGTTTTTGCGCGGCGACCACCAGGTAAATGAGACCAAGCTTCTCGGCGTCATCGGCGCTGCCGAGCTGCGCACCATGCAAGCCGAGGAGTTGCAGAAATTCTTCAGTGGTCCCGCGGGCTATCTCGGGCCGGTGGGCCTCAAGCACGATCCGCAGCCGCTCGGCGAAGGCCTGACGGTCATCGTTGATCGCGCCCTCGAAGGCCGCAAGAACATGGTCTGCGGCGCCAACAAGCTCGACTATCACCTGCGCAACGTTACGCCGGGCAGAGATTTCACTTGGACGCTCGCAGCCGACATCCGCAGTGTGAACGAAGGCGAAAGCTGCCCCAAAGATGGCTGCGCGGGCAAGCTGGTCGTCGGCAAGGCCGTCGAAATCGGCCACATCTTCAAGCTCGGCTACAAATATTCCGAGTCGATGGGCGCGCGCGTGCTCGACGAGAACGGCAAGGAAGTGACGCCGATCATGGGTAGCTATGGCATCGGCATCGAGCGCATTTTAACCGCGGCCATCGAGCAGGCCAACGACGCCAACGGCTTTGGCCTGCCGGCTTCGATTGCGCCGTTTCAAGTCGTGGTCACTGTTACCAATGTGGCCGACACGGCGCTGCGCGAGACCGGCGAAAAACTCGCTGCCGATCTTGATGCTGCCGGCCTCGACGTCCTCCTCGATGACAGAGACGAGCGCGCCGGAGTCAAATTCAAGGATGCCGATCTGGTCGGCATTCCGTACCGCATCAATGTGGGCAAAAAAGCCGCCGCGGGCCAGGTGGAATTGGTGACTCGCGCCACAAGCACCAGCGTGGATGTAGCCTTGAATGAAGCGGTGGCGCTGGTGAAGAAGCGCGTCGAGGAAGAACAGCTTCTAGCCTCCAGCTCCTAACTCACAGCTAATTCGTGCGCTGGGTCCGATATCGATTCTGGCCCATAACTGCAAAGGCCCGTTGAAGCAAGAAAAGCTAGAAGCTACCAGCCAGGAGCCGCCTTTATGGCATTACGAGTCCGGTTCGCGAAGCCCGCATCGGGCCGCTCTCTCAGGTCGCGGATTCTTGTGATCGCGCTGGCCGGCTGTGGCGCCGTGTCGCTGGTCGGTATCTGTGTCTTCTTCTTTCTCTACATCGAATACACGGGCATTGTGAACGAGCGGCTCAAGCAGCCGATCTTTGCCAACACTGCTCAAATTTACGCTGCGCCGCGCGAGGTGCGGCCGGGGCAAAAACTGAGCGTCAGGCTGATCGCCAATGAACTGCGCGAGGCCGGCTACACCGGCGATGGCGCGCCGCAGCCTTCCGAGCTCGGCACCTTCAGCCAGGGCGTACAGCAGATCGCGGTGCGGCCCGGCCCGCAGTCGTTTCACGCGCCGGACAACGCCACCATCCACGTCAGCGGCGGCGTGGTGGACGCGATCAGCGACGCGCACGGACAGCCGCTGTCGAGCTACGAACTCGAGCCGCTGCTTATCACCGGACTGAGCGAAGATGCCAATCGCACCAAGCGCCGCATTCTCACCTACGACGAAATTCCGCTGAACCTGGTGCACGCCGTCATCGCCATCGAGGACCGGCGCTTCTTCGAGCACGGCGGCATCGACTACTGGCGCATCCTGGGCGCGATGCGCAACGATATCTTTCACCTGCACCGCTACAAAGAAGGCGCATCGACGCTGACGCAGCAACTGGCAAAGGGCTTTTTCCTCACCCCGGAGCGCACCTGGTCGCGCAAGTTGCGCGAGGCCGTGATCAGCATCATTCTCGAACACCGCTTCGATAAGCAGCAGATCTTCACGATGTACGCCAACGAGATCAATCTCGGGCAACTCGGCAGCTTTTCAGTCGACGGCTTCGGCGAAGCGGCACAGGACTACTTCGGCAAGGATGTGCGCCAACTCGATCTCGCCGAGTGTGCGCTGCTCGCAGGTCTTATCCAGAGCCCCAGCCGCCTGAATCCCTTCCGCCACGCGGACCGCGCGATGGAGCGGCGCAACCTGGTGCTCGACTCGATGGTCGAAACCGGCGCCATCACCAAGGCGCAGGCCGAAGCCGCGAAGAAAGAGCCGCTTCATCTGGTCGCGGCCAGCGTGGATGAAAGCGAAGCGCCCTACTTTGTCGACCTGGTGCACGACCAGCTCACGCAACACCTCGGCGATCGCGATTTCAACCGCGAGGGATTGCGCATCTACACCTCGCTCGATCCGGAGCTGCAACGCCTGGCCTCGCAGTCCGTAGACTCGACCATCCAACAGGTGGATGCGCTGGTTGACAAGCTGCACGCGCGCGACCGCAGACTGGGCAAGCCGTACATTTACCCGCAGGTGGCGCTCATCGCGCTCAATCCGCACACCGGCCAGGTGCTGGCGCTGGTCGGCGGGCGCAGTTACGGCACGTCGCAGGTAAATCACGCGGTGGCGCACCGGCCCACGGGTTCCATCTTCAAGCCGTTTGTCTACGCCGAGGCCTTTCAGACCGCGGTGGAAGGCACCATGCTTCCGGGGCAGACCAAGCTGTTCTCGCCGGTCACCATGCTGAACGACGCGCAGCAGACCTACGGCGCGGGAACGCCGTACGAGTACACGCCGAAAAACTTTCAGGACGAGTTCTACGGCAATATCACCGCCCGCTTTGCGCTCTTGCGATCCGACAACAATGCCACCATCGGCCTGGCCAGCATGGTGGGCTTCGATCGCGTGGCGTCTTTGGCGCGCAGCGCCGGCGTCAAGAGCGCTCAAGGCACGCCTTCGATGGCCATCGGCTCCTACGACGCCACGCCGCTCGACATGGCCGGCGCTTACACCATCTATGCCAACGGCGGGTTGCACATCGATCCCTGGATGCTGGCCAGCGTGCGCACCCCCAACGGCGACATCGCTCAAGACTACTCGCCCACGGCGCGCCAGGTCCTCGATCCGCGCGTGGCCTTCCTCACCACGTACATGATGGAAGCAGTTCTCCAAGGCAACGGGAGCGATGGCTGCCAGATTGGGGGGCGAGATTTCTGCGGAACCGGCGCGGAAGTGCGCAACATGGGCTTCATCTCGCCGGCCGCGGGAAAAACCGGCACCGACCACGATGCGTGGTTCGCCGGTTTCACCAGTAATCTGCTTTGCATCGTCTGGGTGGGCAACGACGACTACACCGACATCAAGCTGCAGGGCGCGCAGGCCGCAGCGCCCATCTGGGCGAATTTCATGAAGCAGGCAGTCCTGTTGCCGCAGTACTCCGATACCAACGAGTTCACGCCGCCCGCAGGCGTGGTGGTCGAAACCCTCGATAAGAATACGAACCTGCTGGCCGATGGAGCCTGCCCCGACGACTACACCGCGGCCTTCCTTGATGGCACCGCGCCCACCGACACCTGCGACCACAAAGGTATGGGCGGCGACGAGCATCGCAATATTCTGCAGAAGATCTTCGGCCTCGGCAAGCCGTCGAACTAGCGCCGGCGCGCAGGCTTTGCCGCCACGCGCCGCGGCCGTTGCTTTACTGAGACCGAGCGGATCACGAGAGTTCCTCGCCCCGTCGCCGGCAGCGGTGCTTTGCCCTGCGCAATCGCTGCAAGAATCAGCGCCTCCACTTCGGGCTTGCTCAAATCGCGCGCACTCGCGAGCCGAATAAATCGATTTTGATTCCCGCCGCCCAGCAGGATTCCCGCCGGATCAGGAAGCGTTGAACCGTAGTAAAACGCGAGCCGCACGCCGTGGGCGTCGGCTACCAACTGAGCAAAACAGTCTGACGGCCGCAGCGTCGGGCAGTAGCCGATGACGAAGAAGTTGTAATTGTCGTAGACGAGTTCATTCGCGGTGGGCAGACGCTTGCGCAGGGCAGCCCGCGCGGCGCGAATAGCTTTGGCCATCTCCGGCGTGAACTTGTCGATACATCCGGCAAGTTGGTCTTCTGCGTTGTTCTTTGGGGAAGTTCTACGTGTCTTCATTTCGTCTCCTATTGGGGGCCCTGTCGCTTTCAAGCTCCCTCTACATCCGAACCATCCGGCATCGGCTGGCAAAGCGGGCACCAGAAGGTGACGCGCGCGTCGGCGCCCTGCATGCGGCGGCGGATTGGCTCGCCACAGCGGCGGCATGGCTCGCCGGCGCGCCCGTAGACCCATAGGCTCTCGCTCGGGTCGGAAGCGTGCGTTGTGCGCCGCTGCTGCCCGCGATAAGTCACAATCGTGTCGCCGGAGTCCTCGAGCACATTGGCCTTGAGCAGCTTTTGCGCGCTCGCAATAATGGCCGCGGCCTCGTCGCGCGTGAGCGAGTCGACCCTCCGAAACGGATTGAGGCCGTTGACAAAACAGATCTCCGACTTGAAGACGTTGCCCACGCCGGCCAGCACTGACTGATCGAGTAATACATCGGCGATGGCTTCGTCCGGGCGCGCCATCAGCCTTTCGAGCGCCGCCGCGGCATCGAACTCCGTGCGCAACAGATCGTTCTCAGGCGACGCGACGCGCAGATCGCGCTCGAGCGAAGCTGCGGTGTGCATGCGCGCTACGGGCACGCGAAAGCCGACGGCCTGGTACTCGGCATTCTCGATCAGGATGCGCATGTGAATGTGCGCCAGTTGCCAGCGCTCGCCGCGGCGGTAGATGTGCCAGCGGCCGTTCATCAGCAAGTGCGAGGCCAGGATGCCGCCGCCCGAGAAATGCACCAGAAGCCATTTGCCGCGCGCCTCGACATTGTTGACGAATTGCCCCGCGAGCGGGGTGTCGTCATTGAAGCGCATCAGCCACGGGAAGGTGGAGCGGAACGCAGTGACGGGTTTGCCCACGAGGGCGCGGCCCAGGTTGCGAGCGGTGCGAAAGATGGTGTCGCCTTCAGGCATTTTCGTTAGAACCAATCCTATGAATAGCCTTGTGAAAGGGCACGACTTCACGGTTTAATGAAGAACTCCGTTTCTCGTCCGTTGGAGGGAGCGGGAGGCTTTAGCCTCCCGAATAAATCCCCTCGATTCAGTGTGGCTTTAGCCACGGGCCTTTCTTCAAAGCATCCAGCCAGACTTTTTCGCCAAACCATTCAGTCCTGCCGAAAATGCCGCAAAATGAGGGCGGGCTTTAGCCCCTGCTTCCATTTCTTACATCATTGCAAGTCCCCAAGCCGTGCGTCGTCTCCGCGTTGCCCCACAGGCAACGGAATCCGCCGCAGGTGCATCCCGAGCGGGCCCGGATGAAAGCCTGCATCCATCAGGAATCGCGCCATAAAATGCGCCGCCACCGGCTGGCCGTTGATGGTGGTGATGAGCACGCCCTCATGGCTGTGCAGCCGCATTCTGTCTTGGCCGCGCGAGCATAGAAAGTGCGCCAGTCCCGACGCCGACTGCGATCGTTCCGGCTCCTCGGCGGGGAGAAAGACCAGCAGGTTGGGATTGCCGCGCTTGAGCCACGCCACCAGCCGGCCGTTGCGCAAGATCACTTCTGCGTAGGCCGCACGCGTAAGCACGCGCGGCGCGCTTTCCGAATCCTCTTCGGCGACCGGCAACTCCGGCCAGCGCAGAACCGATCCATAAGGATTCGCCGGATCGGTTGCAGCCAACTGCACGAACTCCGGCTTTTCTTGGCTTGGCTCGGTGCGCAACTGGCGCAGCAGGTCCACGGCAGCCGGCAGTGCGAATTGCGTAGCGCCGAGGCCGCCCACAAAATAACCGCGGCGAATGCGTCCGCTCTCTTCGAGCGCCTTGAGCACGTCGTAGACGGCGCTGAACCCGCCAGGCAGATTTTCCGCGGCCACGTGCTCGCGCAGCAACACGCCGTAGCGATGGAGCAGTTGCAGGGCGAGCGCGTGGCTGCGCTCGGTTTGCGACGGATTGTAGCGCCGGTCTCCAGACCGGCTGTCGTGTGGGTCTCCAGACCCACGCGTATCGCCGATCGGCGCAAGGCCAGCGTTGTTTTGAAAGGGCACGGCTTCAGCCGTGCCGCCCATCGCTGCAGATAATTCGGCGGGCTTTAGCCCCTGGGGGATGGATTCGCCGGCCGCGGCCTTTCCCTCCGCGGCTAAAGCCGAAATATTAAACTGCGTTCTATCGGCACGGCTGAAGCCGTGCCCTTTCAAATCCCCCGCGCTGGGAGCGAATCCCAGCGGCAGCATCGACCAACGCCCCTGCGCGGTCGGCGGCGTAGTGCGCCGCGAGCGGAAAACCATGCCGGTCTGCAACCGCCGCGGCGTTCGCGCGCTCTCCGGCCTTGCAGTGTACGCGCGCAAGGCGTGCAGAGAATCGTTGGTAATAAGCCCGCGCCACACCAAGCTCCAGAGCGCGTCAATGGTTTCGCCCGGATAGCCTCCGCCCGCGGCCTGGTGCAGCGCATCGAAGAAGCTCGCGCCGGTGGATTCGAGGACCGCGAGCAGTTTTTCCTCGCGCTCGCTGAGCGGGTCAAGATTCGGATTGGGTTGCGGCCGTCTCTGCGCCAGCAGCGGCAGCTTGTCGGCAAGAAAGAGCGCGATGCGCCCGTCGCGCTCGCCGATCGGCTCGACCCCGGCCCACGCCACTTCGCCTGCCGCGATCAACGTATCGAGCCCGGCAGGTGTGAAATCGGCAATGCGCGCGGGCAGTATCGACGATTCCACGAGCGATGCCGGCAGCGGCGCGCCTTGCAGGTTCTCGATCGAGTCGAGCAGCGCATCGAGATGCACCGTTCCCGTGCGACGCGGCGCCAGCAATCCCTGCCAGTGCGTGAGGAAGCGCGCCAGCGTGTGCTGCTCCACCGGCTCCACTTCGCGGCGCAGCCGGGCCAAAGATTTGCGGCGAATCTGCCGTAGAATCTCCGCGTCGCACCACTCGCGATGGAGCCCGCCGGGACGGAATCCGCCTTCAAGCACGCGCCCATCCGCAGCAAGTTGGCGCAGCGCATTCTCGACCGCCTCCGCGTCGAGCGCAAACCGGTCCGCAGCCTCGCGCAAGGTGAATGGCCCATGCGTGCGCGCGTAGCGGCGCACCAGTTCGAGCACGGGATGCGCCACCGGCTCGAGCAGTGCGGCCGCCAATCCCGGAGGCAACGGAATGCCCAGCCCATCGCGGTAGCGCGCGGCGTCTTCGGCGGCAATCAGCCGCTTTTCGCCGGCGATGCGCAGCTCCAGCAAGCGCCGCGAGCGGATCAGCCGGTCCAATGATTCGAGCAGCGACTTGTCGGCAACGCGCAGGGCGATTTCGGCCCGCGATAAATCGCCCAGCCGCAGACAGAGGTCGTGAATGCCGTCGGCCGACCGCGCGCGAAAATTCTCCGCGAGGCACTGCGCCGTCTCTTCCACCTCCGCGATGGCATCGGCATCGAGCAGCTCGCGCAGATCGGCCTCGCCCAGCAGTTCGCGCAGTTGGTCCTGATCGATGGTGAGCGCCTGGGCGCGGCGTTCGGCCAGCGGCGCGTCGCCTTCGTACATAAAGTTGGCCACGTAGCTGAAGAGCAGCGACGAAGCAAACGGCGACGGCTTGCGCGTCTCCACCACATGAACCCTGAGTTGGCGCTGTTCGATGGCGCGCAGGGTTTCAATCAGCGCAGGCATGTCAAAGACGTCGCGCAGGCACTCGCGATACGCCTCCAGCCGCAGCGGGAACGAGGGATAGCGCGAGGCCACGCTGAGCAAATCGTAGGAGCGCTTGCGCAACTGCCAAAGCGGCGAGCGCTGGTCAGCGCGGCGGCGCGGCAGCAGCAACGCGCGCCCCGCGGCCTCGCGAAAGCGCCCGGCAAAGAGCGCCGTCGATCCCAACTGGCGCAGCACAAGCTGCATGGCCTCGGCCGATTCGACCAGAATCCAATCCGCGTCGGGCAGCTCGTCGGTGTCAGGGAAGCGCAAGACAAAGCCGTCGTCGCTCCATAGCGTCTCCACTTCGGGCCCGCCGGCGGCGCGGATTCGCGCGCTCACCGCCATCGCCCAGGGGATGTGGATGCGGCTGCCGAAGGGCGTCAACACGCAGACGCGCCAGTCGCCCAGCTCGTCGCGGCAGCGCTCGACCACAATCGTGCGGTCGTCGGGAACCTGCCCTGTGGCCTCGGCCTGATCGGCGAGAAAGCGCAGCAGATTTTCGGCGGCGCCGGGATCGAGATCGTGCTCGTTGACGAGGCGCGTGAGTGCGGCCGCCTGCGGCAGGGCACGCAACTCGCGCACCATGGCGCCGATGCGCCGGCCGAATTCGAGCGGGCGTCCCGGCCCGTCGCCCTTCCAAAACGGCATCTTGCCCGGCTCGCCCGGCGCGGGCGTCACCAGCACGCGATCGTGCGTGATGTCGACGATCCTCCAAGTGGAGGCGCCCAGAATAAACGTCTCGTTGGGATGCGACTCGAAGACCATCTCCTCATCGAGCTCGCCCACGCGCACCGCCTTGCCCTCAGTGAACGCAAGGAAGACGCCGTAGAGGCCGCGGTCGGGAATGGTTCCGGCGTTGAGAATTGCCAGCCGCGCCGCGCCGTCGCGCGCCGAGACCACGTTGCGCACGCGGTCCCACGTCAGCCGCGGGCGCAGCTCTCCGAACTCATCGGAGGGGTAGCGGCCGCTCAACAGATCGAGCACGCCCTCGAAGGCCGAGCGCGAGAGCGATCCAAATGGCGCCGCGCGGCGCACCAGGTCGAAGAGGAAGTCGACGGAGACCTCCGGAGCAGCGGAGCTAGCGGAGTTAGCGTTGCCGCCATCTTCTCCAGTTTCAAAATCAAAGCCCGGCAGAGTGGCCGATCTCTGATCTCTTGTCTCTGATCTCTTGTTTCTGTTCCCTGTTCCCTGATCCCTGTTCCCTGTCTTTCCTGCACTCGCAACGATCGCCACCAACTGCTGGCACAGCACGTCGAGCGGATTGCGCGGAAAGCGCGTGGACTCGATGTGGCCCTCGTGCATGGCGCGCGTCACGGCGGCGCAGGCCACGAGATCGGCGCGGTACTTGGGAAACAGAATCCCCTCGCTCACTGCGTCCACGTGGTGGCCGGCGCGGCCGATGCGCTGCATGCCGCTCGCGACCGAGGGCGGCGACTCGATTTGAATCACCAGATCCACCGCGCCCATATCGATGCCCAGTTCGAGCGTCGATGTCGCGCACAGCGCGCGAATCTGTCCGGCCTTGAGCTGCTCCTCGATCACCGTGCGTTGCGCCGCGGCCAGCGATCCGTGATGCGCGCGGGCGATGGGCTCGCCGGCCAAATCGTTGAGCGCACCGGCCAGCCGCTCGGCGGTCTGGCGCGCGTTCACAAAAAGAATGGTCGAGTTGCGCTGGCGAATGATTTCGAGCAGCCGGGGATGGATCGCGTTCCAGATGGAGACGCGGCGCGGCGTCTGCGAGGCCGGCCCCGAGGGAATCTCCTCCATCTCGCCCAGCCTCGCCATGTCCTCCACCGGAACCTCAATGCGCAGCTTGAGCTGCTTGCGCGCGGCGTCGTTGACGATAGTCACAGGCCGATAGCGGAGCGGCTCGGCGTCGGCCGAGCCAGGAAACAGGGAACAGGGATCGGGGGAACCACAAGACGGGGAATCGGCAATTTCGCCCAAATCAGGACTGTCATCCTGAGCGACCGAACCCTGAGCGCAGCCGAAGGGGGAGGGAGTCGAAGGATCTGCGGTTGTTCTTCGTTGGCCGACTGAAGAAGTAACGTTCCTCGTTACAACATTCGTCGTGGAATCTCCTCTCGACGAATTGTCCTTAGCACCGGGCCTACTCGCTGACCCGCTGACCTGCTGTCTTTCTGTTCCCTGTTCCCGGCCAGGGTCCCCGGCGAACGATCTTTGTTCGCGGGGGTGGCTTATCCCTGATCCCTGCACTTCAATCCCGCCCAAAAACCGCGCCACCTCTTCGAGCGGCCGCTGCGTGGCCGAGAGGCCGATGCGCTGCAGGGGCCTGGCCGTGAGCGCCTCCAGCCGTTCCAGGGTCAGGGCGAGATGCGCGCCGCGCTTGGTGGGCACCAGCGCGTGAATCTCGTCCACAATGACCGTTTCCACCGTGCGCAGCGCCTCAGCCGCCTGCGACGTGAGCAGCAGGTAGAGCGACTCGGGCGTGGTGATGAGAATGTCGGCAGGATGCCGCGCGAAGCGGGCGCGCTCGCGTTGCGGCGTGTCGCCGGTGCGAACGCTGATTGATGGCTCGCGGAAGGCGACGCCCATGCGCCGCGCCATATTGGCCATGCCGGCCAGCGGCGAGCGCAGATTCCGCTCCACGTCCACGGCCAGCGCCTTCAGCGGCGAAACATAAACAATCCGGCAGCCGCGCCGCGCGGCTCCGGCGCTTTTCTGATCCCTGTTCCCTGATCCCTGTTCCCTGTTTTCTCGTTCCCTTGTTCCCTCGTTCCCTCGTTCCCTGCCTTCAAGCATTAGCCGGTCCAGGCACCACAGGAACGCGGCCAGGGTCTTGCCCGTGCCGGTTGGCGCCAGGATCAGCGCATTTTCTCCGCGCGCAATCACCGGCCAGCCCAGGCGCTGCGGCGCTGTGGGCGCGTCGAAGACGGCTTTGAACCACGCCGCCGTCACCGGGTGAAAGCAGGCGAATGGATCGGAGGCCTGGGCCGGATTGGGAGATTGCGGGGCCATGGTGCTCTCACGAGATTAACGCGGCATGGTGGCGAATACAAGGCGAAGAAGCAGAGACCAAGAGAAACAGGGAACAGGGCGCCTGGAAAACCTGGGATCGGTCGCCAGCTCCCTGCTCCCTATTCCCTATTGGCCACTCCCTGCATTCCCCCACCTGGCCACGCTGAACTGCGCTCCCGCGAACATGATCAGCCCCGAGATATACGCCCAGAACAGCAGGCTCACGGAGATGTAGAACGGGCCGTACATGCTCAGATCGACGTGGGGAATCGCCAGGGCAAAGATGAACCGCGCGATCAGCCAGATGATGCCGGTGACGATCGAAGTGCGCAATACCGGCCGCCATGGCACCTTGCGGTTGGGGAGCAGGTAATAGACCGAGAAGAAGAAAAGGATCGACGCCGCGCCGGTGGCAATGTTCAGGCAAATCGTGGTGATTCCGCTGGTAGTCCAGACGATGAAGCCATTCGTGCTGTGGAAAGAGATGAAGCCGAGAGCGTCCTTTACCCCCACGGTCACAAACATGCTGAGGAGCGCGAGCGCGGCCATCAGAATCGCCAGCCCGAAGGCGATGGTCTGGTTGAAGAGGTAGTTGCGGCTCTTGGCCACACCCCAGGCCTGATTGAGAGCCACCTCCAAAGGCAAGAAAATACCGGTGCAGGCGACGAGAATCATCACCAGCGAGAGAGCCTGGGCGCCCTTGTGGTGCAGCAGGGGAAGGACGGCTTCGGAGTAGATAGTGTTGACCAGCCAGTCCCTATTCTTGGCCGCGGTTGGCAGGTAGTAATTCACCATCTCGTCGACCACGCCCCTCATGGCTTCGGAGTGAAAGACCGAGAGCGCAAGGGTATAGAGCAGCACCACGAACGGAATAAAGGAAATGATGGCGTTGGCCGCCACGCTGAAGGCGAAGGTGTGCACCTCGCTGTCGAGCAGGTAGTGGATGAGCGCCACGCCATCGTGCCGCCAGAGATACCACTTCGATTGCTTGGGCTGCTCGGCCGGCACCGCGCCCGTGGGTTCGGGCGCCGTCTCGACAGTGCCGGCAGGAGTCAATTCGTCAGCCACGTAGCTATCCCTCTTTCCTGGAGCATCGTTGCCATCGATCGCGCGGGAGGACTGTTTCAAGGATAGCCCTTCGCGCGCGTGATGCTTCGTAACGGCGCAAGCTGCAGCGCGCGGTCCGTTTTCCCGGAGCTTACTTGCGCAGCCGGCCCAGCGCCCATCTTGCGGCCGCGCGCAAACCCTCGTTGCCGCCCGCGGCCCACTCTTCGAGTCTTGGCACAAACTGGACGAGGCCGCTGTTGCCCATGGCAATCGCGACGTTGCGCTGGAGGCCCCGGAATCCCGCGCGGCGCACCGGCGAGCCGTTGAACATTTGCTCGAAGGACTTCTCGTCGAGCGACGCCAGCCATTCCAGCTTGGGATTGATCAGCTCCGGCCGCGGCTGGAGTTCCGGATCGATAGAAATCGGTCCGCCGCGCAAAGCCTTCTGATTCCACGGGCAAACATCCTGGCAGATGTCGCAGCCGAAGACCTGGCGGCCGATTCCCGGCATCAACTCCTCGGCGATCGGGCCCTTGTGCTCGATAGTCAGGTATGCAATGCATCGCGTGGCGTCCATCTGGTAGGGCACATCGAGCGCGCGCGTGGGGCAGGCCTCGATGCAGCGCCGGCACGTGCCGCAGCGGTCGGGAATCTCGAACGAGTTGCGTTCAGGGGCGCGGCTGCGCTCAGCGCCTGCTGCGCCCGCGGACCCCGCGAACTCGCCAACTCGCGAACTCGCGAACTTGCGAACTCGCGAACTTGCTAACTCGCTAGCCCGCTGACTCGCTGGCTCGCTCACGTCGAGCGACATCAACAGCACCGCCAAGAATCCCCACGAGCCCAACTGTGGATGAATCAGGCAGGTGTTCTTGCCTGCCCAGCCCAGCCCGGCTGCCACGGCAAGCGATCGCTCCACCACGGGCCCCGTGTCCACATACGCGCGCGACTCGAAGGCGCCGAACTCCTCATGCAGCCGCGCCTCCACTGCTCGCAACCGCTTGAGCAGCACCTTGTGATAATCGCTCGGCCGCCGCTCGCCCTTGGCGTTCGCACGACCGCTCCATGCATATCGCGCAATCCAGCCGCTCCGCGGCTCTGGCGTTTTGGTCGAGAGTGGTGCTTCAGGGTAGACGTAGCTCGCAAAGCACACCAGCGCCGAACGCGCCCACGGAAACGGCGCGGCCACGCGTTCCCTCGCCAACTGTCCGTCCTCGGTCCTGCGCTCCAGGTAGCGCATGGTTCCTGCGCGGCCTTCGCGCACCCACGCGGCGAAGCGCCCGGCGTCGCGCTCCTCGTTGGCGTAGGGAAACGCCACCAGCCCGGCCTCGGTGAACCCCGCCGCCAGCGCCAAGGCACGCGCTTGTCTCCCGATTAGACTCGGCGAATTGTGCGCCTTCGCTCCCAAGGGAACCTTCTTCTCCTCTCCTGCGTATTGGATGGTGTTGTTCGTTTCCGGACGCGCGCAACGAGATTGAACACCAGCCGCCGCGCCGGACGAGGGCAAGGACGCTCAAACGCCCTGCAAATTCAGCATATTCCCCAACCGCGGCGCTTTTTCTGGTTTGGCCGCCCGCGTGCATCCTTCAAGGCCAGGTGATAACAGAACGCCCGATGGTCCGTTATAGCGTAGACGCTTCAAGTGCATCGGCTGGCCGTCGCCCAAGGAGTTTTGCGATGAATCATCCCCTTCGCTCATCCACACAATTCGTCAGCGGTGTCAAGGAACTCGTCAGAGGTCAGGAACGGGAGTTTCTCAACGAGCTGCATCCGCTGGTGTGCCGGCAAAACGTCACACTCGATCTCGAAGACACCCAACGCATCGACGCGGCCGGGCTGGCCGCGCTGGTTACGCTTTACTGCGAATCATGCAAGTCCGGCCACCGGTTTGCCGTCGCGAATCCCTCGCCGCAGGTGCGGAAGATCCTGGCTCTCGTCAGGCTGGACGCGATCCTGGTGTCCCGCAACACGGAGAGGATTCCATACTGCGGGACGCAGCTTCAGGAAACCGCGGCCTGATCTCCTGCGAAATCCGGGCGAAAACCGCGCCGGCCCGCCGCACCCGTGTCAAATGGCAATACCGCGTGCCTTCTATTGAAACTTCCCTCCCCATGCCCGCGCATCCCCTGTGACCCATGGCACAGGCAACCCTAACCCCCAGACGATATTCCTAAACGGGACAACGCCCGCTTGGCGCAGTCCCATTTTGTTCAGGGGCCTCGCTCGCTCAGCCTATTCTCAGCTTCCAATTGGCGCGCTGGGCCTCCGTTCCGTTACCCTTTCATATGGACCGCGTTGCGGAATCCTACCATGGAGATTTGACACGATGACTCAGGCAGTTTTGGAGCAGTCGTCCGCCAAGGCGGACCCAACATCAACTGAACGCTATGTGTACTTCTTTGGCGGCGGCAAGGCCGACGGCAATGGCAAGATGAAGGACGTGCTGGGCGGCAAAGGCGCCGGCCTGGCCGAGATGACCAACGCGGGTCTGCCCGTGCCTCCCGGATTCACCATCCAGANNAATACATGCGCGGCAAAGTCAGCCCCAAAATCGACCAGGAGATACTCGCGGCGCTCTCCAAGCTCGAGCAGTTGCAAGGACAGAAGCTCGGCGTCGGCGAGAATCCGCTGCTGGTTTCGG
>PLSB01000292.1 GCA_003165005.1 Acidobacteriaceae bacterium | reverse complement strand
ATTTATACAGCATTCAATAATGCCGTCTTTGGAGCGCCTCCGCCCGCGCCAGATCGTCGGGCGTATTCAGATTGAAGAACCAATGCACCGGCGGCCGGCCCTGCGGATCCCAAACCTGGCCGCACTGGGCAAGGAGTTCAACGGCGAAGCTGCGGAGATCCTGACCCATCCATCGAGAAGCTGCCTGGAAAGCGGAAAAGCACCCGGACAGCCCGGAGTTGAGCTCGTTTTCGAGCGTCGGCAGGGCCGTGCGGTTGATGACTGCGGGAAAGGTCTGCGGATAGCCCGAAACCGAGGGAATGGTGACGGCGGCGCCGGTGATGCGCGCGTAGCGGAGAAGGAAAACCAGCAGGGAAGGCGGAAGAAGAGGCAGGTCGATGGGGAGAAACACGGCGTAGCGCGCGGAGGTGGCGGCGAGCGCGGCGCAGATGCCGGAAAGCGGACCGAGGCCCGGAGAAGCGTCTTCGATAATGGGCGCGAAGGCTTCAAGAGATACGCGGGCGGGCGGAGGTGCGCCGGCGATCCTCGCCGGAAGACCGGCTTGCGCAAGAATTGCGAGCGCGTGCTCGATCAAAGGCCGGCCTCGAAACGTGAGCTGTGCCTTGTCACGGCCCATGCGGCTGGATTCGCCGCCGGCTAGGACGAAACCAACGGCATCGGACTCCGATGCGCGGACAGGCGAATCACAGTCGGGGTCATTGACGCCGATGGAGCCTGTGCCGGAGGTGAGAAAGCCCATCAACATGCTTAGGACCACCGACTTGCCCACGCCGCCGCGGCCAAGAATGCAGAGGGTTTGCCCGCGATCCACATCAAGCTCACGTCCTCCGGAACCTGGCGGCCATCGAAGGCGATGTCGACTTGGCTGAAGGAGGTGAGGGGCTCCCGGGAGGGTTCCGCGTTGGAGGGGGAATCGGACATGGCTCAGATTCAGATTACGCGATGGGAGTCGAAAATCTAGAAATAACTCCGCCTATCGAACCTTCGCAGAGGCCAGTTCATCGCCTGGATCGGGAAGGCGGTCGGGGGCGTTGCGCAGAATCTCCAGGAAATCCACTTGCTCCGCGCCCTGCGATCTCCGCTTGAAAAATGCATCGGCGGTTTCCACCGAACTGATCTTCTGCGCGACCGCGAGGGAGACCCACTGGTTCAGCGAGACGCCGTCTTCTTCAGCGAGCTTTCGAGCTGCATTTCCCAAGGAGGGAGGCAGCTTGACCGGAATCGTTGCCTTGTTCATTTCAGCACCTCCGCTATAAAACTTGCGGGATTCACAACACGCAGATTGAACCGTGAAGCGGCAGGAAGAAAATCCCTGAGATTGTGCGTAACGATCACATCCGCGCGCCCGTTGATAGCCGCATCGAGCACCATCTCGTCGTCCACGTCCTGCATCTGAGGTCTCCAGCGGTAGTAGACCTTGACTGGCTCAATGATAGCAGCAATTCCAATCAGGAAAGAATCTGTGCGCTCAGGCGACATGCCATGGACGGCGCGCTGTTCGTCGCGTCCCAGCACATCCTCATATTCCAGAAAAAGGGCCGGCGTGGCCAGCATCTGAAACGAGCGGGCATAGGCCAACTGGAGCAGCCGGTTGCTTGCGCCATGCCGGCTGCGCATCGCCGATACAATCACGGAGGTGTCAAGAACGGCTCTCATCGTGGCTGGTTGCCCAAGATTAAGTGTGTTCTGCATTTCGATCATGCGATATAGCCTCCAGTGACGCATGATCGCCTGCGCTCACGCCAACTTCAACGTGAACAATCGCCCGGCGATTTTCCACGTCCTAGCTGGGCGCTTTCATCGCGGCCCTAACCGTCTCCGCTACCGAGCGTCTTCTTCGGCGCTTTGAGTAGGACTCGACACCTTCGACGCTGATTGCATCGCCTTCGCATACAAGTTGTTTGGCAATCTGCTTTGCCGTCATTCCTTGCCGCTTCAACCGAGCTATCTGTACCGCTTTCTCCACCGAATACTTGCGTCCAGGCGTCGGCTTCGCAATCTCCATTAACAACTCTGGCCACTCACCATCAAGATCATAGGCCAAGATCAGTTCTGAATAAAAATACTTAGCCCCTGCATTCCATTCCCCCTCGTAGCCACGCCGAATTTCTGCGAGTTTACGAAATCTCATCACCTCTTCGGCAGTTTCCAATTCCTGCGCCGTCATGGGCCTAGGCTTGTAAGTCGGATCAACACATGCTTGGAGTAACTCAAGATTTGAGTAAACAGGTTCCTTGTCTTTATGCATTGCTCCCTCGGCGATTCCCTGCGATGGGTTAGCTGCCAGCCGGGAAGGTTTTTCCGGCTTTCGCCCGGCCAAGGCCGGGCGACGCTCTGAGAGTAGCACCCTAGCAGCACACTGGAAAATGAATGCCTGATTTAAGGGGCTGAGACTCTGTAATGCCCGCCTTGCAAATATGCGGGTACTTGCTGCAATCGTGTATGTCCTTCTGTTCCGCTTTCAGGGCATCCAATAGCTGCCCTTCCGTCTTTCTACCCGATGCTTTGTCGCGTAGATGCCCCATCGACCATCCCAACACGATGAACTGATTCGCTGGGTCTGAGTAGAAATTGTCCAAGGCTTTTACGGTCACCTTGTCGTATTCGGCCGTGTCGCTCACGGTACTGCACATGAAAATCACCTCTTCTGTTGCTTCAATCGGGGAGTTTGGGTTCTTGAGTGTTGTCTGTAGCATGGCCTCGCAGACAGTTTTGTCATGGCTTCTGGCTTGTCTCATCGCCTCCTGGTAGCCGTCCAGGAATGCCGCCTTATCGTTTTCATTCATCAAGCTCCACCATCGGCCAATGTTCCCAAACCCTCGTGCCGTGAGGCGCACGTCGTAGGGCCAGGTCTTCGGGTCGCCATTGTCCTTGGCTGGTGCCTGAGATTGGGCTAGGGCGCGACCAAGAAGGAGGGCAGCGAGGATGCACAAGCACTGAGCGGTTCTCAGACTTCCATTACGGGCCAAATTTACGAGCATATCGGTCTCTCCTGCTTATATACAGTATTGATTTCAGCAGCCTAATCCGAAACTGCTTGCTGTGTAAAACATCCAGGAGCCGCTAGCCCCAGGCCTCGGCCTAGAGGAAACCCGGGGCACAAGTTTACTTGCCGGCCTCCTCCAGGAAGCGGATGAGCGACACAATACCCAGCTCGAAGTTCTTCAGGTTGAACTTCTCGTTGGGGGCATGGATGCAGTCGTCGGGCAGGCCGAAGCCCATCATGACGCTGGGCATGCCCAGGTGGCGATCGAAGTCGCCGACAATTGGAATCGAACCGCCGGAGCGGATGAAGACCGTGTCTTTGCCCCACACCTCATGCAGGGCGCGTGTGGCCGCCTGGATGTAGCGGTTGTTGACGGGAATCAGGCAAGGGCCGCCGGAGTGAATCAGCCGCACCTCGACATCGACACCTGCGGGGGCGATCTTTTCCACATAGCTCTTGTAAAGCTCGAAGGCTTTGGCCGGGATCATGCCGGGAACCAGGCGCATGGAAACTTTGGCGACGGCCTTGGCGGGGATCACGGTCTTAGCGCCGGCGCCGGTAAAGCCTCCGGGAATGCCGTGCACGTCGAGCGTGGGCCGCGCCCAGGTGCGTTCCAGAACGCTGTAGCCGGCCTCGCCGACCAGTTGCTTTGAGCCCACCTCGGCCTTGCGATACTCCTCCTCGTCGAAGGGAAGGCTGCGCCACGCGGCCAGCTCCTCGGGGCTGGGAGGAACGATGCCGTCGTAGAAGCCGGGGATGAGGATGTGGCCGTTCTCGTCCTTGAGCTTGGCGATGATCTGGCAAAGCGAGACGAATGGATTGGGCGCCGCGCCGCCGTACA
>PLSB01000010.1:1791-2581 GCA_003165005.1 Acidobacteriaceae bacterium | reverse complement strand
TGCGATTCGATCTGGTTGACGGTATCCATGGCCACACCCACCACGATGAGCAGAGAGGTGCCGCCAAAGTAGAAGTTCACGTTCATTCCGTGAATCATCCAGTTAGGAAGATTCTCGAAAAACCTCCCGATAAGCCAAATCTTGTCGAAGCGGATGCCCGAGATGAGGAAAGTGGGGATCATCTGGACAATAATCAGGTAGATTGCGCCAACCAGCGTAATGCGCGTGAGAATGTCGTTGATGAAGTCCGAGGTGCGCTTGCCGGGCCGGATGCCGGGGATGAACGACCCCGACTTGCGGAAGTTGTCGGCAATGTCGTCCGGACGCATCACGATGGACACGTAGAAATACGCGAAGAAGATGATAGCCAGGATGTTCGCCAGCTCATACATCGGATAGCCCGGCGTGAGCGCCAGAATAATGGGCTGCAGGAATCGGTTGTTCTGTACCCAGCTGACCTGGCCAAAGAGCAAAGGCGCCGAGAGGATGGAGCTGGCGAAGATGATCGGCATCACGCCGCCGGAGTTGACCTTCAACGGCAAGTGGCTCGACTGGCCGCCCATCATCTTCCGGCCCACGATGCGCCGCGCGCTCTGGATGGGAATGCGGCGCTCGCTGCGCTCCACAAAGACGATGAAGCCCACCACCGCGGCCATTCCGGCCACCAGCAGCAGCACCACGATGATGCTCAGCGGACCCCAGGCGTCGGTCTGCACCTTCTGCACCAGGCCGGCCACGCCGCGCGGCAAGCCGGCGACAATGCCGGTGAAGATCAGCAGGCTCATGCCGT
>PLSB01000010.1:0-1772 GCA_003165005.1 Acidobacteriaceae bacterium | reverse complement strand
TGGATGCGCGCCAGCGGCTCATACACCACCGTCAAAAGCTGGAAGATGATCGACGCCGTGATGTAAGGCATGATGCCCAGCGCGAAGATCGTCATGCGGCGCAACGTGCCGCCGCTGAACAGGTCCATCAGCCCGAACATGGTGCTGTTCTGCTGGCTGAACATCAGCTCCAGTTGCGCGGTATTCACGCCGGGCGTGGGAATCCACGCGCCCAGACGGTAGACGGCCAGAATGCCCAGCATGAAGAGTACCCGCTTGCGCAGGTCGGGAATNNATATTGAGAAATTTCTCAAGCATATCGAGTGATCCGCTTCAGGCGCTCAGTTGCGCCGGACAATTCGTACTTTGGGTCGTTCTTCGATCCTGTTCGCCGGGGTTCCCTGGTGTCCTTAAGACTATCGAACCCGAGGGAACCGCGGACGTGCGTTACATCACAACAGCTATCAGCTATCAGCTCTCAGCTTTCAGCTTTCAGCTTCATCCCATCCTTCGGACGCCCGCTCCCGCACGGCCTGGCTGAAAGCTGAAGGCTCAGAGCTGAAATCCCCGTGCCCTAACTGAAAGCCCCGTGCCCCATCCTTTTCGCGCTCCTTGCGAAAAGGGTGGGAAAGCAAAAAAGCCCCGTGCCCCATCCTCGCCACGTCTTTGTTTTTGTGGCAAGGGTGGGAGACCACCAACCTGAGCCGCTAGGCGCCAGGCTCTCTACCTTGATACCTTGGCAACCAGTTTTCCCTTGGGCGCAACCGTCTCGCCGCCCACAACCACGGCTTTGCCGCCAGCCTTCCCGATCTTCTCGGCCGCGGATTTCGAAAACTTGTGCGCGTGGATGGTGACCGCTTTCTTGAGCTCGCCCGAACCCAGAATCTTGATCAGAGCCTTCTTGCTCGAGGCCAGCCCCAGCTTGCAGTAGTCGTCGAGCGCGATCTCGGCCACGCCCAGCTCCGCGATGCGGTCCAGGTTCACAATCGTGTATTCGATGCGGAAGATGTTGGTAAATCCGCGCTTCGGCAGGCGGCGGTGCAGCGGCATCTGGCCGCCNNCCACGCGCTTGCGCCCGGTGTTGGCGTTCTTGGGCGCGCGCAAATTCGATAAGTTCTTCGCCATATTCTCCTCGCTCAGCGCCGGCAGCTCAGACCGCCGACTCGCGTCGTTAAAACAGCTTCTAGCTACTAGCTCCTAGCTTCTAGCTCATCTCGCCTTTGCCAAAATCTTCCACCCGGCACGAAAAGCTAGGGGCTAGAAGCTAGCGGCTGGAAGCTTGCGAAGCCTACTTCTCCAAGATGCGGACCAAATGCGGCACAGCCTTCACCATGCCGCGAATGGACTCGTTATCCACGCGCTCGACGATCTGGTTGAGCCGCGTAAAGCCCAGGCCCTTCACCACCGCCTTGTGCTTGGCGGGCGTGGAGTTCTTCGAGCGGTAGTACTGAATGCGAATCTTCTTGATGGCAGCCATGGCTACAGCTCCTCCACGGATTTGCCGCGCATCGTGGCCACTTCGGCCCTGTCACGCAACTGCGCCAGCGCGTCGAACGTCGCCTTGATCACGTTGTGCGGGTTCGGCGAGCCGAGGCTTTTGGTGAGCACGTTCTGCACTCCCACCGAGGTCATCACCGCGCGCACCGCGCCGCCGGCGATTACGCCGGTGCCCTCGGGAGCCGGCTTGAGCAGCACCTGTCCGGCCCCGTAACGGCCCAGAACCAGGTGCGGAATCGTGGTATCGGTGAGGTTGACGCGGACCAGGTTTTTCTTGGCCGCCTCGATCCCCTTGC
>PLSB01000237.1 GCA_003165005.1 Acidobacteriaceae bacterium | reverse complement strand
GCCGTGGTCAGCATCAAGCAGACCCTTTACCGCACCAGCCACGACGCGCCCATGTTCGAGGCGCTGATCGAGGCCGCGGCCACCAAGGAAGCCACGCTGGTTGTGGAGCTGATGGCGCGCTTCGACGAGGCCTCGAACATTCGCTGGGCGCGCAGCATGGAGGACGCGGGGGTGCAGGTCTTCCACGGCGTGGTGGGACTGAAGACGCACTGCAAGCTGTCTATGCTGGTGCGCCACGACGAAGACGGCGTGACGCGGCGCTACTGCCATCTGGGCACGGGCAACTACAACCCCGACACGGCGCGCTTCTACACCGACCTGAGTTTGCTGACCAGCGATCCGCAGATTGCCGAGCGCGTGCACATGGTGTTCAACTATCTGACCGCGCACGCCGAGATCGACGACTATCACCCGCTGCTGGTGGCGCCGCTCACCATGGCGGAGAGCTTTCTGCGCCTGATCCGCCGCGAACAGGAGCACGCGCTTGCCGGGCGGCCGGCGCACATTGTGGCCAAGATAAACGCCCTGCTGGAGCCTTCGATCATTCAGGCGCTCTACCAGGCCTCGCAGGCCGGCGTGGAGATCGACCTGATCGTGCGCGGGCTGTCGATCCTGCGGCCCGGCGTGAAGGGCTTGTCGGAGCGCATCCGCGTGCGCTCGATCGTGGGCCGGTTCCTGGAGCACTCGCGGATCTTCCACTTCGCCAACGGCGGCAACGGCGAAATCTATCTGGGCTCGGCCGACTGGATGCCGCGCAATCTCTTCGAGCGCTGCGAGGTGGTCTTTCCGGTGCGCGACCCGGCGGTGATCGCGCGCATTCATAATGAGATAGTGCCTGCCTATATGGCCGACACGGTGAAGGCGCGCCTCCAGCAGGCGGACGGCAGTTATCTGCGCGCCAGCAAGGCGATGAAAGGCGCAGCGCCGTTTTCTTCGCAGGATTTTCTGATTCGCCTGGCGGAGGGAAAGACGGAACTGGAAGCGATGCCCGCGTCCGGCGCCGGAGGTCCGGCCAGATCGGCGCAAAAGACGGCGGCGGCCGCGGACTAAATTCCTGACCGCGTGAAATCGTACCTTGGCGTCCCAGTTTCCCACGTCCCAAAATCGGGACGTGGGGCACACGGCATCAGGGCAAACGCATCTTGATCTTCCCGATCGCTTTGCAAGGCCAGTCTTGTAACAGGGCACGACTTCAGTCGTGCCGCCACGGCAAGCACAAAACGACACGGGCTTTAGCCCCTGCCAGCCCCTCCGTGCCCCCTCGGCCGATTGCCGTCCGATGCCGTATGCGGGGGCTAAAGCCCGCCGTACCCTCTTCGCCCACCTGCAGCACGACTGAAGTCGTGCCCTGTTACAAAGCCCATGAATTCAGTATCCCGCGCGGACTTTTCTCTTTCCGCGCAGCTGCCAATTAAGATGCGTTTGCCCTGGCCCGGCATCCGCCTTACGATCTGGTTGCGCGCGATTTCTCCCTCGGCAAGTTCTTTGAACAATTCCGCTTGTCTCGCGGGGGTCAGGAGACCCCCGCGACAGCCGGTCAGGAGACCGGCGCTACTTTTTGGCGGTTACGCAATCGCAGTGACGCGGGATCATCCGTGGAGCGCCGCTTTTCCACATTCGGGCACAGGGCCTGCACCGGCTGCGCCCGAGGCCGCGTGCTTTAGGCTGGAGATCGGAATGAGTGTCTGTTCGATCTGCGGTGGCACGGGGCTGGTGCGCGTGCTGGACGCCCAAGGCAACTGGGTGAGCCGCGCCTGCTCGTGCCAGGAAGCCGAGCGCGAGAGGCGCCGCCTGAACGCGGCCGAGATTCCCGCGCGCTACCGCGACTGCACGCTCGATAGCTTCGAGATCTATCACGAAGCCGACCGCTCGCTGGGCGAAGCATTGCTTACCGCGCGGCGCTTTGTCGACGAGTATCCGGCGGGAACCGCGGGCAAGGGACTGCTCTTCATCGGGCCCATGGGCGTGGGCAAAACCCACCTCGCCGTGGGCGTGTTGCAGCGCCTCACACGGGAACGCGGCGTGAAGGGGCTGTTCTGCGACTATCGCGAGCTGCTCAAGAGCATCCAGAACAGCTACAACCCCGAGGTCAGGACCACCGAGCTCGAACTGTTGCGGCCGATCTTCTCGGCCGAGGTGCTGGTGCTGGACGATCTGGGCGCGCAAAAGCCCAATGAATGGGTGTGGGATACGGTGGCGCTGATCCTGAACACGCGCTACAACGACCGCCAGACGACGATTATCACCACAAACTACCAGGACCTGCCGGCGGGCGGCGGAAGCCAGAGCGACGCAGAACGCGCCGCCCGCGAGCAGACTCTGGGCGACCGCATTGGCGACCGCATGCGCTCGCGGCTGGCCGAAATGTGCATCCGCGTGTGGATGAGCGGCAAGGATTGCCGCCAGTCGCCCATCAAGCGGGCGCGCTTCGGTTGAAGCCTCTTGGGCGGTTGCCGAGACTCCTTTTCGGAGCGGCAGAATCGTCCGCTTTACCGGAACAGCCACAGGCTCGCCAGGAGCAGGAACATGAAGGCAATGGTCAGGCCCTGATAGGCGCGTTCGGCCCACACACTCGCCTTCGTTGTGTTGCGTGCGGCTTCGCGCGGTGTCTCTGCCAACGGCTGCGTGGGGGTGCGCATGGCTGGCCTGCCTTTCAACGCCTTGCAGGAATGTGACGGAAGCGTCGGTTCCCCAGTGCGCGCTTGCCGTGCGCCGGAATCCTGACGGTCCCCGTCAGTAGCCTTCTTGTTTGTTTAGACGCTCACGCTTCTCTCGGGATGCCCAAAAAAGTTGGCAATTGAATGAAAATCGCCGGCTCGGTCAGCTGCTGTGCCGGCAGCGCTTTGGTGGCGCGGATTCGACCGGCATCGCCGCTCGCCAACGGGTGTACAATCTCGCTCGTGAGCTCAGGTCCGCAACTCGTTCGCCCGCCCGTCGCAGCTGAGCGCAACTGGCTTCCCGTGGCCGTGGCCGCGGCCATCGTGATCGCCATTGTGGCCGGGATCGTCTTCTTCTACGAGCATGGCAAAAGCGCGCCGACGGTCACGCCGGTTTCCGCGGCCACCGATCCCTACGCCGCCCACCTTGACCTTGGCAAGCTGGCCATGAGCGAATCGGCCAGCCTGTCGGGCGGAAAAGTCACCTATCTCGACGGCCACATTACCAACCAGGGCAACCGCACCGTGACAGGAATTACCGTCCAGGTTCTATTCCGCGATGCGGCGAACGAGATCGCGTGGAACGAGACCCAGCCGCTGCGCCTGATCCGCACCCGCGAACCGGAGGTCGATCTCGAGCCGGTCGCGGCGGCTCCGCTCAAGCCCGGCGATCAACAGGATTTCCGGCTGGTGTTCGATACCGTTCCGGACCAATGGGACGGCGCATATCCCGAGATCCGCATCCTCCACGTCGAGACCAGGTAGTCTTCCGCCCGTCTTTACCGGGTAGAAACTACGCGAACATGCAAAATTTACCTGCCTGACGCGGCGTCTTCTGGGCCGGATCGACCCGTCTCGCGCGCCATCTTTGCAGCGGAACCATTGCAAATTCAATACGATGCGGATTGCCCTTCGCGTCGCCGCGGCTTTGGCACTGGCCGTGCAATACGGCAGGGTGAGCAGACGAACACGCTCCACCGGCGTCACGTTTAAGAACAGCCGGGAGTCCAAAAGGGGTAATATCCATGCAATCTCTGAGACTCATTTCATTTCCCCGCCATGCCGCAGTGCTTGTGCTGGCTTCGGCGACTGCATTTCCGGTTTGGGCGCAGCAGGCCCAGCCATCCGCAACGGCTTACCAGAACGCACCTCCTTCGGCCGCGCAACAGCAGCCCTCCCCAGCGGCCAACCGGCCGTTGAGCGCGCCGAAGGAAGGTTTCTGGGGCCGCGTGAATCTCTTCGCCAGCAAGAAGTGGGTGAAGAAACAAACCGACCCGCTCGACGACCGGCTCTCGGAGCTGGATGAGGTGAATGCCCGCAACGCGCGCGAGATCAGGGACGTGGATGCGCGGGCGCAGGCCGGAATCAGCAAGGCGCAGGCGCAAGCCGATGCGGCCAACCAAGCCGCAAACACGGCCAACCAGGAGGCGCTCAACGCCAACAATGTGGCGCAGGACGCATCGGGTCACGTGGACCGGCTGAACTCGAAGGTCAAGGGTCTGGACCAGTACCGGCAGGTTTCGGACCTCGATCTGCGGTTCCGCGCCGGGAGCCCGTTGCTCACGGCCGAATCGCGCGCCAAGCTGGATGAGCTGGCCGCCGGCATCACCGGCCACGAAGGCTACATCCTGGAGATGGAAGCGCACTCGTCTGCCGCGGGCAGCGCCGGCATCCAGAGTTCCCAGCGCCTGGCCGAAGCGGTCGAGCGCTACTTAGTAACCGAACACCAGATTCCCGTCTACCGCATGCACTACGTGGCTCTGGGCAACGCCCAGACGCCTGCGACCGGCGACGAAGAGCAAAAGCCGGAGCAGGTTCGGGTGAGCAACGTGCACTTGCGGTTGATGGCAAACAGTTTGGCGGCCAGGGCAGAAGCGTCCCCCCAGAGCGCTTCTGCCACAGGTGGCGCGGAGCAGCCGTAAACCCGGCTCATCCTCCCCCGAGGCTTTGCTCCGCGCCGACGGCACCCTGCCGTCTGGCCGCCAACCAAGCTCTCGCAACGCGAGAGAACCAAGGCAACTTGGCCCCCGTTTCGACGGGGGCCGTTTTTTTCTTGCGCCCCTCAACGCCGTGTCCCGTCGAGACACGGCGTCTGCCGCAGCCAAAATCTGGGCCGCAACGGCGCTTACGGCTGTCTGGGGGATCGCTGCCGGTTTCTGCGCCGGATCGCGGAGCGATTCTCCGATGGGCCCGCGAGCCCGATCGGGAAAGACGCATGCCGCGCATCGAAGAGCAATCTATCTGCAGGAGAGGCACACGAGCAATGGCCGATTCGTGGTATGCGGGGACCACGGAAGTGGGGTCCGCCGAGGTTTGGCATGAGCTGTGCGCGTCAAGCATTTTCGAGTTACAGCAGACCGCCTGTTTGTCCGTCGTAAGCGTTCACGGGAATCAATGCACCCTGAAACCGCGGCCGGCAACGAGCCGGCAAGCACGGAAGTGTGTCTTGCCTGCTTAGGCCGAGCGCATTGCGCGGCCCAGTTGAACTGATTTACCATGAATATCTGCCAGAAGCCGGAGCCGATCCCTGCCCTCAGGTACGCGCCCCCCGCGTGACCTTAGCATTTACTCGACATCCGAGGCATGAATCGTGGTTCGAACGCGGATAAGCGATTCGTTCCGGCTGGCGATGTGCAAAAAAGGCGGTTTTTCCGTCTAAGCAATCTGAGGAGAGAACTATGATGAGGCTTCGTTCCCCGTTCTTGCTGGTGAGTGCAGTTCTGTTGGTGGCTGGTTGCGGCGGCGGAGGGAGCGGCACGACCCAGAATACGCAAACGACGCCGACCATCACGGCGTGGCCGGCGGCGAGCACGATCACGTACGGCCAGTCGCTGGCGTTGTCGACGCTGACGGGCGGGACGGCTTCAGTGAGCGGGACATTTGCGTGGACGGCGGCCACGACGGCGCCGACCGCTGGGCAGCAGAACGAGAGCGTCATCTTCACGCCGTCGGATATCATCGACTACACCACGGTGATGGGATCGGTGACGGTGACGGTGGGCAAGGCGACGCCGACGGTTTCGGCGTGGCCGGCGGCGAGCACGATCGCGTACGGCCAAACGCTGGCGTCGTCGACGCTGACGGGCGGGGCGGCTTCGGCGAACGGGACTGCGGTGACCGGGATCTTCGCATGGACTACGCCCACGACGGCGCCCCCAGTGGGGACTGCGAGCGAGAGCGTGACCTTTACGCCCGCAGATGCCACCGATTACGCGACGGTGCCGGGATCGGTGAGCGTGACGGTGAGCGCGGCAACGCCGTCGGTTACGGCGTGGCCGGCGGCGGGCGGGATCACGTACGGCCAGACGCTGGCGTCGTCAACGCTCACGGGCGGAACAGCTTCGACGGCGGGAACGTTCGCGTGGACTACACCCGCGACGGCGCCCGCCCCTGGGACGCTGAGCGAGAGCGTGACCTTCACGCCGTCGAACTTGACAGACTACACGGTGGTGGTAGGCGCGACGACGGTGACGGTGAGCAAGGCGACGCCGACAGTTTCCGCGTGGCCGACGGCAAGCGCGATCACATTCGGCCAGACGCTGGCATCTTCGACGCTATCTGGAGGCACGGCTTCAGTGGCGGGAACGTTCGCCTGGACAACTCCGTCCACGGCGCCCAGTCAGGGAACGGAGAGCGAGAGCGTGACCTTTACGCCTTCCAATACCACGGACTACGCCACGGAAACGGGATTGGTGAGCGTGACCGTGAATCCGCCCGCTCCGACTCCGGTGACCGTGAACTTCGGCACCACCTATCAGACCATCCGCGGTTTCGGCGGGGCGTCGGTGTGGCTCGGACAAATGCCCTCCGCAGTGGCCACGGCCCTGTTCGGCTCCGGTCCGAATGACCTGAATCTGAGCATTCTGCGCGTGCGCATCGGTCCCCAGGGCACGGCATCGGGTGGTGGCGCCTATGGGATGCCATATGAATACGGCGATTGGGACTACGAGCTGGCCAACGGTAAGGCAGCGGTCCTCAACAACCCGAATGCGATTGTCTTCGCGAGTCCGTGGACGCCACCGGCCGCCTGGAAGCTGAATGGCAGTAGCAGTTTCTCGGATGACGGCGAAACGTGGAATCAGTCATTCAACAGCTGCGGCGAAGGGACCGGTTACTGCGGCGGCTATCTGAATCCGTCGGACTATGCCAACTACGCCAACTACCTGGAGGATTTTGTTAAGTTTTTCAATACCCACGCCGGCTTCAATCTTTACGCGATCTCGATGCAGAACGAGCCGGAGGAAAACGTCACTTACGAATCGTGCGTCTGGACGCCCGAGGAGATGGATACCTGGGTAGCAAACAACGCTTCCACCATCACCTCGGACGCATACTCCACGAAACTCATTATGCCCGAGTCGGATGTCTTCAACCCGGTCGATGCCGCGACGACTCTCAACGACCCGAGTGCGGAGGGTCTTGTCAGCATCATTGGCGGCCACATCTATGGAGGCTCGCCTTCCGCCCCCTACTCCATTCCTGCGGGGGACAGCCCGAAACAAGTCTGGATGACCGAGTTCGGCCCCTTGAGCACAGCGCAACTGACGTTCGCTGAAGCCTTGTCGCCCTATGGCATATCGATCCATGACTCTCTGGTCAACGGCCAATATAACGCTTATGTCTGGTGGGGAGCATTCGGCAACTCGACCGGCAGTTGTGCAACCGCCGCGGGCACCTGCGGCTTTGTCGACTTCGCCGGGACTTTGCAGCCGATGGGCGAGATCATGGGCCAGTACTCCAAGTTCATCCAGCCCGGATATGTGCGCGCGTCGGCGACCGCAACCCCGGTCAGCGGTGTCTATGTTTCGGCCTACACGGGAACCGTGAGCGGCACCCAGCACTACGTGATCGTGGCCATCAACACCAATACGACCACGGAGAGTTTCGCGTTCACGCTGGATAATGGGAGCAGCGTGACCTCGTTGACGCCAACCCAGAGCACGTCGGCTGCAGGGCTGGTGCAGCAAACCGCTGTCCCCGTAACAAGCGGGCAGTTCAACTACACGCTTCCCGCGCAAAGCATCACTACGTTGGTGCAGTAATGGATCTCTGCCCCGGCGGGAGAGGCTGCGGGCAGGATTCGGATTGGGGAAGCCGTCCTCGCGCGATCGAGGGCGGCTTCTGTGCTTTTGCGCGGCCGTGCGGCGCTCGCCGCGATTTACAATAGATTCGCCACAAACCTCAAAGAAGTTCCGCTACGGAACGAAATCAAGTGAATGCCTGTGAAAACCATGCCATTCCGCCCTGCCGTCGCGCTGATTCTGGCGCTTTTTGCTCTCCCCGCTTGCCCGCAGGCACGCCTGCCCAACGTGCTCAGCAGCCACATGGTGGTGCAACGCAACCAGCCCATTCATCTGTGGGGGTGGGCCAGTCCGGGGGAGAGCGTCGCGATTGAATTCCACGGCGTTCGTGCATCCGGAACGGCGGATGAGCTTGGCCACTGGAGCTTTTATTTGCCGCCGGAGCCGGCGGGAGGCCCCTACACGCTCACGGTTTCCGCCTCCAATACCATCAACCTCACCGACATTCTGGTCGGCGATCTCTGGTTTGCCTCTGGGCAATCGAATATGGAGTTACCGCTCATCGGCTTCCCAGGCAACGCAACCGTCGACAACGGCCCTGAAGAAATCCGCAACGCGACGCATCCCGAGATCCGGCTGCTGCATATCAAGGAGAAGTCTTCGTACTATCCTCTTGACGACATCGATAGCAGTTGGACGCTCTGCACGCCGGAGACCGCCGCAACCTTTTCGGCAGCGGCCTATTTCTTCGGGCGTGAGATCGCCGAAAAGGAACACGTTCCGGTGGGTCTGATCGATTCCACCTGGGGCGGCACCGTTGCCGAAGCCTGGGTTTCGCTCGACACGATCTCCTCGGACGCATCGCTGATGCCGCTCTTTGCCTCCTGGGCCGCGATGACCGACAGAGTTGCGGATATGCCTGCGATCGAGGCTGAAGAAAAGCGCGAGGATGCCGCTGCACTAATTGCGAACCAGACGCCACCGAAGCATCCCTGGCGTCCCAATCCGCTCTCATGGGAGCCGGCGGGGCTCTACAACGCCATGGTGAATCCGTTCACGCCATTCCCCATTCGCGGAGTCATCTGGTACCAGGGCGAGTCGAATAGCCGCGTTGAACGCGCGGCCCTCTATCAGCGCATCTTCCCGGCTCTGATTGCGGATTGGCGCCGCCATTGGAACCAAGGCAACTTCCCTTTCCTCTTTGTCCAGATTTCGAGCTTCGCGTCCACGCCGCTTGAGAATTGGGCGGTGATCCGGGAGGCGCAGCGGCGGACCCTGTCGGTTTCGAATACCGCCATGGCGGTCACCATCGACATTGGCAATCCGGATAACGTGCATCCCTCGGACAAGCAGGACGTGGGCCATCGGCTGGCTCTGGCGGCGCGCGCACTCTCCTACGGCGAACCCATCGAGTACTCCGGGCCGCTTTATCGCCAGGCGAGCATTGAAGGCGGCGCGATGCGCGTGGAATTCGATCACAGCGGAAGCGGCCTGGTTACGAAAGGCGGCGCGCTCGCCGGCTTCGAGATTGCCGGAGAGGATGGCAAATTCGTGCCCGCTATGGCGACGATCGAAGCCGGCAGCGTAATGGTTTCAGCCGCGGCGGTGCCGAATCCCAAGTATGTTCGCTACGGCTGGCAAAACGCGCCCACCGTGAATCTGTTCAATAGCGATGGTTTGCCGGCTTCACCGTTTACGTCGGAAGAGACGATTCCGGCGCCGTAACGCATTTCTCTCACGGAGCGAGAATCTGTAGCGCCGGTCTCCTGACCGGCTGTAGCGGGGGTCTCCAGACCCCCGCCGCGGCGTAACGCACCAAGCGAGTCCACGCTAACATGAGATTTGATTGAATGCGTCTCTCGTCACCGGCCAGACGACGCCGCGACAACTGTTTCCGAAGCGGGTGCGGATGCCATCTGCGCATCGACTCGAAACGGCTTACGGAATGTGAGGGCGTAGAATCGGTTTTTCCCCACAACGTTGAGAATGTCTAGATGCGTTTCGAGCATTTCGGCGGGCACCAGATCAATCGGAGCCGTGACCGCCTCTTTGCGACCCTTGTAATAGCTGCTGGTGATGGGACCGCGTTCAAAGGCGGCCTTCACATGCTCCTCGGTTTCGTCGGCAATCAGGATGCGGCTGCCCGGCCTGGCCACGCGAATCATCTCGCGAATGGCCTTGGCGCGGTCGTTGAAGAAGTTGATTCCTCCAACATGGAAGACCACGTCGAAGCTGGAATCGGCAAAGGGCAGAGATTCCGCGTTGCCGAGAAAGAGATCGGCCGAGAGCTGCCAGCGGCGTAGATTGGTCTGGCAATTGATCAGCATCTCCGGCGAGAGATCGATGCCGGTGAGCGAGACTCCGCGAGGCAGGTATTTGAAGTTCAGGCCGGTGCCGACGGAGGTCTCAAGAACGGAGTCTCCCGGCTTCACCTCAAGCAGGCCGAGATAGCTCATGACATATGTGCCCCGGTCGAAGCCCGCGAGGGCGCAGGCAACGCGCTGGGTGTCGTCGTAGAATCCGCCGATGAATTCGTAGAGGTGGTTGTACTTCTCGTTGGCCCCGGTCAGGTCCTCCGGACGGCGCATGTCGGGCATGCCGTGGCGGACGGGAAAGCGCTCGCTGGTGGAAGTTTTGAGCGCCTGACCGTGCTCGTCCTTCACAAGCTGCAAGGGTTCGCCGGTTGCAGGACTTTGCAGGATGGCCAGCGTCTCCGGACGGCACTGCCAGCTCTCCACCTTGCAGGCCGACAGGATTGCCCAGAGAGCGAAACCGGCGGCGGCTGCGAAACAGAGCCAGTTGAAGACGGAGTGAAGGACGGGAATCTGACCCGGAAGGCTCGCAATCGGGCTGAGCTTCTCGAACAGGCCTGCGAGAACGCAAACCGCGGTGAAGGTCGTTACCCCAACCCGAATTGTCTCTGTGCGAAACTCACGATTCCATGCCCAGACGAGAGTGGCTGCCAACCAGTAAACGAAAAACACCGGCACGCCCGCGCCAAAAAGGGCAGAGAGTTGCGGGAGCGGCAGGATGGCGCTTTCACGATAGGGAGCAGCAATCCTCGCTGGAAGCAAGGCAGCCTGCAAGGCCGCTACGAGCACGGCGAAGACCGGGAGCGGGAACGTGGAAAGGAATCCAGGCAAGCGAGGACTGGTAACGCGATGCAACGTGAAGGGCAGAATGCCAAGCACAGTGGCGAGCAGGGACCAGCCGGCGTACGCGAGCACCGCGCCGGCGCTGCCGTGTGGCAGGCCGCGCCACAGATGCGGCAGACCGAAGAGCACAGCGAAGCCCAGCATCCAGAGGAATCCGCGGCGCAGGCGTTGTGTGCCCACAAACCATGCGCTCACGATGGGACTGGTGAAAGCGCCGATGCGCGCGATGAAGAAACCCAGAACGAAGAGGCCGGCAACGATCCAGGCAGCAATCTGCCTGATATGCAAGCGGGAATTCGAGTTCATCCTGAAACCCTCCCTGAAGGTGGTGCGAATCAATGTTTTCCGCCGCGGTGTTTGCGCGATGACGCGGTTTTGCGCGCGGCGCGTTTCTTCGGCACACGAGCGCTCGGCGCAGTTGATGGCTCGGCAGCGGCAAGTTCGGCCCGCGCAGATTCGCCCCACGCGAGCGCGGCAGTGGTGAGGGCCTTGCCGAAGCCAAGCGTGAGCAGCCAATAGGGCTGATGAGGGTTGGGCGGCTTATCGGCGGGCACCGAGGCCTCAATCTTTTTCAGGGCGTCGAGCATGCGCAGATTGCGCTCCTCGAAATCGCGGAGGTGCGCGGCGGCCGCGCCGGGCGCGGCCTCGCGGGCAAAGAACAGCTTGAGCAGGAATTCGTTCCGGGGCGGTTCATCGTGGAAAGGAACTGCCAGCCATTCGCGCAGGCAACGGCGGCCCGCTTCGGTCAGCACGTACCCTTGGCGCCGCTTGCGCCCGTTCGAACCTGTGCCAGACCGCGCGATCAGCCCTTCGCCGGTGAGGAGTTTGAGCGCCGGGTAAATCTGCCCGTAGCTCTCACCCCAGAAGTATCCGATGGATCCCTGAACAGCTTTGCGCATGTCGTACCCGGAGTGGCCGGGCTCAATGGAAAGCAGGCCCAGGATCACGTAGCTCGTCGCATTGTGCTTCATCTATCTGCACGATATATCTTGCGGATATATCTGTCAAGTGGAAAAATGCGGGCCATCGGCTGGCGAAGGAATGCTTGCCACGCGATTCACGGATTCGGCCTGGTCCCCGAGGAGGGCCACACGTCCGATTGGGACAATGCGCGGAAACAGCTTTTAAGGAATCTCGATCCCTATCGCGCTCCGGCGCGAGCTTCCAGCCTGCGGATGGACTTGATTGTCTCGGCGAGCGCGGTTTTCCCGATCTCGCTTTCGAACTCCTTTTGCATGGAGTCGAGGGCGGCGATGACGCGCAGGGCGCATCGCTTGCCCTGCGGCTTGAGCGCGAGAAGGTAGGCGTGCGCGTCCTCGGGATCGATTTTGCGCAAAAGCAACCCCTTCGCCTCCAGCGACGAAATGCAGTGGCTCAGGTTGCCGCGGGTGGTCGAGAAGGTTTCCGCCAATTGCGAGGGCTTGACCTGGCGCGGCGCCTCGAAGAACAGCGCGGCCAGCACCAATGCCTCGAGAAACCCGAGATGGTCTCCGGCAAGCGCCCGCGCGGCGAGCGACTCGAAGCGTCGCGCCGCGCGGTTCACGGCGAACATGGGACTTTCCCTTAAGAAAGCTTCAATGCGCATGGCTCTAGGAATGTAGTTTAGCACTTCAATTATTCGAGTTGATACAAAACCATCCTTGTGGAAGCCGAGCCGAGCCGCGATCATGATGTAGATGCGCCGATTTCAACTGCTCCCGAACGCCCGATTCCTGCTGCTGGCCGCCCTGTTGCGCGCGGCTTGCGCTCAGGACGCCGGCCCTTCGCCGAAGACGCGTGTGAAAGGTCCGGAGGAGACCATGGTTGTGCTCGGCTCGGCCACGCCCGTGCCGCTGGGCGAGTCCGAGCGCTCGGTCGAGATTCTGCCGGTGCACGGGCAGTCGCTGGCGGCCGAGTCGGCACAGGATTTTCTGCGCAAAGACTCGCCGGTTTTTCTTGAAGAACGCGGCGCAGGCGGCGGCCAGGCCGACATCGTGATGCGCGGGGGCAGTTTCGAGCAGACGCTGGTGCTGCTCAACGGTTTCCGCATCAACGACGCGCAGACCTCGCACCACAATCTCGATTTGCCCGTGCCTCTCGACGCTATCGATTCCATTCAGGCGCTTGCGGGCGCCGGATCGACGCTGCATGGAGTCGACGCGCTGAGCGGAGTGGTGGATTTTCTGACCGCGGCGCCCGATCACGAATCGCTGTTCCTGCGCACGGGCGAGGGCAGTTTCCAGTCCAACGAAGAAACGCTGCTCGGCGGGGCGGCGCGCGGCAAGTGGAGCGGGCGCATGACGGCGGAGCGCAACTTCTCCACGGGATTCATGGCCGATCGCGATTATCGCAACGAGGACGCGTCCGGCGAAAGCTGGCTCGGCTCGCGGCTCGGCGTCACCGATCTGCTCTTTGCCTCAAGCGACCGCTCCTTTGGAGCCAACCAGTTTTACGGCGATCATCCGTCGTGGGAGCGGACCAAGGGCTGGTTCGCCGCGGCGCGGCAGGAGCTGGGCAGTCACACCGTCGCGGCTTTTGGGGCTCGCCGCCACACGGACGAGTTCGTGCTCTTGCGCAACGATCCCTCAATCTACGAGAACAACCACGTCGACGATTCGTGGCAAGCGTCGCTGCGCGAAACGCTCGCGGTGCGCAAGGATTCCGCGCTGCTGATGGGCCTTGAGGCCGATGGCGACGGTATCGACAGCTACAACTTTTCCGGCGGTGCGCGCGCGTTGGCGCTCGGCATTCATGCGCGCAATCGCGGCGCAGACTACGTGGACCTGGACCTGCGGCCGGCGAAGCAGCGCTGGAGTTTGTCCGCCGGCGCACGCGAAGAGATTTTTTCAGGCGGAGGCAGGGGAGTGTTTTCACCGGAACTGGCCGGCAGCCTGCGCGTGGCCAAAACTCTGAAACTGCGCGCCAGCGGCGGCTACGGATTCCGGATTCCGACCTACACCGATCTCTACTACTCCGATCCTTCGACGCTCGGCAACCCCAACCTCAAGCCGGAGTCGGCCTGGTCGGGCGATGTGGGCGCGGATTGGGCGCCGTCGACGAAGCTCACGCTCTCGGCTACCGGATTCTATTCGCAGCAGCACGACACCATCGACTACGTGCGATCCGCTACCGTGCCCAACGTATACCTTCCCGCATCCTGTGAGATTAACAATGTCCAGGCCGCGAATGTCTGGTGTGCCGGCAATCTCAATGGTCTGCACTTTGCGGGCGTGGAAACGAAGCTGACGTGGATTCCTAAGAAGTCGCAAAGCGTGCTCATCGCGTGGACCGGCTTGCACGGAGCGCAAAGCGCATTGCACGGGCTTGAGTCGGAGTACGTGTTCAACTACCCGGTCGAGAATATTCATGCCTCGTGGAGCTGCGCACTGGGCCGCGATTTTGTTCTGAGCAACGCCGTCGAAGTTGCCCAGCGCTATCAGCAGACGGTGTATCCAGTGTGGAACGCGACGCTCACGCACAACGCAGGCAAGCTGAGGCCGTATTTGCGGCTCACGAATCTGAGCAACACCGGCTACCAGGAGATTGCGGGCGTCAACATGCCGCCGCGCGCCATCGTGGGCGGGGTTGCGCTGCAACTGGGGCGATAACCAGAACCGGTCTCATCAATCAGCGGCATCAACTCGCCGAATGCCGCGCCCCGCCTGCCGCGGCGGATTGCCCGGTCCCATACTTGCCCGGCGAGCCCTAGAGACATTGATGAGACCGGTTGTAGCCGCCGAGGAAAATCTCTTGCGCCGCAGGCACGGAATTCTGCTATCGTTTATCTCGTACCTCGGTAGCCCGCGCGCAAAACCAATCAGCGGGCTCTACCTGCATTCTCCTGCTCATGAGGGATTGTGGATGGAGGCGTTCAGGAGCACATTGGGAAGGTGTGCCTGCGCTCCGCATTCGCATCGCCTTCCCTCGACACCAAACAGTGCAACGCACAGGAGATCCATGATGAGTCAGACAGGAAACCACCACACTACTGTCCGGCTAATGACCTC
>PLSB01000288.1:5462-29530 GCA_003165005.1 Acidobacteriaceae bacterium | reverse complement strand
TGGTTCTCAAGCGCCCAGCCGACCAGCTTGCCGCCCTTCGTCTCCCTGTCAATATGCGGTTCGCCGTGGTTGTAGAGGTCCGGCTTGTATATGTCCGTGCTGTGCCCGTCTGCATCGGCCAGGACTAGGGGGTTGTTCAGGACGTACGTGTAAAGGTTCAAGCTCTGCGGATCGTCCAGCTTCGCGTACGGAATGGGCGGGACCTTCGCGCTCCAATCCGGGCTGAGGAATCTGCCTGCCAGCGACGAGTAGTACCGCGCGTCGAAGTAGTCATTGCCGGTCTCGGTATCGTGTTCTTTGCCGGTGAAAATTGATCTACGGGCAGACGCTTCGCTGAGAAGACAAGCGAACGGTTGCGTCATAGATACATTCGGCACTCAAATTGATGTCTGCGGTTGCATCGTATCGATATCCCAGGTGCCCAAATGCGAGGCACCTGGGGCACCCATCGTTTGTGGGAGAACTCACTTCGCTCCCCCGGCGCCTGGGGCACCCATCAATTGTGGGGGATCTCGCTTCGTTCCCCGGGCGCCTGGGGCACCCATCGTTTGTGGGAGAACTCACTTCGCTCCCCCGGCGCCTGGGGCACCCGCCCCTGTTACAAAGCCAACCCATGCCGTCTTTTTTCGGGGAAGGCCGGAGCTAGCTTGATATTCATCTAGTGAAAATGCTCTAGTCTCGCGCTTCACCGGGGTCCCCAAGAAGTGGTCTTGGTTTCTTGGGGTGGAAGCGTGGGGAATGCTTACGCCGCGCCCCAAACACACCGCAAACCACCCCCGCGGATCGGTCCACATTGCCTCGGCGCGGAATCCTGCCTCGGCCAGCAGCGCTTCTGCCTGCCCCGGCCGGTAATTGCGGCTGTTCTCGGTATGGATGCTTTCGCCTGCGGCGATACCGCCTTGAGCCGCTCGACTCGGTCAATGCGCCGGGACGGGGGATTTGCCGGTAATCTGCAGGAAGTGGCTGAGGACCTCAGCCAGGGCCGCGTCGAAGTTCTTGTCGGAATTCTTTCGCAGGATGGCGGAATCGATGGAGCGGGTTACGGTCCAAAGGATGTAGTGGGATTTGCCGTCGTAGACGACCAGGCGGAACATGGGCAGAGGATAGATTTCGCCCTCGCGTACAACGGGATCTTGAGGAGCGGCGAGGCGAAGTTCGAGGACAAGGTCGGCGATCTCCGGATTGGAGACCAGCTTGAATTTGCCGGTGGCTTCGAGCGCCGCGTAGAACTCCGTATAGGCGCGATCGGGATCGCCGCTGTAGATATACGCGCGACCGGGATCGTCGGCAAAGGGTTCGAAGAAGAGGCCGCTATCGGCGCCGGCGTTCGAAACAAAGATGGTTTTTGCCTTGGCAAGCGCCGGCGGAACCGGGCCGGCTTGAGTGCAGGCGGGCATTTGCGCCAGGGCAGCGGTCGCAAACGAGAGGGCCGCAGCCGCAGTCACGCAGAGACAGGCACGTAGGGTTTGCATGGTTCGCCTCCTTTTCCGCTGAAGAGAGCCGGAGAATCGTCTTGAAGCAGTCTCTTTTGAGAGCCTGCCGGAAAAAGGTGCCTTCTTCAAAAGGAAGACGCCTGTTTTCAATGCTATAGAAGGAAGATGCCCGTGGAAAGCCGGGGGTTGCCCACGGGAGCGCGATCACGCCGAGGAGGACTTGGCCCAAAATGGGACAAATGCACTGGTTTGAGTCGAGTCTGTAACTAATAGAAGCAAAAACCCTTACCGGAAACGCTCCAGAAATCGGGTCTTTGCAGGAAAAATCCTCTTATCTATCTTGACAACGGGGGGGGCCGAGGAGTGCCGGTTTAGTAAAATAGGCAAATGGTTAGAACATGGAAAACACGCAAGTTAAAGCGACAAGCTCCGCTGTGGATTTATCTCGCGGCTGGAGTCTCTGCGGCGGTACTGGTGGCGCTGGCGGTGTTGATCAATGCGCGCACGGTGCATGCGGATGCGCGTCTTCCCAGACCGGCCAATAACGCGCCTGCGGCTCAAGCAGCCGCGAGCCCAACCCCGGCCTCGATAACCAGAGCGGCGGCTTATCGGGAACCTGCGGTTCCCCAAATTGGCCCAACGCCCGAGGCACGGCAATGGAAGGATAAGCTCCATGGCGTGGCTTCGTGGTACGGAGGCGTCTTTAACGGACGCAAGACGGCCAGCGGCGAAGTCTTCGACATGAATGCCATGACGGCCTGCCATCCGACCCTGCCCTTCGGCTCGGTTGTGCGGGTGGTGAACCTGTCCAACCACCGCTCCGTCATCGTGCGCATCACCGACCGCGGCGACCTGTTGGAGGAGAGACGCGTCATCGATCTCTCTTATGGCGCAGCCGAGAAGCTCGGAATGACCTGGGCGGGGCTGGCCAAGGTCGATCTCGAGGTTCTTTCACTGGGAAGGCCCCGCGCCCCTCGTAGCGGCAAATAAGCCGCCCAATCAGACAGCAGGCACAAGAATGCAAAGCCCCGGCAGAACGCTTGTCCGCCGGGGCTTTCGGTCTGCCAGGATCTTAGGTGGGTGTGCCGAACTCCGGGGACAGGCGCGAGGCATCGCCTGTTCGGAATCCGGAGCTGGCCAATCTATGCTTTAGGGGCCGGTGTAAGCGCTGCCACTGGCAGAGCGATCGGGGTTCGGATACAGTAACCCCGGCGCAATCTGGATCGCGCCGGGGCTGAGAAAAGGCTTGTGCTTCGGCAGGGAAGCCGGTTAGTTCCTGCGCAGCTTGGAGCGCAGCAATCCAGCCATGCCGACCAATCCGGAACCCAGCAGGAAGAGCGACTCCGGCTCGGGCGTGTTCACCACAGGCGCGGTCGAAATGTTGAGGTCATAAGCGATGTCGGCGTTCCCATCACTGGGGGGCAATTGGGTAGTCGGCAGGCCGGGGCAGGAGCCGGTGCAGGCGCCGAGGTCGGCGCTGTAGTTGACCGTGGCCCACACGGGACTCAGGTTGCCGATAGCTGTGGTGCCCCATGCCGGGTTGGCGCCATTTGTAAAGAGAACCAGGGTGTAGGTTTGGCCCGCAAAGAGTTCATTCAGGTATACGTCAGGCGCCCAGTAGTACCCATCACTGTCGTTAGCGGTCCCTACATTGTCGTACGTGGCGCTACCGATGAGTAGGGCTCCGCTGGAGTCGTAAAGGGCCACAATTTCATCCTGGGTGTACCCGCAGGGGGTCTCCTGGGTGCAGCCCGCGGTAAACCCTTGATCGTAAATGCCAAACTGGGTGACGATCTCATCGGAGGAGCCGACAGTAAAGACATCGGCTACGACCCAGGGACTTGTGGTAAAGACTGTGCTAACGGAGGAGGGGGGCGTCCAGGCGAGACTCGACGTTGCCGAGGCGGGCGTGACGGCTACGAAGGCAACGACAGCCAAAGCGAGGAGCGGGAAAGCAAACCTGCTGGCGTAAAGCTTCTTCGGGGGGGTCATCGTTATAAGCCTCATTTCTCAAAATGGCTCCCGTGTTTTAGGCCAGCCTGTGCAAAAGTAAATAAACGGTCGCCAGCAACCGACACGAAGAGTTCTGTCTTGGACTATGCAACTTCGGTGCCAAATCGATTGCCTTTGCTTTCAGGTATTTATCGCTGGGAACTGAGATGAATGTGCTAGCGATTGCACAGCAAGTGGTAAACAGTTCCACACTTGATGGGGAAACCGCGCCAAAATTCCAGATCCTATCGACCGTTGCCCGCCGGACCGATGCCAACTTGAATTGTCGCCAACCGAAAGCTCACTGCGATGCCGGGAACAGATTCCACGTTTATCGATCTTTGGCTTCGGCAGGAACGTGGGTTACTTCTTGCGGCGACTGAATCTCAGAAATCCCGCCACGCCGACCAGCCCGCTTCCCAGCAGGAGGAGCGATTGCGGTTCGGGAGTTAACAACTCGAGGTCGGGTCCGTAAAACGGATCGCTGGCTGATGTGGTTGGAAAGGTGAGTCCATCGCTGGAGTTGGAACTGAAGTCGTAAACGCTGTCTACGAACATGACCCCCGATAGGTCGATCGGGGCAGGGCCGCTGTCCCAGCCCGGAGCGTTTCCATTCGTGTAATCGACCAGGACGTAGGTTTGGTCCGCTTCAAGCTGAGCATTGACGGAAGCCCAGTAATAGCCGTCCTCAAGCTCAGCATCCTCATAGGGATTAATGGCCGCATCTGTGACGAGAGTTCCGTCCGCGGTGTAGAGCGCGACCACTTCCCAGGTGGTGTAGTCTACTCCAGCGTAAAGGCCCAAAGCACACACGGTTTCATTGGCAGTGGCGACAAAAGCATCGCCCAGGTTCCAGAAGCCGGTGACGGTGGAATTGATCATGCCGCTGGAGGACGGAGCCATCCAAGCGGGATCACTGCCGCAGCTGACCTCATTGGCCGATGCCGGGGAGACCGCTGCCAGAGCGACGAGTACCAAGGCCAGGAAAGGAAGAGCAAACCGGGGAGCCCGAAGGTGTTTGCTGCTTTTCATCTTTGCGACCTCATTCGGGAAGGCTTCCGAAGGGACAGCGATCCCCTGCATGAACTGCAGTCGGCGACAGCTGTCCACGAGAAGGCCCTCGCTATACCTTATGCAATTTGGTAACCAAATTGAAGATGTTACTTTTCAAGCAATTAGCGTGATGGATTTCAATAAATGTGCGGTCGATTGCATAAAGAGTGGAAGGAAATTACCACCCGGAAGAAGCGCCACATAGAGAGAGCGGCTGCGGAGGTCTATCCCGAGCCCGCGCAGGCCGCCTGCGGGATCTCTGCTTCGAACACAGCCTTGGCTCGGGCGCGGTTTCATGAGAGAGGCTCTTCCGGAGGCCCCGAAAGCGAAAGGCTTCAGTTGTCTTCAGGCCGCTTGTAGGGCTTTTGCAGGTACTGGCGGGCCTCGTTGACCGCGCCCTGGGTGTTGTCGTTGGTCTGGACGGCGAGGCGGTACTCGTTGACGGCGCGATCGCGCTGGCCGGTCAGGTCGAAGATCTTGCCGATGGCGATGTGGCTCCAGACCTCGGTCCAGGGCGGCTCGTCGTCGCCGCGGAGCGCGTCGCGGAAGGAGTTGACCGCAGCCTGGTAGTTGCGCTGCGTGAAAAGCACCTCGCCGATGCGGTAGCTGGCGAGGGAACTGATGGGGTTCGAGTCGAGAGCCTTCTTGTACTCGGCCAGAGCGCCGACCAGGTCGCCCTGCGCCACCAACTGCTGGCCTTTGAGGATGGCGATCCGCACCTCGAGGTCGGGGGTGGATTTGAGTACCCAATCGCCCGGATCGATGCTGATGCGGCGGGGACGGCCGAAGGTGTCAACCACGTACTGGGTATCGGTGCCCACCACATCGATCTTCTTGCTCTCGGTTTTGCCGTCGGTTTCGATGCGCAGCTCGACGGGCATGCGGAAGAGATCGAGGTCCTGATCGATCTCGCCAATGGTACGGAAGCCTTTGTTGTTGCCCAACCGGTAGACGGCGTACTTATCGGTGAAGGTGGGGGCGCCGGTGCCGTCTACCCACTGCGAAAAGAAGGGAAGCAACTGCTGCTGGCTCAGTTCCTCGGCGATCTTTTCGAAGTCCTCGGTGCGGATGGAGCTATCGGTAAACTGGCTGAGCGTGCCCTTGAGGATGTTGAGAAATGCCTTGTCGCCGACCTCGCCGCGGAGCATGTGGAAGATCATGGCGCCTTTCTCGAGAGTCATGGACTGGAACTGCGGCGAGAAGGGATCGAGACGGCTGGTGCTGGAGAGAGGAACGGTGTCATAGGCCAGGGAGCCGGCGGCTACGTCTTCCATGGCGGCGCGGAGGGCATTTTTGCCGCTCTCGTCTTCGATATACATCAACTCGGCGTAGCGCGTCATGCCGTTGGTGATCCAGGCGTCGCTGAGGGCGTGCGGGCTGATCTCCAATCCCCACCATTGATGGGCGATGGTGTTGGCCAGCCAGCGCACCGCGGACTTATCGCCAACGCGATTGCCTGGAATGCTGGCCAGCTCCGGCGCCCACGCGGCCAGGAGCACATCGTCGGGCATCTCCACGACGTTGAGGCGGGTGGTCTCCGGCTCGCCGAAGCTGTCGGTAAAAAAGTCATACTCTTTGGAGGCGGTTTGCGCCAGCTGATTGCCCGAGGCCTGATGGGTGATGGTGAGGTAGACCTTGACGCTGCCCGGACCCGCGGTGATCGGGTCAGCGTAACGCCCGGCGATGACGGTGCCGGGAAAACCGGGCTTGGTCCATTTGAAGTCGTACTCGCTGCCGGGCTTGCCGTTCGAGAGGGTGATGGGCTGGGGCGTTCCCGTGACGCCGCTCGCAAAGACCCTCATGCCCTGGGGCACGCGGATGTGCATCTCGGCGGTGAAACGGTCGGTCATGTAGCCGGTCATGGGGAACCAGCGGGCAGGATAGAGCAGGTAGCTGATCGGTTCCTGAATCGCGGCCAGCTTGAGGCCCTCGACGGGACCGTCTTCGTTGCCGGTGATGGTGCCGTCGTAGACGAAGGTCCAGTGCGAGGTCTGGCCGTCGACGAAGGGCGTGCTCGCGGTGACGCGGATAGAACCATCGGCGGTGCGTTCGCCATCGAGGAGCTTGCCGTCTTCGTCGCTGATCTTGGTGACCTTGAGGGCGGGGTGAAAGCCGAAGGTGACCACGTCGAGATTGGCGGGCGCGGTGAAGCTGACCACGGCCGTGGCCGCAAGGTGATGGGCCGTGGTGTCCAGTTCGGCGTCAATCACATAGCCGGTGATATCGAGCGCCGGACGCTCCCGCTGCGCCGAAGCGGGAAGGATTGCCAAGACCGCGCAGGCGAAGGCCAGCAACACGAGCTTGGGTGCGCCGAAGATGCGCTTCTTCAAGGAGTGACGGCGTTCCGAGTGTCGAACCATTGGATTGATCATCCTTGCCGTTCTTCGCGGATGGGTTGAAATGCGTGCAGCGCCTTGCATAAATCCTGCTTGAAATTCGACCGACCCTACTGGGCCGGAGACGGTTGAGTACTCCCAGAGTTCACGTCCGCCCGCGCGGACTTCACCCCGGGCTATCCTCGACCGCTCCTCCGGAGTTGAATACCGCCGGGCAATCCGCTTCCATCTCCCTCAAAACCACGGCCGCGACGGTTTCGATGGCGCTCGAATCTTTATCCTGGCCAGCGGCTGGATGGACGTGCAACGCTTCGCGGATGGCCCCCAGTTCCTTCATCATGGACTCGCGAGCGGGGCCATCGGGTAGCAACTGCCTGAGGAGTTGGACGATATTTGCCGCTGTAAAGTCATGCTGGATAAGCTCGGGAACCGCGCGCTTGCCGGCGATCAGGTTGGCCATGGCCACATGCGGCACCTTCACCAGACGCCTGGCGATAGCATACGTCAGCGGCGAGACGCGGTAGACGACGACAAAGGGATTGCCGATGAGAGCCGCTTCGACCGTGGCGGTTCCGCTGGCCACCACCGAGGCGCGGACGTGAAAAAGGGCGGCACGAGCGCCACCTGCGGTGGGGCTGACTGCGCCTTCGGCGCCAAGGTCGCCCCCATGATCATCGATCAACCGAACGGTCACCCCAGCGCCCTTGGCAGCCACGATGCCCCTGACAACAGCGCGCTGGGCAGCGTCGAGCGTCGGCGCCAGCGGAATCAGAAACTCAAAGCCTCGTGTCTCAGAACCGGCTTTCTCAGTCTCCTGAAAAACTCTGTCAAGATCCTGAGAAACTCTATCGAGGCCGTTGCTTTGAAAGGGCACGGCTTCAGCCGTGCCGCTAGCGCTGCAACTTGATTGGGGCTTTAGCCCCTGAGGGATGTCTACTAGTCTCCGCGCCGCTTCGAGCATCTCCGGCAAGTTGGTTTCGATTTCCTTGAGGCGGCTGCCGGGCAGGAGGCCGACCCAGGTCTTTGTGGCGTCGAGCCCGTTTTCGGCGGCGAATTGTCCGCGGCTGATGGCCGGAGCCGGCAGATCGGCCAGCGGATGGCCGACGAACGCGGCCTCCACGCCGCGCTCGCGGTAAAACTTTTCCTCAAACGGAAAGATCACCAGCATGCGCTTGACGTACTTACGCACCAGGCGGATGCGGTGCTGCTTCCAGGCCCATAACTGCGGGCTGACGAAGTAGATGACGGGAATGCCGAGGCGATGGAACTCCTTGGCGAGCCGGAAATGAATCTCCGGGAAGTCAATGAGCACGGCCACGGCGGGCCGGCGCGCGCGGATGGCCCGCTTGAGCTTGTGGAACTCGCGATAGATGCGTGGCAGATGCAGCACCACCTCCGTGAATCCCATCACCGCCACGTCTTCCGCGCGGACGACGCACTCGACGCCAGCGGCAGCCATCCGAGCCCCCCCCATCCCCCACAACTCCGTTGTTTTAGCCTTTGGAGCAGAGTTGCGGGACAACGCGGCCGCCAACTGCGCCCCATAGAACTCGCCGCTGGCTTCGCCTGCCGAGATGAAGATCGAAGGGGTCATTCGTAGATCGCGCGTGACGCTCCGGAGACTGCCGGTGAACCCATGATAGCGGCTGGGCGAAGGATGTCTCAGGCATAGCAAGTGGCACAATGTTTATTGGGCAGTCCCATCGCTGCCGGAAAGCTCGTAAGCGATGAAAGTCAGCACGCAAAAATCGCGAGGCGTTACTCCTGGATTGGGCAGCGTTTCCGCGGCGATTCGTGCCGCCCTGGTGGTGCTGGGCGCGGTTTCTCTCTCGTGGCCGGCAATTTATAACGGCTTTCCTCTGCTTTACCCGGATTCTGTCAGCTACCTCGCGAGCGGCCGCAAGATCGCGCAGGCGTTGTTTTTGCATCGCTTTTCAGGGGACTACGGCGCGCGCTCGGTTTTTTACAGCCTGGCAATCATTCCTCTGCATTGGGGCACGGCGCCCTGGCTGGTTGTGGCCATGCAATGCCTGCTGGTTGCCTGGGTCGTCTGGCTTGTCGTGCGTTCCATTGCTCCGCGCAGCGGAGTCTTGGGATACATGTCTCTCATTCTGTCTCTGAGCCTGCTCTCCAGCGCAGGATGGTATGCCGCATTCATCATGCCGGACATTTTGGCGCCGGTGCTGTGCCTCGCGATCTATCTTCTTGCCTATGCCGGCGATGCGCTATCGCGTATGGAGCGGATTGCGCTCGGTGCGGTTGCGTGGTGGTCGATCACTGCCCATGCCACGCATCTGCTGCTGGCCTGCGGATTGTGTTTGCTGCTTGCTGCCGCGGCCGCATTCGAACGGAAGCGCCATTCAGGAAATTGCCGCGCAGGAGACTTCAAGGCTGTGGGCCTGGTGGCGGTCATTGTTGTCGCCGCAGTGGCGTCGCAGCTGGCGGTTTATGGCTTGCTCTACGGCACGCCTTCGCTCAACGGCCGGCACCCCCCCATTCTCATGGCCCGCGTCATCGCCGACGGTCCCGGACGCTGGTATCTGGAGCAGCATTGTCCGCAAGTGCATTGGGCTGTTTGCGATCACTTGCCGAGCCTTTCCGCAGATCCCAACACATTGCTTTGGGGATCCGATGCTCCCTATGAGCCGGCCACGGAAAGTGAGAAGCGGCGCTTCGAGGCCGAGGAGATGCCCTTGGTTCTGGCTACGCTTCGAGCTTATCCCTGGCAGGAGTTCACGCGTGCCGCCGCCAACTTCAGAGATCAGCTCAGGTGGTTTGGCTTGTTTGGATTCAATTGGAATGAGCGGATGCCTGAACTGCTCAATGCAGCGATGCCGCAACTGACCTCGAGTTATCTCAGAAGCCGGCAGGCTCGCGATGCCCTGCATCTCGTTCCGCTTTCGCGTCTTGAGTGGTGGGTCATCGTTGCGTCCCTGGCGGTCATTGCCGGTCTGGCTCCGTTCTCTTTGCGCCGGGCTTCCTGCCGCCTGGCGGGCCTCAGCCTGGTCATAGCCGCCACGGTGATCGGCAACGCGTGCATCACCGGCGTGCTTTCCCAGCCCAATCATCGTTTTCAGTGCCGCGTGATGTGGCTGGTGCCGTTTCTGGCGGGAGTTTTGCTGCTGGATTGGCTCGCGCGCTGGAAAGCGAAAGGACAGTTACCTTCCCAAATCCACCGGTAGTACAATAGCGTCACAAAAATCGCCAATGGAAGTAGGGCTCAGAAAGGACGCTATGAAGCCGACTGGCTGGTGTCTCGCTTTCTTGTCTTGTCTCGTTGCCGCTTCAGGCAGGGCCGTGCCTCCCGCAAATGCGCCGGAGCAGGACGTATCGGTAAAGATCGTCAATGCCCATTTCGATCCCGAGCAGCCGGTTCCGCGGGCTCAGGTTTCGTTAACATTTCTTGACAGCTCCACGCTGGTCACCGGGGTCACTGGTTTCACCAACAGCAAGGGCGAAGCGTATTTGCGCGTCTCGCAGCAGGTGGCATCGCGCGGCGACCTGTGCGTGAAAATCGATGCGGTCAGCGGCTTGGTGGTTTTTGAACCTGCCGGCGGGCAACTGAGCGGTCTGCCGGCCAGCATGATCATTCGTCTGGTGCCCAAAGGCTCTCCTCTGCTGCTGGGTCCGTCGCAGATTGAGGCCATGCTGCATCGTCTTTCGCTCGAGAACAAGCATCTCGAGGAGCAGAATCGCGAGATGACGAAGGAAAAATCCGCGGCGCAGAACCCGAAGCAGGACGATCTGTCTTCGGCGATGACGGCCTGGGCCGATGCCAACGGGTTGACGATGACGGATGTCGATGCTCAGGTGAAGGAGTGGGCGGAAAAGATTCAGCAAAGCAAGGCGCAGGCCACCGATGAGCAGAAAGCGCTGGCGGAGCTGGCGCTGAAGCACTATGCCGCCGCCGGACAGCTGTTCGACCAGGTCGCCGATGACATTGGCGATTCCATGGACGAGCAAGAGAAGCAGGAGCTGGAAGAGAGCCGGACCATGCTGCATGACCTTGTGGACCGGTCCTTCCAAAGCGCGAACGCGTATCAGCTCAGCTTTCAGTACCTCAAAGCGACCCAGGTGCTTGTCAAGGCGCGCGACCGGGCGGCCAAAGAGCATCACAAATACCCCGGCGATGCGGCCTTGCGCGGCATTTGGATGGAAACCGTGGAGAGAGCAGCGGATGCGCGCGTGGAGCAGGGAGCCGTGGGCCCGAGTGACGACGCCACAGGGCTGTTGAAACAGTCGGTCGCGGACTACCAGCAGTTGCTGGCCGCATATTCCCTGCCCGCGGACCAGGAAGGCTGGGCCAAAACCGAGAGCAACCTGGGTTTTGCGCTCGATGATCGCGGGGAACGCAGCAGCGGGACGGAGCAGACGGATCTCTTTGACCAGGCAGTGAAAGCCTTTGAGGCGGCGCTGACCGTACAGACCAAGGCGGGCCAGACCCAGGACTGGGCGCGAACGGAGAACGATCTGGGAAAGGCCAAATGGTATCAGGGCGAGCGGGGCAGCGGGCCGCAGGTGACAAGCCTGTTTGCCGAGGCGGAAAAGGACCTTCGCGCCGCGCTGGATGCGGAGAGCAAGACCGCTCAGGCCCTTCAATGGGCTACCACCGAGAACAATCTGGGCGAAGTGCTGAGAGATCAGGCCGAACGCGGTCTTCCTGCGCAGGCGATTCATTTGTTTGAAGAATCGGCGGCGGCTCATCGCGCGGCCCTGGGGGCCGAAACCCAGGCGGACATGCCGGAGTACTGGGCGGTAACGCAAATGAAGCTCGGCTATGCCCTCACGGATGAGGCTTTCTGGAGCAACCCTGTGGAGACACAGAAATTGCTGGCCGAGGCCCTGGCCGCCTATCAGGCCTCGCAGCAGGCGCGCACCAAAGAAGCCGTGCAGCAGGACTGGGCCATGACACAGGTCGTGATCGCTGAGGCGCTGACGCTGCAGAGTGAGTTGACCAGTGGAACACAGGCACGCGCAATGCTCGAACAGGCCGTTGCGGATTACCAGACGGCGCTCGACGTGTACAAGAAGGAGAACCTGCCTCAGGCGTGGCCCTGGGTGGAGACTAACCTGGGTTATACGCTTGTGGATGAGGGAGAAGCCAGCGGCCGGTCGCAGGCCATGGCATTGTTCGCGCAGGCAGTGGAATCGTTGCGGGGATCGCGGGATATGTATCCCCGGACCGAGCTGCCCCATGCCTGGGCCATCTCCGAAAACAATCTGGGCCGTGCACTGGCCGATCAGGGCGAGTTGAGCAGCGGAGCCCAGGCCGCCCAGCTCTTTGCGGAGGCTGTCGAAGCGGAAAAGGGGGCTCTCGAGGTGCGAACCCGCGACGACCTTCCTCTTTTTTGGTCGGCTTCGGAAAGCAACCTGGGCCGGGCGCTGGCGGATCAGGACGATGCAGCCGGCGCAACCAAAGCTCTCGACGCAAGCCTCGAAATCTTTTCTGACAACTTCAGGCTGCTGCGCGATGCGGAGTTCACCTATCAAAACCGGCTCAACCTTTACGATCGGGCGTGGGAACTCGCGGCGCGCCGGCTCAAGGTGGAACCCTCGCCCGCTGCCCGCCTGAGCATGGCAGAGGCCGATCTTGCGACCCATCGCTTCGCGGACTGCGAAAAGCAGTCCGCGTCGATCGAGGATACAGCCTTTCCTGCTCCCGCAGCGCCCATGATCCTGATTCGCGACTCAATGAAGATGGCCTGTGAATGGGCTGGCGGAGAAAAGTCCGCGGCAGAGGCAACGGAGCAGGCGCTGGTGTCGAAATCCGCGGGGCTCGAAGAGACGGCCTGGCGGTTTGACGGTACGCTCCACTTCCTGGCGGCATCGCCGGACTTCGCTTCCGGCCGCGCCGCGTGGATCGACGTGTTTCAAAGTCTCGACAAAGGCGACGGCGCGGCGATGGCCGCTGCTTTGCGCCAAATCGGGGAGGTCATGAAGAACTGACATGCTGTGGCCGCGTTACGACGTTTTTCTGAGCTACTCGCGCGCCGACAGCGAGCGCGTGCGGCCGTTGGCCGATGAACTGTGCCGCCTTGGCTACCGGGTCTTCTTCGATGCGCGATCCATCGAACCCAGTGAGAAATGGAAGGACAGCCTGGAGCGCTCCGTCCGCGACGCGCGCACGCTGGTTCTGTGCTGGTCGGAACATGCGCAGGGCCGCGACTACATCGTCTTCGAGTACTCGCGCGCCCAGGCTCTGCACAAGCGGATCTATCCCTGGCTGCTCGATCGCACGCCGCTGCCGGCGATGATGGAGATTCAAGGCATCAAAGAACCCGATCCGGCAAAGGTGGCCGCAATTCTGCACACACACCTTGGCTGGACGGTGCCGCGCAGGCGTCTGCTGCGGTTGATCCTGGCGGCTGCCATGGCAATGATCCTCGCCTTCGGCATCTGGCTCGCCGTTCAGCCGCCGAAGCCATGGCCGTTCCAGGGAGAGGTCTACGATACCGAAACGCAGATGCCTATTGCGGGCGTTCAAGTGGTAGTCAACGGCTCCCACGGTGAAGAGCAAGCCTTGACCGATGCTCAAGGCAGATTTGTCTTGCCACTGCCCAATCCGCCTCCGAAGACCGTTTCCATTCTGATTCGAAAAGAGGGCTATACGGCCGTGCCTGTCTTGAATGTGCCCACCGATGCGCCCTTCAAGACGGATATGATGAAGCAGAATTGAGGGCGGAGCGAGATTTTCCGCGCGCCGCCGTCGGGTCCACCTGTGTTTGGCCCTTCGGCACGTTGGTGTGGCGGAGGCGGCGAAGCAGTTACTTGTGGCAGCATTTGGCGCCTTTGGTCTCGATCTTGACCACCTCCGGCTGCACGTAGCCCTGGTTTGGATCGACGGTGTAGCCCTCGGTGTACTTGTCGTGATGGCGAACCCAGGCCATGGTGTGCTTGAGACCGGCTTCATCGCGGCCTTTGGGCGCCACGTCAAGGAAGTTGTACGTGCCCACCAGAATGTCGAGGCCGCGCGCGTAGGTCGAGTATGTGTGGAAGACGTGGCCGCTCGCGTCCTTGAAAAACACGCTCAGGCCGGGCCGCTCGGCGCTGGGAAACGCCATCATCTCGTAGTTGTAGAGGACCTGGGCTTGTCCCTCCTCTTCGGGACTCTGCGAAACCTGGTAGTCAAAGTTGAAGTCGCTGCCAAAGGACGAGACCCAGGGAAACTTCCAGCCCATACGCTTCTTGAAAACTTCTATTTCGGCGAAGGGCGCGTGCGAGATGACGGCAAAGGCGACGTCGCGATTGGCGAGGTGGATGGTCATCGCGTCGAAATGGTCGGCGAGATACGAACAACTGGGACAGCCCTCTTTCCAGCCCGGCCCGAGCATGAAGTGATAGACGATGAGCTGGCTGCGTTTGCCGAAGAGACCGGCAAGCGGGACCTTTCCTGCCGGACCTTCGAATTCGTAGAGCTTCTCCACTTTCTCCCAGGGCAGCTCGCGGCGCAGGCGGCTGATTTCGTCGCGCTGCCGGGTGAATTCCTTCTCTTTTTTCAGGAATTCCTTGCGGGCCGCGATCCAGTCCTGATGCGAAACGATACGGTGGTGCACGGTGTCAGTTGCGATAGTAGCCATGGGAAGACTCCTTCGGTTGAATTGCTGAGCGGGCGCCGGCTCTGGAGGAGCCGGCGATGCCGGGGAATGCCTACTTCTTGCGACGGAACCAGCCGACGATAAGAGCCGCGATGCCACCGCTCCCGGCGGTGCTTCCGGCGGCGACGGCTGCGGCGGTTGCAATGCAGACTGGGCACATGAAACCTCCTTGTTCGAGCGGGGGAAGCGGGATGACCTTTGCTCGCGCCCCGGAGAACGGGGCGCGAATTGCCTGGCCTCTCAATTATCGAGCAGCTAGTTCTCGATGCCCGGTTTCTTTCTTATTGGGGCCGCCTTTGCCCGTGGCGATCAGGTTGCGCAGGCTGCCATTCACATAGGAACCCCATGCGTTGGAGCAGGCGTCGAAGCACTCGTGCTGGGGAACGAGACCGGCGTGCGTAAAGCGGACCTCGGTTTGATTGCCCTTCTTCGAGATCTCGAACACGACGCTGGAACCATTCCACTCCGTCTTGTCTTTGACGAATGACAAGTAGCTGTCCAACACAAGCCACACGACTTTCTTGCCGGGAATGAATTCCGTGATCTTGTGTTTGGTGTAGTGAATGTCTTTGTAGCGGTAGGTAAACACCGCGCCAAGCTTGTCGGTTTCACCTTCGATTTCACCGGACCACCATCCGCGAACGTTGTTGATGGCAGCGAAGGTTTCTTCGGGCGACTGATCCACCGTAAAGGTGTAAGTCAAATCCTGGTTCTTCATCGCTTCTCTCCTTCTCGTCGAAAATTGGGTGTGGTGTGACTAGCCCGCGATGGTTTGCGCTCGCTCGGCGCGCAGGCGCACCTTCTCGTGAATGCTGGTCCAGCCGGTCTTGACGCCCTCACGATGCTCGGGCTGGACCGGGCCGAAGGCCGAGTGGCAGAACTTGATGACGGTTTCGCCGCCTTCTACGCTCAAGCGGTAGATGAGGTTGTTGGCTACGGGTTGCGACATAAAGAGAGGTCCGGAGAATTCGAGCAGCGTGGGCCGCTTGATGGATTGCACGGTGGCCCAGCAGTGTCCGTTGCCATTGCCCAGGTCGCGGAACCATCGGCCGCCCGGCCAGGGTTCGAGCTTCATGGCGAGTGACTTGCCTTCGGGGGTTTCGTTGAAGGGGCCGAGTTGCTCGAGTAGTGCGTCGAAGGTGGCTTCGAGCGAGGCGCGCACGCGAATCTCCTGCTCGATTTTGAAGGTCAGGGATTCGAGATCGGGAATCGTCGTGGTTGTCATAGATCCTCCATGGGGAATTTGCGGTTGACGGTTCGGGTTTATGGCCGCGATGGGCCGCTGCGGTCGATCTTGGCCTGGGTGCGCTCGGCGCGCTCTTTGACGCTTTGCAGTTGATGATGCCAAAAGCGCTCGAAGGATTCAGTCCAGTCGTGCATGGGCTTGAGCGCCTGGGCGTTGGTGCGGTAGAGGCGATGGCGGCCGTTGCGGCGTACGCGGACCAGGCCCACCCGGCGCAGGACGCCGAGGTGCTTCGAGACCGAAGGCTGATCGAGGCCCACGGCTACGACGATCTCGGTAACATCGTGCTCGTTTCCGGCCAGAAATGTCAAAATCTGGCGACGGCGCGGCTCGGCGACGGCGTTAAAGGGATCGGAGGTGGTTGCCGCTCGCGCCATGATCGGAACAATACATTCTTATATGGGAATATGTCAAGCGAAAATGCGAGTACTGTCTTCGCCCCGGAGGGGCGGACGAAAATAGCCTAGGACGAGCCCGTCCGCCATTGCGGGCGGGCTCTGTCCTGGGGAAGGCAGCGACATGCGATCGCGCCTCGTAGGGCCGCACGAACTCTTCTGCCCTGCCTCCTTGCGGGCTCGCGCCGGGCGCAATCCGCTATAGTTTTCGGCAAGGGCTTCCTCTGCTCGGGAAAGGACTTTTGCGCATGACTTTCGATCGTAGAGCTTTTCTGAACGCGTGTAGTTGCGCGGGGATTGCTTCGCCGTTGCTGCCGGGGATTTTGTTGACGCTGGCCGCGCAGGCGCAGGAGGCCGGCTCAGGCGCGGGCCCCAATGCGGCTTCGAGCGCGGGCGCTGAGGCCAAGCCGCCGGCGCTCGCGAAGATCACAGACGAAATGCTGGACCAGGCCGCGGAGCTGGCAGGCGTGGGGCCGTTCACGGCCGAGCAAAAGAAGATGATGCTCGACGGGCTGAACGACCAGCGCGATGCATATGCGCAGATTCGCGCGTTGAAGATTGGGAACAATGTGCCGCCGGCGTATGTGTTTCATCCGGGGCCGGCGGAGACGAAAATTGAGAAGTCTGCTTATTGCTACACGGAGGTTCCGCGGCCGCCCATTAGCGATGATTTGTTCACCCCGTTCGAAACTCCTGCGCACATGGAGGATCTGGCGTTCGCAACTGTTAGCCAGATCGGACCGCTGCTGCAGCGTCGCAAAATCACCTCGCTCGCCCTCACGCAGATGTACCTCGAGCGCCTCAAGCGCTACGATGCGAAGCTGCACTTTGTTATCACGCTCACCGAAGAGCGGGCCATTGCGCAGGCAAAAAAGGCCGATGAAGAGATTGCCGCGGGCCATTATCGCGGGCCGCTGCATGGGATTCCATGGGGCGCGAAAGATTTGCTGGCCGTGAAGGGCTATCCGACGACGTGGGGCGCGGGAGGGTTCGAGCACCAATCCTTCGATGAGGACGCGACGGTAGTGCAACGGCTCGACGCCGCCGGAGCCGTTTTGATTGCCAAATTCTCGCTGGGCGCGCTGGCCATGGGCGACAAATGGTTCGGCGGGCGCACGCGCAACCCGTGGAATCCGGCGCTGGGTTCGAGCGGATCGTCGGCGGGGTCGGCGAGTGCGGTGGCCGCCGGATGCGTGGGGTTTGCGATCGGGTCGGAGACGCTGGGTTCGATCTCGTCGCCTTCGACGCGCTGCGGCTGCTCCGGACTGCGGCCAAGCTTCGGACTGGTGCCGCGCACCGGCGCGATGGCGCTGAGCTGGACGATGGATAAGCTGGGGCCGATCTGCCGCTCGGTGGAGGATTGCGCGCTGGTGCTGGACGTGATTCACGGGCCGGATGGCAAGGATCTCTCGGCGGCGACGGCGGCCTTCGAGTGGAATCCGGGGCTCGATTGGCGCACGCTGCGCGTGGGCTACCTGAAAAGTGAGTTCGACCCGCTGCCGCCGTCGAAGCTGAAGGAAGCGGCGGCAGGCGAATCCAACGAAGACAGGAAAAAGCGCGAGGACGGAAATGCCGAGATGCAAGCCGGGCGGGCGCGCCGCGAGTACGACCGGCGCTACGAATTAGCCGCGCTCGACAAGCTGCGCGCGATGGGAGTGAGCCTGATTCCCGTGGAGCTGCCCAAGCTGCCGTGGGAGGCGATGGTTCCGCTGCTCACGGCCGAAGCGGCCGCGGCTTTTGACGATCTGACCATGACGGGCCACGACCGGTTGCTCACCGAGCAGGGTCCGGAGGACTGGCCGAATGATTTTCGCGTGGCGCGATTCTATCCGGCGGTCGAGTACATCCAGGCCAACCGCGCGCGCACGCTCGCCGTGCGGCAGATGGCGGCTCTCTTCGAGCAGGTGGACGTGATCGTGACGCCTTCGACCGACGCGCAGTTGATGGCGACGAATCTTACGGGGAACCCCGCGGTGATTGTGCCCAACGGCCTGCGGGGAGCCGACGCGCCGAAGCCGCCCGCGATCGACGACGGCGACCACGACGATATCGGCGGGCCGGACACGCCGGTTTCGCTCACGTTTCTCGGCGGACTCTACCGGGATGCGACGGTGGCGTGGTTCGCGCAGATTTACCAGGAGGCGACGGGGTTCCAGAAGTTGCATCCGAAGCTGGATTAGCGAGTCAGAAGGTCAGCAGGTCAGCGGGTTCGCCCGGCGTACCTTCTTCTTCGCAAGTTCGCGTCGCTTCGCGACGTCGCAGGTTGAGGTTCGTGCGCTCCCACCCTTTTCCGCAAGAGACGCGGAAAAGGATGGGGCACGGTGACCCTCCAGAAGATGCTTACTTCGGCTGCGGCGGGGCTGGCGCGGTTGGCGGCGCAGCAGCAGGCGGCGTGGGTTGAGCCGGCGCGGTTGCTGGCGCGGGCGCTGTTGGCGGTACGGTAGCAGGCGGTGCAGGTGGGGCGGGTTGAGCCGGCGCGGTTGCTGGCGCGGGGGTCGCGGGCTTTGCCGGCGGAGCGGGCGCGGCGTTCGGTGGCATTCCGGCGCCGGGGTGCGGCGGAACTTGAGGCCTGCCTTGCATGGGCGGCATGGCCGGACGCGCCGGCATCTCCGTCACGTCCACGAGTTCCACGTCGAAGATGAGGTCGGATTTGGGGGGAATGCCAGGGAAGCCAGGAACCCCCGCTGCCGGAGACGGACGCGCCGGCTGGTCGCGCAACCCGTAGGCCAACTGCCAGGGAATGAAGATGCGGCGTTGGCCTCCAATCCTCATGCCGGCGAGCCCGGCGTCGAAGCCGGGAATCACACCGCCAAGGCCCTGTGGCAGCGCCGCGGGCTGGGCTTCCATCTTGGGTTTGCCGTCGGTGTCCATGACGGGCTTGCCGTCGGGGCCCCTGACGGGCTGCTTGTGATCTTCCCACGTGTCGAACTGCACACCGTCGGCCGTGCGCCATCCGGTGTACTTGAGATGCCAGAGCTTTCCGGATTCGCCCACAGCGCCTTTGCCGACCACGAGGTCTTCGTAGTGCACCACGAAGGAGACGGTCTTGACGGGGCCGTGCGGCACCGGCTTGACGCCTGGCGGGAGCTTGATCCAGGGCGCAGGCGCGGGTGCGGTCGAACTGGTGGTTTTGGGAGCGGCGCTCGCGGCAGGAGTGCTCTTGGGCGCCGTCGATGTGGGGGTGGATGGTTTGGTTGGAGTTTGGGCGCTTGCGGCGAGCGTTGCTGCCGCCAGGGTGAGAACAAGAACTAAACGATTCATAGCTGAGCAAATCTCCGACTGAACTTCAACTGGGAGTGTATCAGTTGGGATGGGCATTGCGCGCGTCGCACAACGCCCAGGTTGTCGCCGAGCGAATCTCAGCCAAGCAACATGCCGGCCAGTAGCGCGGTGCGGGCCGCGAGGTGCTCGACGAACACCGACTCGTGCGAGGCATGCGCGCCTTCGCCCACCGCGCCCATGCCATCGAGCGTGGGAATGCCCAGCGCCGCAGTAAAATTCCCGTCCGATCCGCCGCCTGTCGAGGCTTCCCGCAGTTCGAAGCCGAGCTCGCGGGCGAGCGCGTGCGCCTTGCGGAAGAGTCGCACAGTTCCGCGGCTGCGCTCCATGGGCGGGCGGTTGATGCCGCCCGTGACGATAATCGCACAGCGCGGATCGGCAGGCCGGAGCGAGGCAAATTTGCGCGCGATGCGGGGGCCATCGGCGAGACGCGGGATCCGCACGTCGAAATGCGCCCCGGCTTGGGCGGGGACCACGTTGCTCTTCGTGCCGCCGGTGGCCATGCCCACGCTCACCGTGAGCCCACGCTTCAGGTCGGTCCAGCCGCTGACGGTTTCGATGACGCGCGCCAGCTCAAGGAGGGCGTTGGCGCCTTTCTCGAAGTCCACGCCGGCATGGGCGGCGACGCCGTTGACTACGATGTGCCATTCCCCGATGCCCTTGCGCGCGGTCTTGTAGGCCAGACCCTGCGCCGGTTCGAGCACGTAGACCGCGGCGCACTGCCGCGCAAGCGCTTCGGTGATGGGCCGCGAAGCCGGACTGCCGATCTCTTCGTCACTGTTGAGCAGGACGACGATTTCGCGGTGCAGCAGGTCGGCTTCCATGAGCAACTCGATTGCGGCCGCCGCCATGGCCACGCCGGCCTTCATATCGAGAGTTCCGGGGCCCCAAAGGCGGCCGTTGCGCACGCGGCAGGGCATGGATTCAAGCGTGCCGATCGGCCACACTGTGTCGAGATGGCCGAGGAGGAGGATGGGCTTGGCGCTTTCACGTGTGCGCGTGGGCCGCGGGCCGAAGCGGGCTTCGAGAATGTTGCCGTGGCGCGGTTGGCGATGGAGCTTGAAGCGGCCGCCGAGTTGCTTGAAGTGCGCGGCGGCGAGGGCCATGCAGGCGTCGACGGCGGATTTTGCATCAGAGGGCGACTCGGCAGCCACGAGCCTGCAGGTGAGGTCGAGCAGTGAGCGCTCTTTGCGCCGCGCCCCGGCCAGCAGGGCGCGCATGGGAAAAGCGGTTTCCGCGAGGGTTGGCATGCGCGCTTTCCTCCTCCTCACTTGTGTCGCTCGGTCTTCGGGAGGCTTTCTGATTCTACGACGCCTAGGGTGGTTTTTCGCGCAAAATCTGAAGGGTGGCCGAAGTGGCCGCAGAGGGTCACAGTGTGGCAAAACTGCCACAGGACAGAACTCCCTTGCGCCGTCTAATCTAAACATCGGACACGGTTTCTCGTGTTTGGAGAAGCTCCTTGGCTCAACCGGCGCACTTCGAGCAGACGATTGCCGCAGCGCTCGAATTCTCGGGAGTCGGCCTGCACTCCGGGGCCCCGGTTACCATGCGGCTGCTGCCGGCCGCGGCGGGTTCGGGCATTGTCTTCCGGCGCACCGATCTTGACAACTTCGAGATTCCGGCCACGGGGCGCAACGTGGCCAAAGTGAGCTACGCGACGAGTTTGATGCGCCAGGGCGTGCTCATCTCCACCACCGAACATCTGCTGTCGGCTTTTATCGGCATGGGCGTCGACAACGTGATTGTCGAGATCGATAATCTCGAACTGCCGATTCTGGATGGCAGCGCCCTGCCCTACGTGGAGGCCTTTGCACGCGTGGGGATTCGCGAGCAGCGCCGCCGGCGCGAGACGCTGCGCATTCTGCAACCGGTGGAAGTGCGCGAGGGCGAAAAGTTCATCGGCGTCTATCCCGGCAGCGGCTACCGGATCACGTACACCATCGATTTTCCCGCGCCCATCGGCCACGAGAGAACCTGCGTAGACCTGGCGGCGGAGATGTACGGGACGGCGATTGCACCGGCGCGGACCTTCGGCTACAAGGCCGACGAGCGCAAGCTGCGCGATATGGGCTTGATCCGCGGCGCGAGCCCGGAAAGCACGATTGTCCTGGGCGCGAACGGCCCGGAAAATGGCCCGCTGCGCTTTCCTGACGAATACGTGCGGCACAAGGTGCTTGACCTGATTGGCGACCTGGCGCTGGCCGGGCGGCGGCTCGAAGGACACGTGGTGGCGATGCGCGCCGGCCACGCCATGCACACCGCTCTGGTTGCGCGGCTGCTCAAGGACCGCTCGGCATGGGAGTTGGCGCATGTGCCGGTGACGCCGGCGGAAGCAACGACCGAGGCGCAGGCTGAAACCGACTCCGGCGTGGCGCAAGCGGCGATGGCTGGGGCGTAACCGGCATATGCCGGCGTTCGTGGTTCCCGGGTCCCAAAATCGGGACCACAGGGCACTCCATGTCGTGGCGAGTCTGCTTCCTGAAACCCGGGTCACCCGCCTGATATGTCTATTGACATGCGACACGTGGCAGGTTACAGTTCGGCATGATACGGACAATTCGCCACAAGGGTCTGAAACGGCTTTTTGAGCAGGACGACCCGAGCGGCGTAAATCCGGAACACGTCGGCAAGCTGCGAGATATTCTGGCGACACTTCACGCCGCTCCCACCGTTGCTCACATGGACCTACCGGGGTTGAGATTGCATTCGCTTAAAGGCCAGATGAAAGGTTTTTGGGCCGTGACTGTTCGCGCCAACTGGCGGGTCATTTTTCACTTTACCGAAGGCCATGCCGAGGACGTTGATTATGTCGATTACCACTAAACAGGGAGAACAACCCATGACGATGAAAAACCCACCGCATCCCGGAGGCGTGGTTTTGCGGCAATGTATCGAGCCTTTGGAATTGACGATTACGGACGCCGCCGAAGCTCTTGGCGTGACGCGCAACACGCTTTCTGAACTCGTAAACGAAAAGCGCGGCATATCGCCTGAAATGGCCGTGAGACTGTCGAAGGTTTTCGGCGGCACCGAAGAAGGCTGGCTTGTGCAACAGGCGCAATACGACCTTGCACAGGTGCGCCGCGGCCGCATCAAGCTTAAGCGGCTTGAATTCGCATAGTTAGTTGTCTCACAAAGAGGCCATTTAGCGAACTTGGCGAACACAAATGAGCGGTCGGCGGAGTGGGTGGCGAGCCTGGCCGTGGAGGTGCTGGGCGGGTTGGGGTTCGTGAAAGATTCACCCGTCGAGAAGCTCTACCGCGACGCGAAGATCGGCACGATTTATGAGGGAACGTCGTTTATGCAGTTGGCGGCGATTGCGAAGTGCGTGCTGTAGATCCCGTACCCCACACTCGACAAAATGTATCATTTTGTAGATAGCGACCAGCGACGCGGCATGTCTCAGAAAGGGTATTTGTCGTACCCGCTGCCGGAGCACTTCCTGCATGCACAGGTCATAAACTCAATTCCCATTTCAAAACCAGAGCCTTTGCATACTTCGCAACTCAGATTGGCGCCACACCTCTCGCACTCCCATTGCGCTGTGTACGTGGTTCTGTCGACGCAAACGGGGACGTGCTCGACACAATCAGCTCGCTTGTCTTGCGGACCCTCGGGCATTTCGCACGAGTATACGCCTCGTTCAACGTAGCGCACAAACCATAACGGTTGATCAATTCGGCGCGGAATTGTCGCCGACCCACCAGTTACTCTGTTGGTTAATGCCTCCGAATGGCTCACAAAGCGGCGGACCCAGAGTAATCTCTCGACAAAAGGAATCATTCTGTCGATAGTGGGAAAGCCCCGTGCCTGTTTGTGCAGATTTTCGGGGCTTTCGACACGGGAAACTTTCGACATAATGATGATCGGACGCACGTGTCGAGATCGGCGCAGAATCCTCCCTGGGTGAAAGCGCCTCTCAAGGCGCGAGTTAGAGCGGCCGATCTGAGGCTGCCAGTGGTCGACCAGTCCGATTCAGTTCGGGTCACTTCCGAATGTCCATCGATCTGGAAGTTGCCCAAATCGGTTCGGAAAGGGTTGCTCGGGTTTAGCCGTTCAGCAATTGATCGATGGTCTCGATGTCGACGAGGCCGTCGCAGCCATAAAGCACCGGAAGCACCTGGGCGACCGGATGCTTGCGGCGCAGGGCGGCAACTTTGTCTGTGCCGGCGCGGTAGGCGGGGAGATACATGCGGCCCAGCAACGGATGGCGTCCCCATGCGCCGGAGAGCTTGCCGGCGCGTTCTTCGGTGACGAGAAAATCGCGGCGCAGCGCGGCGGCAACTTCCTGCTGTTCGCGTCCCTCGCCCCAGGTCATGTACGAAGACTGGTTCTTGGCGTCGTCCTGCAGGAGGGCAAGGAGCACGCCGATCTGCAGGTCTTCGTCTGGGAGCTGGTCGACTTCCGTCACTCCGTGGGCGATGAGGATGGCGTTGTTGGCGATGCCCTCAAAGAGCGTGGCGGCGCGCGTGTTCATGGTGAGCACGGTGGCTTCGAATCCGGTTTTTTTCTGGACGTAGAGATTCTGAAGATACGCGAACGTAGTTACGTGGCCGGGCACGACCTCGTGGCTCACGAGCTGCTCGAACTCGGGATACGAAATCACAAGGCTCGCATTGATCTCGTAGCTGGCCTCGTACTCGGGAGAACCAGACGCGGTGCGGGCGCGGCCGATGTAATTCATGGAGCCGGAGAACCAGGCGTCCTTGATGGGCATGAAGTCGATGTTGGCGCGCGGAACA
>PLSB01000288.1:5079-5426 GCA_003165005.1 Acidobacteriaceae bacterium | reverse complement strand
CGAGCAACTCGGCGACGCGCTCGCGTTTGGCTTCGGGACGCGAAGGCTCGGGCGGTTTGGCGGTCGAAGCCTCGACGGCGCGTGTGTACGGAACCGGATCGCCTTTGCCGAGGACTTCCANNCTTCCATGGCGAGGTCCCACATGACGTCGAGCGAAAGCGCGAGGCCGTCGAGATAGGCGCGGCGCGGTTCGGGACAAGTGGCGGCTTCCCGGCGCAGGCCGGCGATGGCCGCGGGCAGATCGACGGCGCGGAGATAGGCTTCGACGGCATCATGATCGATGGTCTTGCCGCCGACGCCGCCCGACTGGCGCACGAGCGCCGCGGCCGGATGCGTGTAGGCGGCGG
>PLSB01000288.1:0-5034 GCA_003165005.1 Acidobacteriaceae bacterium | reverse complement strand
CGCAAAAAGCGCGAAAGGATGGGGCACGGGGCTGTCTAGGCGCTGGCTGGTTCATGACGTTTTCTTCTCCGATTTGATGCTACCGCGCCAGACATACAAGCATAGACCGATGAAAAGCAACGCGGAAACGGATTGCGAGACGGGATCGATGTTATAGAACGGCGTCTGGATGAGATCTTCGCGGAAGCTCGGCACCAGGCGCAGGGCCGCGCCCAGCACGCCGCCGAGCGCGCCGCCGGCCATGAGTCCCGAAGCCAGTATGACGCCGCGCTCGCGGATGCCGTGGCCGGCGTCGCCGCCGGTCTTCTCGGCGCGGCGATGTACGAAGTGCGAAAGGATGCCGCCGGAGAGAATCGGCGTAGTGAGGCTGAGCGGCAGATAGATGCCGAGCGCGAAGACCATGGAGGATTTGCCCAGCATCTCCAGAACCACGGTGACGAGAGCACCCACGCCGAAGAGAAGATACGTAACCGGCTGATGGCTCATGAAACCGACAACCAGCGCCTTCATGATGGAGGCTTGCGGCGCGGCGAGCACGGGGCGCGTGTCGCCCAACGCGGCTTCGCCAAACTGGAAGGTGTGGGCCAGCAGAACTATGGTGAGTCCGGCAGCGGCGGCGGCGGCAACGATGCCGAGGAACTTCACCTTTTCCTGCGCCGCGGGCGTCGAGCCCAGCCAGTAGCCGGTTTTGAGGTCGGTCATGAACTGGCCGGAGACGCACAGCGCCGTGCAAACCATGCCGGCGATGGCCATCACGAAGAACATGCCGGTGGTGCCGGAGAGGCCGAAGCTCACCAGCACCACCGAAGAGATGATGACGGTGAGCATGGTCATGCCGGAGGCGGGATTGTTGGCCGTGGTGGCGATGGCGTTGGCCGCGACCGAAGCGAAGAAGAAGGCGAAGAGCAAGGTGAGCGCGAGTCCCCAGATGAGAATCGTCCATGAAACCTGGAAACGCGAGAAGAAGATGGCGACGGCCAGGGCGCTCAATACGATGCCGAGCAGGATGGTCGTCATGGGCAGATCGCGATCGGTGCGCTCCGGCTCGTCGATGTTTTGCGTGTGGGGAGTTTGCGCGTGGGCGGCGTGCGGTTGAAAAACGCGCAGTGCGATCGAGAAAGAACCCGCGATGACGCGCAGCGACTTGATGACGCCGAAGATGCCCGCCGTGGCGATGGCGCCCACGCCAATGTAGCGCACGTAGCTCGAATAAATCTGCGCGGCGGTCATGGCGGAGACTGGCATGAGGCCCGGATAAACAGGCACATTGACGTGGCTGCCCAGAAACCAGATGAGCGGAACGAGTACGAAGTTCGCCAGAACGCCGCCGGCGCAGAAGACCATGGCGCTGCGCAGGCCCATCACGTAGCCCAGGCCGAGGATGAAGCCGATGGCGTCGAAGTTGAAGACCATGCGGCCGCGATCGGCGAGGGTGCGCAGGATGGGGATGAACTGCAGGTTGAGGGATTCGCGCCACACGTGAAAGGTGGTGACCAAAAAATCGTAGACGCCGGCGATGCAGGTGGCCTGCAAGAGCAGCTTGGCCTGCGAGCCGCCGCGCTCGCCAGTGACGAGGACCTCTGTGATGGCCGTGGCTTCAGGAAAGGGAAACTGGCCGTGCATCTCGCGCACGAAGAAGCGGCGCAGGGGAATGACGAAGAGCACGCCGAGACATCCGCCGGCCAGGCAGATGAAGACGGTTGCAAAGGGATTGGGGCTGAGGTGAAGGATGTAGAGCGCGGGCAGCGTGAAGACCGCGCCCGCAACCACCGCGGCCGATGCCCCGCCCGTGCCGGTGAGGATCACGTTCTCAAGCAGGCTCGACCGGCGCTTGTACATGCGGGCCAAACCGATGGCGAGAATGGAGATGGGAATGGATGCTTCCATGCCCTGGCCCACCTTGAGCGCCGAATAGGCCGATGCGACGGTGAAAACGATACAGAAAAAAATGCCCCATAGAATGGCGCGCGCCGTCATCTCCGGCGCGTGCATGTGGGCTTGAACGATCGGGGTGTAGACTTCGCCGGGTTGGAGCGGCTTGTAGGCGTTTTCCGGAAGAGAAGTGGTTTCTGGTTCGGTCATCGCATGGGTCCCTCAACTCAAGCGCACGCGGCCTTCACGCAGGAGAAAGCGGTTTCCGGCTGGCGAGATGGCGCGGGGCGCGGGATTTGTGCCGCGCATGACGCGCGCCGGAGCCGGGTGCGGGATTTCTCCTGCTTCGGATAGCAAGCAAGAGTGTACAGCGTAAAGGGCCGAGGTCGGCAACCGGGATCGGAGTTTCGCCGATGCGGCTCCTCCAGGTCGATCCGGCCCAGAAATAAGGTCACGCCGTGCCCCATCCTTTCCCGCGTTCTTTGCGGAAAGGGTGGGAAACTGAGCCCCAAATCTTGCTGGCCGAATCAAATCCGGGATTTCCAGCGGACTCGACTTGCCGTTGTGCCACAATACCCATCAATGAAGAAAATGCTCGCAATTCTATTGCTGGCCGCGTGCGCAGCCGTGTTGCCCGGGCAAAAACGCCTGGTGCTCATCGACCAGGACGGCTCCGGCCCCGGCGGATCGGACCAGATGGCCATGCTGGCGCTGTTGCAGGCGCCGGATGTCCAGGTGCTGGGCATCACCATCGTCACCGGCGATGCGTGGCGCGACGAAGAGACGCTGCACACGCTGCGCATGTTGGAGCTGACCGGCCACGCCGATGTGCCCGTGGCGCGCGGCGCGGTCTTTCCTCTCATTCGCACCCAGGAGGAGACGCGGCTCGAATCGGCGCTCGACGGAAAAGCGGCGTGGCTGGGCGCGTGGGGCCGCGACATGAATATGGAAACTGGAACCGGCACGCCGCCCAAGCATCTCGAATCGCACGGCCCCTACGAGATTCCGCCGCTGCCCGAAGGCATGCCCGCCATCAAGCCCATCGACGAGGACGCCGCGCACTTCCTCATCCGCCAGGTGAGGGCGCATCCGGGTCAGGTTACAATTTATGCCGCCGGTCCGCTCACCAACATTGCACTCGCCGTCGCGCTCGATCCCGAGTTTGCCGCGCTCACTCGAGGCATCGTCTTCATGGGCGGCAGCATCCGGCCCCAAACCACCGATCCCGAATTCGCCGCCGACCCGCGCCACGAGTTCAACCTCTGGTTCGATCCCGAGGCCGCGCACATCGTGCTGCACGCCGACTGGCCGCGCGTCGAGGCCACCACCGTCGACGTCTCCGTCAAGGCGCCCTTTACGCAGGCCATGCTCGACGACCTCGCCCAATCGCAGGCGCCGGCGGCCCGCTACATCGCCGCATGGAGCCAGCAGCGATCCTACATGTGGGACGAGCTCGAAGCGTGCGCGTGGATCGATCCTTCCATCATCACCAAGGAGCAGGTACTCTACATGGACGTGGATCTGAGCCACGGTCCCAGCTACGGCGACACACTGACCTGGCCGGAAAACCTGAAGCCCGCAACCGGCGTACGTCTGGTGCACGCGCAACTCGACCTCGATCTGCCCCGATTCCAGAAGAAGTTTGTGGAGTTGATGACGCGCACGCCGTAGACTGGTGGCTATGCAGCGGTACGCCTTGTTGCTCGCGTTTTTCTTGGCCGCGTTTGGAGTCGCCCATGCGCAGTGGGAGATCCAGGACTCCGGCACCACGGCCGATCTGCGCGGCGTCGACGTGGACGGAGGCGTGGCGTGGGCCTCGGGCACGAGCGGGACCGTGTTGCGAACGGAAGACGGTGGGTACTCATGGCAGACGTGCTCCGTTCCGCCCGGCGCGGAACACCTGGACTTCCGCGGCATCCAGGCCATCGACGGAAGCACGGCCATCGTCATGTCGAGCGGCAAAGGCGATCTCTCGCGGCTCTACGAGACAACGGATGGCTGCCATACGTGGAAGCGGATCCTGCAAAATCCCGACAGGGATGGGTCTTGGGATCTCCTCTACTTTGACCGGCGCCAATGGGGATGGTTGCTTGGGACGCCGGTAAAGGGCCGATTCGCTCTGTTCTACAGCGACGATAGCGGGCGAACCTGGCAGGAGCTGCGGAACAAGGGCCTGGAAGCTCAAGCCAAGGATCGAGCCGCGTTTGCCGCGAGCAACTCGTCGATCACTGGAACCTATGGAGCAATCAAGTTTGGAATCGGAGGCAACGCTGGCGCTTTCGTCTATTTGATCACTGAGACGGAGATCTGCGTAGACGACTGTGCACGTGAAGACTTTAGCCAGGTTGAGCAGCACGCAAAATGGACGAGCGAAGAGGTTCCGATCGGGAACCGCTCTGAATCCTCCGGAGTTTTTTCGCTTGCTGAGAGACCGGATCAAACCAGCTCAATCAGGCGCGCGGCCGCGATCGTCGCGGTTGGCGGTGACTCCTTGAAACCCGACGACGCAGAGAGAACCGCCGCGTTCACCTTCGACGGCGGCAAAACATGGCAGCCGGCCCAAACCCCGCCGCACGGCTACCGCTCCGCCGTCGCCTTCGACGCCGCAACCAAGACCTGGATCACGGTGGGACCGAATGGCACGGACATTTCGACGGACGACGGACGCAACTGGCGCGCGCTGCATCCCGACCCAGCGATGCACGAACCGCCCGACGCCGACCGCGACTGGAATGCGCTGTCTCTGCCCTTCGTCGTCGGCCCCCATGGCCGCATCGGAAAGCTGAATCCGAAGGCGCTGGCGCACTGAGGCCGGAGCGGACAATCTCCGGATGCGGGTGAGGTCCTGGCGAGACAACGGACGCCGGGAACGACTAAGCTGTTGGGATGCCCCTCTATCCGTATGCGGTGGAACTCATCCGGGAGAATCTCGAACAGATTTCAAGAGGGCGCAAGGTCAAGCCCATCGCAATCGGAAGGCTGACAGAGGAGCAGTTGGAGAGCATCAACCGGCACCGCCAAGCGAGGAATCCCGATTTGCCATCAGTGGTAGCCGAGGTAGTTTTCTTCGGCAGTCACATCTATCAAAGCCGCTGTGTACGTGATGGATATGCAATCGAAGATGTACTTGATCAGATCGTTATTGAATGCTGTATAAATAAT
>PLSB01000193.1 GCA_003165005.1 Acidobacteriaceae bacterium | reverse complement strand
TAATCGAGAGATTGTTTCTTGTCAGGCGATGATTTGTGCGCAGGTTTGCTTACCTGGGAAAGAGATCATTGTCAACAAGGATTTCCGCGCCACCGCCGAAGTGCTGCGCAAGGCGATCGTGCTCCTTCAGGTAAATTCGCAAAGGCTGCAAATTGTCCCCAGGGCCGGAGCGATCCATCACGTCGTCCCAGATGAAGAACCGCGTGGGATATCGATGGAGCGCAATCAGCAGATTGCGGACTTGCTCTGGGCGGGTGAACGCATCATTTTCAACCCATTGCACCTCGGCGGGATTCGCGAGGCCCAGCACGAAATTCAGATCGGGGTCTCCAAAGAGCCGATCGCCGGGATGTGCGTTGCGAAAAAGCCACGCCACCATTTCATAGCGCTCGCCGTGCAGAAATGCGACGGAACCGCGCGGGCTGTCGAGTTTCTGGACCGGATGAATCACGGCAGCGGTCACCTCCGCGAGGCCGATCAGGCCCGTGACTGCCAGCGCGGCGCAGATCCAGCGGCGTTTGCCGGAATCGTGGAGCATTGCCGCTCCCAGAATATAAGCGAAGGCTGCGGCGCAATTCAAGCGCGACAGCGACATTGAACTGGCCTGCGCAAGGAGTTCGAACGATCCGGCGAAGAAGTATAAGACGAGGGCTTGATTTGACCCAGAACCGCGCAGTGCGATGGGTTTGAAGAGATGGCGCCTGGCAATGAATGCCATGAACAGGAGCGGTACCGCGGCTTTCATCGCGAACCACAAGCCAACCAGCAAAACGGAATGGGGCCGCAGCGGCAGAGCAGAATTCAACTCCGCAAAAAACAGGCCTGGCTTGTTGAAGCGGCCCGCAGAGAAATAGTGCATTGGGAAGACGGCCAGCGACTCGAACAGCGCTCGTGGCGCGACAGTAGTTGCCAGGGTTGCCAGCGCCGCGGATATCACCGCGGCAAGAGGGATGAGCAATGCACAGGCGGCCCGCAAAGCTTTGCGCCAATCTCGGAATTTCCAGATGAAAAACAAACACACCCCCGCCGCGACAAAGACTCCGCGGCTGGATGTGAAGAGCGTGGCCATGCCCAGGAGGGCGCCCGCGCCGCAAAGCCAAAGGGTTTTGCGTGCCCTGGCTACGAGACTCACGGCGGCAAAAACCAGCAGAGTGCTGTACAAGTGATGATTTCCATCCATCGAGCTGCGCTGGCAAATGACGAGGAAGGCGGCCACGGGGACGAGCGCGGCCCAACCACGAAGAACGGCGCGCGAGAGCGAGTAAACCAGCAGGGTGCTGGCCGTGAGAGCGGCAAACACCATCAGAGGCGCAATCCAAAGGCGCACACCGAAGCACAGAAAAAGCCAGTAGTAGAGATATTCGGCGCCGGGCAGGTTGAGCTGAAACAGATCGCGATAGAGGACCTCGCCATGAAGCATACGCTCGGCATGCTCAAGAAAGATGGATTGATCTCCCCAATGCCAAATGGGCAGAAACGGATAGCGAAACAGATGCAGATAGAAGAAAATCGCGGCTACGATGCCGAGTGCAAGGTACGGCCATTTTGCCTGGGGAGGCGCGGCTTCGGACGCGGCGGACGGCGCGGCGTTGACTGTGCTACCTGAATTCATCGCATTTCGCATGAGGCAAAGATCTTTGGCCAGGGTTCCCAGGATAGTTTCCTGGACGCCGCAATTGTACACACCGGGGCCACCATCGGCTGATGAGCTTCCAGGGACAGCTTTTTTGCCCGCAGACCTCAGACTTCGGCTTGTTACGGAGCGTCCAGGGCAGAAGAATCTCATACAAAGCAATTTCATGAGAACTGACCCATACGCCAGTTCGGAAGTTACGGAACGCTTATAGGCGGTGATTTTGCAAAAATTCTGTCCGGCTCCAGGTGGACATTTCAGGTAACACTGATTTTTCCGCTCAGAATGTCCGGCTATAACCGGTCATTTGGCATGCGCGAGGTGGCGGAACGGTTTTCTGATCCCTAATCCCTGTTCCCTGGCCCCTGTTCTTGAGCAATCCACGCGTCGATCCGCTGCTCCAGCACGTCGAGCGGCAACGCGCCCGCGTCGATCACCTGGTCGTGGAAGGCACGAATGTCGAACTTCGCACCCAGAGCCTTTTGCGCGCGGTCGCGCAGTTCCAGAATCTTCAACTGCCCAATCTTGTAGGCCACGGCCTGGCTCGGCCACGCAATGTAGCGGTCTACTTCGGATTGCACGCTGGTCTCGTCCACATTCGAGTGCTCGTGGAAGTACTGGACCATCTGCTCGCGGGTCCAGCCCTCCGAGTGCACGCCGGTATCGACAACCAGGCGGACGGCGCGCCAGATATCGGCCTCCAGGCGTCCGTAATCGGAGTAGGGGTCCTGGTAGAAGCCCACGTCCTTGCCCAGCCGCTCGGCGTAGAGTCCCCAGCCCTCGATATAGGCCGTGTAGTGGCCGTATTTGCGGAACTCCGGCAGACCCGTCAGCTCGTGCGCGATGGAAATCTGCAAATGATGGCCGGGAATGCCCTCGTGATAGGCGATCGCTTCCACGGCATACAAGTTGCGCTCCGTGGCGTTATAGGTATCGATGAACAAGCGCCCCGGCCGGCTGCCGTCGGGCGTGCCTCCCTGGTAATACGCGGGCGCCGAGGTTTTCTCAGCATACGCGGGCACCGCGACCACTTCAAACGGCGCCTTGGGCAGCGTGCCGAAGAGCTCGGGCAGCTTGGCCTGCATGGGCTTCAGGTAGCCGCGATAGGCGTCGAGCAGGGCATCGGCCGAAGCCGGGTGCAGCTTGGGATTGGCTTTGAGGCTGGCGCGAAAGCTCTTCAGGTCCGGGAAACCGAGCTTCTGCGCAATGGCCAGCATCGCGGCTTCGTCCTTTATCACTTCGTCGAGTCCGATCTGGTGAATCTGGTCCGCGGTAAGGTCTGTGGTGGTCGTGCGCGCAATCAGAAACTGGTAGTACTTCTTGCCGTCGGGCAACGCATCGATGCCGGGCTTGGTGCGGCCGGCCGGAACGTAGCTCACTTCAAGGAAGCGCGCGAAGCGCAGGTAGGCCGGCAGGTCCTCCTTGGCGATGGCGGCGAGCATCTCGGTTTTAATCCGCAGTTGGTCCGTTGCGGAAATGGCCGCAGGAAAGTTCTTGAGCGGCAATGCGAGCGGCGAGTCCTCGGGCTTCTGGTTGGCCAATTCCTTCACTTGATCGAGCGCCTTTTCAAGAAGGTATCTGGGCGGAACGCGCCCGTCCTCCATGCCGATCGACATATCTTCGGTGACCTGGGCAAAGGCGCGGGGCAGCGCATGCAGGCGCGCGATCCAGTCGTCGTAATCCTTCACCGTGGCGAAGCTCAACTCGGCTGCCAGTCGCGGATAGTCGCTGTAGATGCCGCCCATCTGGTTGACCGGCATCTCCCACTCCTTGAACTCCGCGGCCTCCTCGTCGAGCTCGAATGTGCGAATCAGCAGATCCTGGCTCGTCTTCTCCTGGTCAGTGAAACCGGTGGGATCGATGACCGCGAGTTTCAGCAGGAACTTCTGTTCGCGCGCCAGCTCGTCATTGACCGCCGCGACGGAGTAGTCGCTGGTCTGATCGTTGTAGCGCTTGTCGCCGATGACGGACGCGAATTCGGGCTCGTGCTTGAGCCGGTCCTCCCAGTACTCGTGAAAGAGGTCGTTGAGGGCTTTGCGCCGGTCTTCAAGCGAGACGGGCGCCGGCGCCGGCGTCTGAGCCTGAGTCTGGGGCACGAGCTGGAGCTTCTGCGCGAACGCAGGGAACAGGGAACAGGGAACAGAGAACAGGAAAGCGGCGAGGAGGCAAAGCAGGGGGCGCTTGAGCGCGGCAGCGGCCGGGGTGAGGAGGGTGATTTTTTTCAAGGGAGCAGGGTCCTCCGCGGGAAATGGTCGATGAGACGAGTTTATTTCACTTGGACGGGAAAGAGGAGAACAAGGGAGCGAGCCAACGAGGCAGCGGGCGAACGCGAACGAATTGGGCGGGATCGCGCGTGGGGGACGTCGGCCCAATTGCGCCCTGAAAAAAATTCATTCGCTTCCCAACCCTGGCGGGATACAATCGCGGGCAAACGCATTCTTGGTCCAGCGAAAGGCGGAAATCATGAGCGAACCTGAAACACAACTAACGGCTGCCGGACTTACGCAATGGCAGCGCCTGGCTGACACGTTTACGGCGCCGTCGAAGACCTTCGAGGACATCAAGCGCGGCAACCGAAGCTGGTGGCTGCCCCTGATTGTTATGGCGCTGGCTGGCTACATCCTGTTTGCAGCCGTGGTCGAGAAGGTCGGGATCCGGCAGGTCACGGAGAACCAGATCCGCATGAGCCCCAAGGCCGAGGAACGGATGGCGCAGGCCACTCCGGAACAAAGGGAGCAAGGGTACAAGATCTCGGATGGGATTACCGAGGGCGTGTTCATTGCAGGTCCTTTGTTTGGGATGCTGGGCGCGGTGGTGGTAGCCGCGGTGCTGTTTGGCACCATCAATTTCGGTTTCGGGGGCAGGGCGAAGTTTGCAGATGTCTTCGCAGTGGTCTACTACGCGTGGCTTCCGTCGGTGGTGAAGGTGCTGCTGGGCGTGGTTGTGATTTACGCGGGCATGGCGCCGGAGTCGTTCAACATCAAGAATTTTGCGCCTACCAACCTGGGCGCATTCCTCGATCCGGTCGAAACCAACAAGGCGCTCTACGCGCTGGCGACGGCGTTCGATGCCGTGACCATCTGGATGGTGGTTGTGATGGGCATCGGCGTGGCCACGGTGGCGGGAGTGAAACGCAACGCCGGCTACATTGCGGTCTTCGGCTGGTGGGTGATCGTGGTGTTGCTCGGCGTCGCGTCGGCGGCGCTCTTCGGCTAGGTTTCTGGCCGCATCGATTCTCGGCAGTGTCGGGCGCGTATCGCGCCCCTGTCGCGCCCGTGGAGTTCGTGCTATCCCACCCTTTCGCCCAAAGATCGTGCGAAAGGATGGGGCACGGGCGAACTGGCAACCCTTACCCCAACGCGTAACGCATTCCAGTGCACAGCCCTGCTTGTTAGAATCGATTAGACCGCGACGTGGAGGATCACATCCACCATGGTCGAGCCGTAAGATTTGGAAGCGATGACCCTCCGCCTGTTCAATACCCTCACGGGACAACTGGATGCGCTCGAGCCCGCCGACGGCACGGCACTGCGCATGTACGCCTGCGGGCCTACGGTCTACGACTTCGGCCACATCGGCAACTTCCGGACATTTTTGCAGGTGGACGTGCTGCGGCGCTTCCTGAAGTTGAGTGGAACGGCGGTGCGCCACGTGATGAATATAACCGACGTGGACGACAAGATCATCCGCAACGCCGGCGCGGCGGGCCTTCCCATCGGCGAGTACACCAAGCAGTATGTGGATGCGTTTTTCGAGGACCTTGAAGCGCTGCGCGTGGAGCGGCCGGAGACAATTGCCCGCGCCACGGAGCACATTCCGCAGATGGTGGCGCTGATCGAGAGGATTGCCGCGGCGGGAGCGGCCTACAAAGTGGAAGACGGCTCGTGGTACTTTCGCCTGGCGGCCTTTCCGGAGTATGGAAAATTAAGCAAAAAAGATTTGTCGGGGATGGAAGACGGCGCGCGCGTGGATGTGGACGAGTACGAGAAGGACTCGGCGCGGGACTTTGCGTTGTGGAAGGCGGCCAAACCCGGCGAAACCTCCTGGGATACGGTGATTGGGCGCGGCCGGCCGGGCTGGCACATCGAGTGCTCGGCCATGGCGATGGAGTACCTGGGCGAGAGCTTCGAACTGCACTGCGGCGGCGAAGACCTGATGTTCCCGCACCACGAAAACGAGATTGCGCAGAGCGAAACCGCTACGCACAAGCCGTTCGCGCGGCATTGGATGCACGTGCGCTTCCTGCTCGTCGACGGCAGAAAGATGTCGAAGAGCGAGGGGAATTTTTATACGTTGCGCGATCTGCTGCTCAAAGGGTTCAAGGCCTCGGCGATCCGCCTGGCGCTGATTTCCGTGCCCTACCGGCGGCCGCTCAACTTTACCTTCGACAGCCTGGCGGACGCGACCAACGCCATCGACCGGCTGCGCACCTTCCGGGCGCGGCTGATCGCTGCCGACATTGCGGCGGGCGAGAATCCCCAGTTGCAGGAGGCGGCGAAGAACGCGCGCGCCGGGTTCTTCGCGGCGCTCAACAACGACTTGAACACTGCCGACGCGCTGGCGCCGGTCTTCGAACTGGTGCGCGCGGCCAATGCGGCCATGGACGGCGGGCAGCTCTTCGCCGCCGACCGCGATGCAATCCTGCCCGTACTCGGGGATTTCGACGCCGTCTTCGACCTGCTGGAAGACCGCGACGCCGAGCCTACACGCCGCGCATTGGAATGGGCGAAGGCTTCAGGCCGCATCGGCGAGGTGGCTCCGGAGCTGATTGCCGCGCAATCGCTGAGCGATGCAGACGTTGAGGCGCTGGTGGCCGAGCGCACCGCGGCCAAGAAGGCGCGCAACTTTGCCCGCGCCGACGCCATTCGCGCCGAGCTCGCGGAAAAGGGCGTGATTCTGGAAGACTCGAAGGACGGCGTGCGCTGGAAGCGAAAGTAGCTGCTAGCTCCTAGCTCCTAGCTCCTAGCTCCTAGTGTTTAGACCACATGAATTGGTAATTCATCATGGACAGGCGCGGACGAGGACGTCCGCGCTACAGCCGGCCAGGAGGCCGGCGCTACACTTGGGCAGTAACTGAATCATGTGGACACGGGACTAGCCTTTAGCTGGATCGTGCCTGAGCAGCACGTCGCGGCGGACGAGGAAGGTCACGGCGATGGAAATCGAATTCGATTTTGACCGCGAAGAAGACGGCCGCTGGATTGCGGAGGTTGTCGATCTGCCGGGCGTGCTGGCCTACGGCGCGATGCAAGAAGAATCGCAAGCGAAGGCTCAGGCAATGGCCGCAGAAGTGATTGCGGAGCAAGCAACGAGGATCTAGGTAGGAGGCTCATTCCTTGGAACCCAACGAAGCAACGGAATTGCAGGAACTCGCGGAGCGCGGGGCGAGCGAATCGGCGCTGCGGCCCGTCGCCTTCACCATGTGCGGGATGGCCGTGCTGGTGGCTGTGACTACGGTGCTGGGCCATCGCACGCATACCCAGGCGATTCTCTTTCAGAACCAGGCCACGGACATATGGAATGAGTACCAGGCGCACAAGATTCGTGCCTACGAGACGGAGTTGACCACCGATCTGCTCAGCGCGGTGACGGTTGCCGACCAGCACGCCGCCGACAAGATTGCCAAATCCTACACCGACCACGAGAAGAAGTGGGCCGACGAGGTGAAAGAGGAAGAGGACCAGGCCGAGGCGCTCCAAACCAAAGTCGAACTTGCCGAGGCGCGCGCCGACCGCTTCGACATGGCCGAAGCCCTGCTCGAAATCGGCCTCGTCATCACCTCGGTCACGTTGCTCACGCGCAACCGCATCTATTGGTACCTGGGGCTGGGCTTCTCCGCGCTGGGCGTGGGATTGGTGGCGTCGGCCTTCCTGATCAAATAGCCGCCTCCGCAGCCCGAGAATCCTTGTCGTCTTCGCGAGGCCTGCGGTAGACTGACCGCGAAGTAAAGGTGCACCCATGCGAGTTGCTTTCGGCGCTTCTCTTTTGCTTCTCGGATCTGTGCCGCTCCACGCACAGGCCCCGGCTCCCACTGCCGGCCCATCCGCAACCCCGGCGCAAGCCGCGGCGTCTGCTCCCGCCGCACCCGCTGCCGCGCAGCCGGCCCGAGTCGAAAGCAGCGACATCGGCCTCAGCTACAATCTGCCTTCGGACTGGGAGCTTGTGGTTCCGCCTCCGGCTCCCAAGGTCACGGCGCCCTTCCCTGACGCCGTGGGCGCCAAAAAAGGCGATGCCTGCGTGGAAGTTGTCTTGACGGCCAAGCACGGCGCGCCCGCCTCTACCGTGGTGGTAACGGCGCTGCCCTTTGCCTGCTATGGCCAAACCATGACGCCGGGCGATCTCGCCAACTTCGGCGCTGGGGCCGCGGAGGGCCTCAAGCAGACCTTCGACGTGACCGCGCCCGTGCAGGGACATTACACACTGGGAAACCACGCCTTCTGGATCGAGCGCGCCAAGGGAATGCCCAAAGGCCATCCCGGCAATCCATACATCTTCGAGACCGCCTGCACCATCCTTGCCAAGGGCGCGGTCTGCTGGACGGCGATGGCCGCCGATTGGCACGGCCTGCGTGCCTTCGAACGCGCGCCGGTTACGCTCGACGGCGAGAGTTATGCCGAACTGGTCCGCGCCAACGCGTTCCTGCCGAATCCATAGCAGCCAAACCTGCGGCTATAGCGGTTCCAGGGTTGCTAGACCCCCAAGGCAAGACTGCTCGGCGACAGCGCCGCCGCTGCTCCCATGCTTGACCGGCTGTCGCATTACGGACAACCCTCGAAGAGGGGCATCGACGTGCTTTGATTCTTTGGCAATTGCGAAAACCATCCTTGCTTTTCAAGGACATTCCACGCCTTTTTAATATGGGTCGATTTGAAAACCTGTTTCTTTCGAGGATTCCAAGCGTGGACCTGCTCGATTGCAGCTTCCGGGTTGGCGGCAGACTGCGTTCCTTTCGGACCACCATGCGTTGCCACCCAATGGACGGTCGCGAGCAATTCCATTCCATAAGGCGTCTCAAATCCTTCGATCAACTTTGATACTTTCTCCAAGCGCATCTGGGATTCGTGTTCTTCGCGGAGAAATTCCGAAGCTTCTTCGAGTGCTCCGGGAAGAAGCTCTATTTCCGTTCCCGGTTTTTGGTTAGACCCGTAACCGCGAATGAAATGCCCCTCCAGCACTTCTAGTACTTTGTAGAGATTCGGGGCAAACGGACCATATTTACCTGCTTCGTATTTCAAACGTAGCTGTTCTCCAGCCTCTTGAAGAAAATACGCGAGCTTCTGCACCTCAAGCAGGCTCTGGCTGTAGTCGAGCGTCGCATACGCGCTCATCAACTTTATCAAGAGTGATCTCGCGGTTGTGATCTTCGGTCGAGGAGTGTTAATTGGCATCTCCTTGGCAGGAGGTGCTCCTTTGGGCTCAAACAGCATTACGCAAACCGAGGGAAGCTCAGCGAAAGCATTTTCGATCATTGGCTTCACTTCGTCCCAGTCGAGTCCCCCTAACCCGCACCCTAACGGGGGAACTGCAATTGATCCAATTTTTAGGCGTTTCACTTCGGCAATCAACGCTTCAAGGCCGACCTGAATGTCCTCAATCCGCGAGTTTCCGCGCCAGTGCTGTTTGGTCGGAAAATTGATTATGTAGTGAGGCTTCCTCAGACGCCCATTGTCGTGAAGAAGCATCTTTCCTGGTTGAACCTCACCGGCCCGGCAAGCTTCCTCATAGAACTTGTTATTGGATGGAAAGGCTTGCTTGAATTGAAGAGCGATTCCTTTACCCATAAAGCCAACGCAGTTCACTGTGTTGACCAATGCTTCCGCATTGGCCTTGAGCAGGTTACCGTGGCTTATCTTGATCATCGCGCGACTCTCAGTTGTAGTAATACCACTCCGCCCCTCTCACTTTGACTGGAGGGTGGGACAGTTCAGGAAACTTGGACAGCAGCGTTGCAACCTGATTGGCCACCGATCCGCTGTAAACACCGATCTCGGAAATCAATTGCCATGGAACACTGCCGTGAACCAAGAATTCGGCCTGCTTGCGTCGCTGCCGGTCATTGTCAGAGGGCGTATCTCGCCAATACCTCGCCCCAACGAGATCCCAGTCGACTGCCTTCAGATCATTCAAATCATCGTACCAGTCCGTGAAGTTCGCAAGCCCATGGCCGTCCGAGAACACGAAAGAGGATCCCGATTCAACAACTCTTTGAACGCTCGTAACTAAATATAGAATCGGCGATTGACCCTCGGTGTACCCCGGCACTCTTCCCGTCTTTAGATTCAACAACATCACCGAAAGTGGGCCGAAGTAAAAGGGAACGTAGTCATGGATGGTGCCGCCCGGTCCGCAAGGAACGCTTGTAATTCGCCGGTTGGCCTGAACGCTCTCGCTGTGGATTGTGTGGTATTTTAAGCCGTCATTCGGGGTGGAATTTTGGGGAATACAGGGCTCCCCTGGTCAGCAAAGTCCTTAGCAGCCTGTGGTGAAAGTCTTGATTCCTGCGCGGGCTGATAGCGATTGTTTCCACAGCGATAACCCGTAAAATTGAGTTATGGCGATGGGCAGGCGCAAGAGTCGGGAGCGGCAAGAGGATTTGTGGGTAGCGTACGGGGATATGGCTGTTAGTCCGGGCCATCCCTTCTATGTTCGTCTGAATGAGGTACTCGACAATGAGGGCTTCGACGCTTTCGTTGAGGAGCAATGCGCCCGGTACTATGCCGATAAGCTGGGCCGTCCTGGTCTGACGCCGGGCATCTATTTCCGCTCGCTGATGATCGGATACTTCGAGGGCATTGAGGCGGAGCGCGGAATTGCCTGGCGCTTGAAGGATTCACTCAGCCTACGGCGCTTTCTCGGCATCGCGCTGGATGAGGACACGCCCGATCACTCGACTATCTCCCGCACTCGCCGACTTATAGATGTAGAAACACATCGGCAGGTATTTTCCTGGGTGCTGGGTTTACTGGCCGACCATGGCTTATTGCAAGGCAAGCGCATCGGCATCGATGCCACCACGCTGGAAGCGAATGCTGCGATGCGCTCGATAGTTAGACGCGACAGCGGCGAAAGTTATGAAGAGTTTCTAACTGGATTGGCCAAGGCGTCGGGCATCGAAACGCCGACGCGCGAAGACTTGGCGCGCGTGGACCGCAAGCGCAAGAAGCGCGCCTCCAACAAGGAATGGAAGAGCACGACCGACGCAGATGCGCGCATCGCCAAGATGAAGAACGGCAGCACACATATGGCTTACAAAGCCGAACATGCCGTGGACATGGAGTCGGGCGCGGTTGTTGCTGTTACCTTGCAGGGCGCTGACTTGGGCGATACGGCGACCGTCAAAGAGACGCTGGCCGAGGCCGCCATAGCGGTTGCCGAGTTAGTCGAGCGCGAAGCCGAGTTACAACCGGAAGAAGAGCCGAAGGTCAATGTCGACGGGATTGAGGAGTTAGTCGCGGACAAGGGCTATCATAGCGGCGCGGTGCTCGAACAGATCAAGAAGAACGAAGTTCGCACCTACATTCCAGAGAAGAAGCAGGCGGGCAAGCGGCACTGGAAGGGCAAGGAAAAAGAACAGCAGGCCGTTTATCAGAATCGGCAGCGGGTGCGCGGCGACTATGGCAAGAGCCTGCTCAGGCGACGCGGCGAGTTAGTCGAGCGAAGTTTTGCGCACTGTTACGAGACCGGCGCAATGCGACGTTGCACCCTGCGCGGGACGAAGAATATTCTCAAGCGCCAGTTGATTCACGTCGGCGCGTTCAATATCAGCCTGGTGCTGCGCAAGATGCTGGGCGCTGGAACGCCACGGGAGCTAAAGAACCGCGCGCTGAACCTTGTTTTGCGCGTTTTCGGGTACCTCATCGGTCTATGCGGTGCAATGAGACGATTGCAGACCCATGCGGACGGAGCATTTTTTCTGACCTATGGATTCCGCACCAAAGCGCTCAACTGCTGACCGTGCGGAAAATGGCCCATTGCACCACGGGCTGTTAATAAGGTCATCCCTCTCTTCTTCTCTCGAGTAGAAGATATTACGAGAACGACCAAGCTCTAGAAGAACCCCTGTCGTGAACTGCTGTCTCTGCGAGATCAACAGATCATGGATTTCACTGTCGTTAGCTGAATATAGATGCATGGCTATTGACCTCGCTTCATCCCGATGTCTTCGGGAGAAAAGGATGTGTGGATCTTGTGGATCGGAGCGAATTC
>PLSB01000200.1 GCA_003165005.1 Acidobacteriaceae bacterium | reverse complement strand
ATTATTTATACAGCATTCAATAACGCAGCCGTGTGCGGGCCTGGAGGCCCGCACGACAGCCGGTCTGGAGACCGGCGCTACATTTCTTGGGCCGGCAGCAGATCTCAGCGCCTGGCTCCGCTAACTCCTCTAACACCGCTAACACCGCTAACTCCGCTAGCCCCGCTAACTCCGCTGCTCTCACCGGTCCGTGCAGGAGTAGCAGGGATCGATCGAGGCCTGGATCAGCGGCGTATCGGCGAGGCGCGCGCCGCGCACCATCCAGCGCACCGCGGGCATGTTGACGTAGGTGGGCGTGCGCACATGCACGCGCGCCGGATTGCGCGAGCCTTCCTTCCAACTCACCGAATAGATGACCTCGCCGCGCGGCGCTTCCACGCGGCTGGTGGCCGTGCCGGTCACGAAGGCGAACTTGTCGCCGCCCACGGAGACCTCGCCGGAGGGCATGTTGGTGAGCGCCTGACGCAGGATCTTGCAGCTTTCCATGATTTCGAGCGCGCGCACCAGGAGGCGAGCCTTGACGTCGCCGGCCGGCTGCACGGGAACCTCGAACTTCATCTCTTCATAGGCCGCGTAAGGCGCATCGCGGCGCAAGTCCTGGTTGATGCCCGAGGCGCGGGCCATGGGGCCGACCACGGCGCAGGAGACGGCCTTCTCGGGAGTGAGCACGCCGATGCCGGCGCAACGCGACGCCGCCGTGGAACTGGTGGTGAAGATGGGAATCACGGTGCGCGTCATCTCGCGCTCGAGTTCGTCGATGAGCGGGAGCAGGGCCAGCGGGTCCTCGATGTCGCGATTGACGCCGCCCACGCGGTTCATCGAGTAGTTCACGCGGTTGCCGGAGATAGCCTGCAGCACGTCCATCACTTTTTCGCGCAGCGCGAAGCAGGTCATGAACATGGTTTTGAAGCCCATGAGCTTGGCGGCGATGCCGGCCCACAGCACGTGCGAGTGCAGGCGCTCCAGCTCCGCCATCACCACGCGAATGTACTTGGCGCGCGGCGGAGCCTCCAGGCCCGCAAGCTTCTCCATTGCCTGGCACAACGTCAGGGTGTGAATGAACGAGCAGATGCCGCACACGCGCTCCATCAGCGCGATCACCTGATAGTAGTTGCGCGTCTCGGCCAGATGCTCGATGCCGCGAAAGTTGAAGCCGATGTTGAGTTCGGCATCCTGCACCGTCTCGCCTTCGCAAATCATGTCGAGCTTATAGGGTTCTTCGAGGCCGGGGTGGTAAGGCCCCATGGGGATTCTGTAGCTCATTGCGCGACCTCCTTTGCCGCCTGCGCCGCAGGAGCCGGCTTGGCGGCAGCGGCGATCTCGCGCAGGTTCACGCCGGACTCGTCGCCCTGGCGCAGCAGCAGCGGCGCGCACTCGCGGCCGGTGAAATCGATCGAGTATTCCTCGTGAATCTCGCGCTCGATCCAGTCCGCGGCTTCGCACAAATCGAAAATACTGTCGATGGCATTGCCGGCGATGGTGAAGGGAAGGCCGAGCAAACGTCCTTCGAGGTCCCAGTGGTACTCCAGGCGAAAGCCTTCCGTGCCGGGAAGCTGGTAGGCGGTGATGGTGATGAAGCGCGCGTGCGCTTCGTTCATGATGCGAGCTGCGTCGCGCACGCTCGCGGTACCGGGGTTCAGCCACCACGTGCCGCGGCTCTCCACCCACGGCTCAGCGGTTCCCAGCTTTTCGCGGATGGTTTCGAGATCGGTCATTGCGTGCCTCCAGTGGCGGGTGTAACGACGGCGACGGGTGTAGCGCCGGCCTCCAGACCGGCTGTACTGGCGGCGTCCACGCCCGCACTCATTGCCGGTGCAGCGGCAGGTTTCGGCGCCGCAGCCGCCTTCGCCGCCGGAGGCCTGCGCGCCACGGTGTAGGACTTCTTCAACTCACCCTGCGTTGTATAAATGGGCGGCGTTTCCTCTTGCTGCGAGAGCGCGTGCTCGCTGTGGCCTTCCTTGAGCGCGTGCTCGATGCAGCCCTCCACGCAACGGCCGCAGAAGGTGCACTGGCCGGGGTTGTAGCTCCACGTGAACTCGCCCTTGCCGGCCTTGAACTCGATGGCGCGCGAGGTGCAGCGCATGCGGCAGACGGCGCAGCCGGTGCAGTGCCGGGGATCGAATTCGACCAGGCCGCGGAAGCGCGCCGTGATTTTGGGCCGCGCGGGAAAGAGCAGGGTCTGGTAGCCGCGCCGCAGGTTATTCCAGAGCATGGTGAGAATGTTCATGACCGGAACCTCACGAAAAGCGCCGATGAAATCGCAAGCGCGGCGAAGATGAGTGTGCACTGCCAGTAGAAGCGTACGCTGGAATCGATGGCAACGCGCGCCGTGGCCGCGGCCAGCACCGAAAGCAGCAGCACCACGGCGACCGAAAGCGCAACGAAGATGCCGCCGGCGAGCAGGGTGGTTCCCCAGGCAAGGGCCACATGCGGCGCGACCAGTGTGGCCACAAGGCCGGTGGCGGCAACCCACTCCAGACCGTGCGCCAGCTCCCACATGGCCAGCTCCGGTCCGGCGTACTCGGTCATCGGCCCTGAGTAGATCTCCTGCTCGGCATTGGGCAGCGAGAAGGGATTGATGTGCAGCTTGGCAGGCAGGCAGATCAAGATGGCGACGACGCCGAGCCAGCGCAGCGGCGAACTCGGCAGCGCCGCCAGATCTTCCAGCCGGAAGGTGTGCTGCGAGGCGGCGATGGAAACAATGGCCAGCAGAAACACAATGTTGTAGGAGACGCTCAGTGCGGCTTCGCGCGCCGAACCGATCTCTCCGAAGATCGACCGCGACGAGAAGCCCGCGGCGATAATGCAGATCGAGGGCAGTTCCAGAAGCGCAAGCAGCAGGATCAGGTCGCCTTCGAACCCGCCCGACGCGGGCAGAACGGGCAACAAGCCCACGGCTCCGGCCGCGGAGCCAACCGCGATGAGCGGCCAGGCGCGCATGATGAAGCCGGCAATTCCGGGGCGCGGCGGAGTGCTTTTGCCGAGCAGCTTGACGAAGTCCCAGAAGGGCTGCATGAAGGGCGGTCCTACGCGCTCCTGCATGAGAGCGACGGCCTTGCGCTCCACCCAAAGGAAGAACCACGCGGCGGGCACGGCGAAGAGCAACCCCGGAAAGATCAGGAAGCGGGCCAGCGCGGTGATCAGATTCGAAAGGACCGGATTCATGGCTGCACCTCCGCGCCCTCTTGAGGTTTGGATTCGCAGCAGCTTGTGCACGCTTCAGGGTCGCCGATGACGACGGTTTCAGCTTCGATATTCTCTGCCGCGTAGCCGCGCTCTGCCAGAAGCGTTGCCGCTTTCACCACGCCGGCGACGATCGCGTCGGGCCGCGGCGGGCAGCCGGGAACATAAACATCGACAGGCAGGTGCTTGTCGAGCGGGCCGTCGAGCGTGCGGCTATCGATAAACACATTCGTCGTGGCCGGACAGGAGCCGATGGCGACCACGGCCTTCGGTCCGCAGACCTGGTCGTAAACGGTCTTCACGGCGCCCACGGCTTTCTTCGTCACCGGGCCTGTCACCACCAGAATATCGGCGTGCCGCGGGCTGCCCTGCAGCAGAACTCCCAACTGCTCGGCGTCGTAGCGCGGCGCAAGCGCGGCAATGATCTCAATGTCGCAGCCGTTGCAACTGCCCGCGTTCATGTGGAAGAGCCAGGGGCTCTTGCGGCGCGCGGTGCACATCAATTGTTTCCAGAACTTCATGGCCGCACCCCCATCAACATTTGCCACGCATGAGGCCAGATGCCGCCCACCAGCAGAATCGCCACCAGCACGACAATCGTAGCCTTGATCGCGAACGGCTCGCGCGCTTGCGGCTGCGGCGGCGCGTCAATTTCCGGCTTTGGCGGAGGGCCCCACCAGTTTCGTGTGAGCGCCAGCGTGTAGGCGATCAATGCCAGGATCGACGAGACGATGAAGATGGTGAGCGGGCACTTGCCGACTTCAAATGCGACGGAATACAGCCGCCAGCGGCCGAGGAAGCCGAGTGCCGGCGGAATGCCGAGCATAGCCAACATGCCGAAGAGGAACCCGAAGGCGCTCACCGGGTAACGCGCGGCCAGGGCCATAGGTTCGGCGTCGAGCGCGCCATCGGCCTCGGGCGCGGCAAGACAGATAAAGAGCAGTGCCTTGGCCAGTGTGTGCGTGGCAGCGGCAATGATGACGCCGGTCTGCCCCAGTCTGCTGGTAGCGGCCGCACCGAGCAGCAGAAAGCCCACGTCCTCGGCCGTCGACAGCACCAGCAGCCGCTTGAGGCTGCGTTGCGTGAGCATCAGCAACGCGGCGAGCAGTGAGGTAAGCGTTGCCGCGTAGCAGAAGAGCGGCTGCGGCGTGAGCAGCGCCAGAATCGTCTGCGAGCCGAGCAGGAGCTCGCCGAACGCCGCCATATCGACCACGGCGATGATGACGCCGAGCACGAGCGCGGACACTTCGTCGGCCAGCGCGAGCAGCCAGAAGAGGAGCGGCACGGCGGCGAGTTTGACGGCGATGCCCGTGAGCAGAAACGCGCGCGCGGCGTCGAGCGCTCCGCGATCGGCGAGGAGGTCGCCTGCGATCGTCGATCCGGCGGAGAGCAGCACCACAGTGAGGTAAGCGATCTTCGCCGCACGTGTGCGCGCCGTTTGCCACACCAGAACCACCGTGAGCAGAGCCGCCAACTCAAGCAGGCCGAGGCGCAGCCGCGCGAAGGGGCTAAGCAGCCCGATGGTAGTGAAGACGCCGGCAAAGAGAATCAGCGGCGCGAACAGTTGCGGCACGTACTTGCGCGACGCCGGGCTAGCGAGAGCGGCAACCGAGAGCGCGATTGTGGCAACGCCCACGGCCAACAGCATTATGATCGGAATCTGCGTGAGCGGCAGCACCTCCGGAAAGCGAGTGGGAAGCGCTCCCGGCACAATCCAGCGCACCAGAGCGAAGATGGCCGCGGCAAAAATCACCAGCAGAACCGTGGCGCGGCGCTCCATCCACGCGAAGACCTGGCCGAGCCAACGCGAGACAATCTGCAATCCACTCCAAAACCAGAGATAAACCCGATCGACATTCGTCCAGCGGAAGAAGGATTTCCAATGCTGCTCGAAAATCTCGGAAAAATCGCCGGCCGTCAGTCGCCCCTGGTCGCTGAGCGGCTCACCGCCGGTAAAGACTCCACCGCCTGCGCCCGCCATCGCCGCGCCAGCCGAAGCGGGGCGAATGGCATAGGCAACGAGGTAAATCGCGCCGCCGACGACTAAGGACACCAATGCCAGCACCAGCCCACCCGTCGAGGAAAAGCTGCCGGCATCGGCGGAAAGGCCTAGCCAGGTCACGTGCACGCCCGCGCCCATGCCCAGCGCCAAAAGAATCGGGTTGAGGAAGAAGTTCACGGCCAACTGCGGCGCAACGCCCAGAACCACGCTGCCCACGGCCAGCAACCCCATGCCCCAGATCATCGTGGGTGGAGACTCATGCGCATCCTTGGTATTCTCGGTCGTCGGCCCCAGGAAGACCGCGCTCGTGGCCTTGACGCCAAGGAAGACCGTGCCCAGGCTCGCTGCCCACGCCACCATGGCGGGCACGGCCCATCCAGCCTGCAGCGCCGCGGCGTAGAGCATCCACTTGCTGGCAAAGCCGCTCATCAGCGGAATGCCCATCATGCTGCCCACGCCGATCATCCACGACAAAGTCGTCTGCGGCATCTTTCCAGCCAGGCCGCCGAGCTTATTCATGTCGCGCGTTCCGGCGGCGTGCTGCACCGAGCCCGCGGTCAAAAACAGCCCGCCCTTGAAGAAGCCGTGATTCAAACAGTGCAACAGGCCCGCCGTAATGGCCAGCGGCGTGCCGATGCCAATCCCCATCATCATGTAGCCGATCTGGCTCACGGTGGAGAAGGCCAGCATGCGCTTCAGATCGGTTTGCACCATGGCGTACATCACGCCCACCGCCATGGTCACCGTGCCCACCCACATCAGGCTCTGGCCCCACGCCACGGGCCATGCACCAAAGCTGTGCATGCGCGCGGCCAGATACACGCCGGACGTTACGTAGCAGGCCGCGTGCAGCAACGCGCTCACCGGAGTGGGCGCGGCC
>PLSB01000035.1 GCA_003165005.1 Acidobacteriaceae bacterium | reverse complement strand
TTGATGGCCTCAATCTTGACCAGGGCAAAATACTTTTCGCCCTCGTGCGGCGGGTGGACGTTGCCGCTGATGGAGTCGCCGGTCTTGAGATCGAATTTGCGAATCTGGGACGGAGACACGTAGATGTCGTCCGGTCCGGGCAGATAGTTGTAGTCCGGGGAGCGAAGGAAGCCGTAGCCGTCGGGGAGAATCTCCAGGACGCCTTCGGCAAAGATGTGCCCTTCCTTTTCGCTTTGCGCCTGGAGGATCTTGAAGATGAGATCCTGCTTGCGCAGGCCGCTGGTCCCTGGAATCTCAAGGGAGCGGGCGATGCGGCTTAATTCAGTAATGTTCTTTTCTTTGAGTTCTGCGATGGTCATGTTCACCTGCGTGAAGGCGGGATGTGTGGGGCGGGATACGGAGGGAGAAGTGCTCCAGAGGAAAAAGCTGAACAGATATTCAGAGATGCATCCGGCACAAGCCAGCCTGGGAATCAGGCTATAAACTCACATGGAGTTGCGCAGTACCGGGAAAGACCTACGACCTCAGGAGGGAAACCTTTCTGGATCCTTTGCCTGACTTAATCTTACAAGCGACGCGAGGCTCGGTTAGGCCGCACGGCGCCTTTCTACTGGTTGGGCCGCCGGCGCCATTTCGGACTTCCGCGCTTCCGGACTGGTCGTCTCGAACCGGCACAAAACCTCGTTTGTGGTGTCCTGCAGCCGTGAATTCGGCTTGTGAAGTTTGCGCGTTGCCTTGCTAGCCAGTTGACAGAGCTGGTAGCGATTGTTCACTTGAGAAAGTGCCTTAAAAACAAGATCGGACCGCATAGGTATCTCCTTCTTTTTCAAATGCCTGCGCCGGAATGACCCGAGGATCAGCGCCCAGTGCAGCAGAGGGGAGTCATTACAATCGAGGGCTGCCCCAAATTGTCGCTTCCATCTCTTAGACGCGTTTCTCAGACCCACAAGTGCAAAATCGAAGCGGAGATCTCGCGATATGAAATGGATGCCATGCCGTATCGGTTGCAGTTCGCGTCTCAGAGACCCGTGTGCCATGAACGGCATTTTGGGAGCTCCGAGCACGCACCCAACGCATCAACGGAGCACCCGCTCCTAGTTTGATGCGGGAAATGTGCTGATGGACGTACCCGGCCACAACTACGCACACTGCCCTCTATGGATGGCTATGTTGAGGGTATAACCAAGCACGTCCAGGGTCAATAGTTATTTTGTGCTATCGGGAAAGGTTTTTCTCCTGGCTTTTCCAGTTTTTCCGGCTTTCCCAGGAATTTTCGTTGGCCTGCGAAGGCGATTCGTCACCAAAAGGTAACTCATTTCCTTTCAATTGGATGTATCTCAAGCTGCGAGGGATTCCCTGCTCTGTGCTGGTCCGAATGTTCCGTCGCGAGGATGCCGCTTCCCCCAGGGGGCTCTCCATGCGCGCCTTGATGATCGCTCAAGACGAACCTTTGTGGTCACCTGCATGGAGGACGCCGGGGCCTCAACTCCAGTAACTCCGGTCCAGCGTTCTATATTGAATGGCTTCGGCGAGGTGGGCAACGGTGAGGGATTGGGCGCCTTCGAGGTCGGCGATGGTGCGGGCGACTTTCAAAATGCGATCGTGGGCGCGCGCGGTGAGGCCCTGCTGCTGCATGGCGCGTTCGAGCAGCCGCTCGGCGTCCTGGCCGAGTTCGCAGTAGGCGCGAATCTGGCGGGTGTTCATCTGCGCGTTGGCGTAGATTTTTTCTTTGGCTTTGGAGAAACGCTCGCGCTGACGCGAGCGAGCCGCCAGGACGCGCGCGCGAATGTGCGCGGAGCCTTCGGCGGCCGCACCGCCGCGCAGCTCCTTGTACTGAACGGCGGGGACTTCGATGTGAATGTCGATGCGATCCAGGAGCGGGCCGGAGATCTTGGCCACGTAGCGCTGGATCATGGGCGGCGTGCACAGGCACTGGCGCGATTTGTCGTTGAAGTAGCCGCAAGGGCAGGGATTCATGGCCGCGGCNNCGCGCGCGATGGTGACGGTGTGGTCCTCGAGCGGCTGGCGCAGGACTTCAAGCACGTTGCGGGGAAACTCGGGCAGTTCGTCGAGGAAGAGCAGGCCGTTGTGCGCGAGCGAGACCTCGCCGGGGCGGGGGACGATGCCGCCGCCGATCAGGCCGGCGTCGGAGATGGTGTGGTGCGGGGCGCGGAAGGGGCGCTGCGTGACCAGGCCCGCGCCGGAGTCGAGAACACCGGCGACGGAGTGGATCTTGGTGGTTTCGAGAGCTTCCTCGAAGGTGAGCGGGGCCAGGATCGAGGGCAGGCGCTTGGCGAGCATGGTCTTGCCGGAGCCGGGCGGGCCGATCATCAGGATGTTGTGGCTGCCGGCCGCGGCCACTTCCAGAGCGCGCTTGGCGGTCTGCTGGCCGCGCACATCGCTGAAGTCCACGGTGAATTGTTCGAGTTTGCCTAGCAGATCCTCAGCGACCACGCGGAAAGGCTCGCGCTGGATGACACCGACGACGGAGGTGTTGAGGAGTTCGAGCACGTCGAGAAGCGAGGAGACGGGATAGACGCTGACGCCTTCGACCACGGCGGCTTCAGCGGCGTTGGCGGCAGGCAGGATCAAGTTCGGGATGCCTTTCTCGCGCGCCAGAACGGCCATGGGCAACATGCCGGGAACGGGCCTGACACTGCCGTCGAGGCCGAGCTCGCCGACCAGGAGAAAACGGCTGAGGTCGTTGGTGCGCAGAGCGCCATACGCGCCCAGAATTCCGATGGCGATAGGCAGATCGAAACCCGAGCCCTCTTTTTTGAGGTCGGCGGGGGCGAGGTTGATGGTGATGAACGTAGGCGGGATGAGGTAGCCGGAGTTCTTGATGGCGGCGCGGACGCGGTCGCGGCTTTCGCGCACGGCGGCGTCGGGCAGCCCCACGGTGTGAAAGTGGTCCTGATCGGAAACCACGCCGCTATAGTCGACTTCGACATCGATGAGGTTGGCGTCGATGCCGTAAACTGCCGCGCTGATGGCCTTGAAGAGCATAGTGGAGGGCTGTGGAGCGAGTGTAGCAGAAACGGGGATCAGGTTTCAGGTGTCAGAGGTCGAGGGCCAGAGACCGCCCTCGCCAGGCGACTGGAAGTTCATTGATGACCGACCACTCAGGGCTGGTCGCTGACACCTGACACCTGTGCGTCACGCGCGATCGTCGGGGAAGACGCCGACGGACTCGCCGGGCGCGACGTTTTCGCCGGCGAGAACGATGGCATGGCTGGCGATGTGCGCGCCGGCGCCGATGACCGTGGGTTGGAGACGGACTTTGCTGTAGTCTCGCGGATCGTGCCAGAAGGAGTAGACCCGCGCGTAGGAGCCGATGACCGCATTGTCGCCGATGGCGATGCCACCACGATCGTTGATGAGGGCGCGCTGGCGAATGGTGACGCCGTCGCCTATGGAGAGGTTGTAGCCGTAAGTGAGGTCGACGCCGTGGTAAATCTTCACTCCGGCTCCAAGATGTTCGAAGATGTGCCGGCCTAACATGCAGCGGAAGCGCAATCCCAGCCAGTGGTTGAGGCCGATGGGCGAGCGATCGAACATCTGCCAGAACCATAGCAGGGGCTTCAGCGGCTGAAAGCGCTCGCGATCGAGCTCGGCATAGTGCTCGGCTTCCATGGTGACGTTTTGCGGGTCGAGCGAGAGATTCACTACGTTGCCCGGCAGCTCGGAGGTGAGCGTGAGATTGAGCTTTCCGCCGTGCGGACGGCCCAGGTAGATCTGATACAGCTGGTCGCGTACAATCTCGCCGCGGCGCTCCGGGGAACTGTGGCGGACGAATTCGTCGTCGAGGAACTGAATCCAGCGGCGGTAGATCTCTTCGGCTTCAGGCGCGGGGCGGGGGGCGGGGATCGCAGCAGTGCTAGCCATACGCTTTTGACGATAGAACAGGGAGCAGGGATTAGGGAATAGGGAATGGGGACCAGGGACTGAAAGACAGTGAAGGAACGAAGATGGGAATCGGACGAGTGAAGACTTGCAGAGCTCTTTAGTGTGCGCGAATCTACCGCTCTCGTCCGAGCGCCTCGCCAGATTCCATACGTCAGTTTTCAAGCGTGCTCCCAACGGTTGAAGGGGGTGCGTCAGGCGTCGATGGTCTGGATCCTCTGGGCTATGCGATGGGCAACGTGCTTTCCGCGGCTTCGACGCGCTGTGCCTGGTTGCGCAGGACCGCAATCGGATCCGGGGTGGGACGGCCGAGGAGGTAGCCCTGGGCTTCGTCGCAGCCGAGTTGGCGCATGAGCTGCAACTGGGCAAGGGTTTCGATGCCCTCGACGATGACCTTCATGCCCAGGTTGTGGCCGAGGGTGAGGATCGACTGCACGAGCGCCCGCGTCGCGCTGCTGGCGGGCAGTTCGCTGACAAAGGAGCGATCGATCTTGAGGGCATCGAAGGGAAGCTTGGGTAAGTAGCTGAGGCAGGAATAGCCGCTGCCGAAGTCGTCCATGACCACGCTCACGCCCAGGTCCTTGAGACAGCGCATGGTGGAGGCGGCGCGCTCGATACCGATGAGGGTTGCCGACTCGGTGAGCTCGATCTGCAGCAGGTTGCCGGGCAGGCCGGTGCGAACCAGGACTTCGACTACCTCTTCGACAAAGGTGTCGCGCGCAAATTGCACGCTGGAGACGTTGACGGCCACCTGGACCGGAGCGTCTGCTTCCTGCTGCCAGCGCAAGGCGTCGCGGCATGCGCACTCCATCACGTATGCCCCCAGCGGGACAATCAGCCCGCAGTCCTCGGCGACGGGAATGAAACTGAGGGGCGGAATGACGCCGAGATTGGGATGCGTCCAGCGCGCCAGGGCCTCAAAACGCACGATGGCATTGGTGGCCAGATCGAACTCCGGCTGATAGTGGACCTTGATTTCCCCGTTGGAGATGGCGCGGCGCAGCTCGTTTTCCAGGGTAAGGCGCTCACGGACGGAGACCCCGATATCGTTGCTGAAGTGCACGATGCGGTTTTTGCCGTTGCGCTTGGCCGCGTACATGGCGCTGTCGGCCTGCTGCAGCAGGTCGTCGTTCTCGCTTTCAGCGTCGGGGTAGATGCTGATGCCGATGCTGGCCCCAATGGTGATCTCGTGGCCCTCGACGTAGAAGGGATTGACGAGCGACTGGAGCAGGGATTCGGCGACCTGCTGCGCATCGTCGCGGGAGTCGATGCGGTTGAGAATCACGGTGAATTCGTCGCCTCCGATGCGCGCCAGCGTATCGGCCCGGCGCACGCGGGAGCGGAGACGTTGGCCGGCCTCGATGAGCAAATGGTCGCCGGCAACGTGGCCAAAGCTGTCGTTGACCATCTTGAATCCGTCGAGGTCGATGTAGAGAAAACCGATCGTGGTATTCTCGCGGCGCGCGTGCGCCATGCTCTGAACCAGGCGATCGGCAAGCAGGCGGCGATTGGGCAGGCCGGTGAGGTCGTCGATCGTGGCCTGGTGCTTGAGGCGCGCCTCGGCATCGCGCCGCGCGTTGTCCTTTTCGAGGAGCTGAGAGAGCATGGCGTTGAATCCCACCACCAGGCCGGCGATTTGGCCGCTGCCGCGTGCCGAAACCTGGGTGTCGAACTTCTGTTCCGCCGAAACTTCCTCCATGGCCACGGAAAGATCGCGAATGGCCTGCGCCGTCTGTGAGGCTCTCTCGAGGTCAACTCTCTGGTGGGCAACCCGGCGGCGCAGCACTTCGACCCAAACCAGAATGGCCACGATCAGCAGCGAGAGCAGCGCCAGCAAGGCCAGAGTTTTTCCCGAGGTCCAGAACGGCGCAGCCTGAATCACCGTAATATCCTGCGGTACACGCAGCAGCAGCTTGAATCCGACTGGGTCGTTAACGCGGAGGAGCTCGCGGGTTTTGCCGGGATCGAGCTGGGCCGAGGCCACGCCGATAAGGCGCAGAATGCTGCCTACGCGCAAGTCGGGCAGGTCGTTGCCCTGACTGGAGGTATCGAGCTCGGCCGTAAACGTTTGAATACCGGATTGCAGGAGGAGATCGATGCTGCCCGGACCGGGGACGGCGGTAAGCAGACGGCCCTCGACCGTGACCAGCTGCGAATCGTAGTTGCCTTGAAGGATGGCATCCGCGCCGGTGGCCTGGGGCCGAATGGAGCTGGAGCCGGGCAAGGAGCGAAAGACGGCGTCGGTAAGAACCGGCGAATAGCGGCCCATCAGCGTGGGATAGCCGATGGCCTCGATGCGCTGGCCGAGACGGATGGAGCGGGCGTCGCCGTGGACTTCCACTCCGCCGCTCTGGTCCTGCACGTAGACGAAGTTGGTTTCCGCCAGGGTGACGGCGCCAGCTATCTTGACACGATGGCCGAAGTGCGAGCCGGGAGAGAAGCGCAGCAGCGAGCCGATCGGCGTGGCCGCCATGGCGAACGGATCGCCAACGGCGGGTTCGAGGACCTGGATGTTTTCAGGACCGGCGAGCTGCATCTGATAGCCCACTAATTGCCGGCGTGAATTAAAGATGGTGCCGAAGACGGCGTGAATGCGGACGCGCGCGTCCTCGATCGACCGGGATATTCGCGGGTCCAGAGAACCCTGCGCGCTGACGACGCGAACCTGGCCGAGCGATGTGTAGAGGTCAAAGGTAAATTCGGGATGGCCGGACTGCCCGGCGGACGTGAAGAGATGGACAATACCCTCGATGCTGACGAACTGGGAATCGAGCAGGCCCGCGGCCGCCAGTTCGGGGGTGGCCTCGATAGGAACGGGCAGCGGGCCCGGGCCCTCAACGGCGAACTTGGGCGCCACAACGACGGGGGCGTAGTTGCCGGGGTTGGAGAGGCCGGTGAGGCGGACGCGCAAGCCGGCCCGGAACTCAGGGTGCGGTCCTGCATATTTGACGAAGATCCCACCGGTGCTGTCCTGGAGAATAAGCTGGTTCCAGAGCAGGTGGCAGTACGTGATGACTCCGGTAATCTGAACCGGCAAGGCCAGCGCCGCCTGCTGCGCGGATAGTTTTCTGACCTGAGCGACAGTGGTGAGGGCAGCGGGAGCGGGAGGCGATTCCAATTGCGCGGCGGGAATCTCCCTGGCCTGGCTGAAAAGTAGATCGACGCGCAGGCCGTCGATAGACGGGAAGCCGGTGACCTCGACGGCGGCGCCCGCGCGAGGCGGCGGACCGGCAAGGCTGACATCGATAGCGCCCCATTGGTCTTCGAGCAGAATGGCGCTTGGATAAACGGCGGCTACCCGGCCACGCACGCGGACGCTGTGGCCGAAGGTGGAAACGTCTTGGCGGTAGAGGTCGCGGATGGAATCGAGCGGGCTGGTGGTGGGCGGCGGCTCGAGCAACTGCACTCCGCTGCCTGAGGGAACCCAGATGCGCGGCGACGGGATGCCATTCTCATCGAGTGCCTGCTCGGCAACGCCGGCGATGCGCACTCTGGCGTCGAGAAGGCTTGATTCATTGCCGGAGGGGTGGGCGACGGTCACCTCCACCTTTTTCCCCCCGTCGGTGAGCGAGAGCAAGACGCGTCCCGATGGGTCTGTACGCTGCCCCTCGAGCACGCCGTCGACCCACACCCGGGCGCCGTCCTTTTCGGGTTGGGGAAAGTTGGAGAAGGCTGCCGGGAAGGGCGGAGGAAGCTTGATGTGCGCCGCACTGGAGTGGATGCGCACATTCTGGAGGCTCAAGCTGGCCGGACCCTCGGCAAGATCGTAGCGGCCCATTTTGCGGGCATCGACGGCGACCGTCTGGCCGGCGTGAACGCCCGCGCTCCCAGGGCTGACGGGAATCACGGCAACGCCGGTTTCATCCTCCAGCCAGAAGCGATTGCCGGGATCGTCAGCATAGGTAACCACGCCGATGAGGTGCACCAGCGACGAGGGCGGCAAATCCCGTAAACTGCCGATCGGCGTGCGCGGCCGCAGGGAGGTGAAATAGGCAAACGCGACGGCGAGGAGAACGGCTATGAGCACAACTCCCGCGACGCCTGCCGACCACAACAAGAATCGGTCTTCGTTGCGCTTCATCCCAGTCCTGTCCGGCGCCGCAGAGGGGATCGAACCCGGTGCTACCGCCGCTCTCTCTTCCCTTTTCCTGGGAAGGCGTATCCACCGATGCCGGCAATTTCGGTCGCGCCATCAGCCGCACTGCTTCACGATCCTGGGCAATCTTTCGGCTTTGACCGGATTCTGCCCTCTTCAAAACACTCTTGCAGGCCGCCCGCGCCTCAGTAGGCTTTATCGGCAAGAGGTTCGAATCGATGACCGGCAGCGTACGAAAACGATGCAGTCGCGAGGGGTTTTCCGGAGTTTTCGACGGCGGCGTGGTGAACCCGCTGAGTGCGGACGGGTCCAATGGCACGCGCCGGATGCAATGGCCGGGGCCTGCTTGGCTGCGGTTCCATTGTGGGTCCGGGTGCAGAGAGTAGTCTGGTTTTCTGGGGGAACGATGCGCACAGGCCGATTCGCCTGCTTTTTATTCGTGAAACCCGCGCGGGCTCAAAGCCGTACCTGCTTCATGCGCAGATCGCGTTTCAGGACCGTCCGGGCGGCTCTTTTTGTCCTCTTCGCGATGGCGCCGCTAACGGCCAACGCCCTGGGAGCGCCCAAGTACGTCAGCACATCGGCGTCACCGGGGGCCTTCGTGCTGGCTCAAAACGGCAACGCGGCGCCGCTGGTGGTCAGCGACGAAGATTGGCCGGGAGTGGTGCGGGCGGCCGGCGATCTGAGCCGGGATCTGGGGCGGGTCACGGGACATGATGCGCCGCTGATCAAAAACATGCCTCCGGCAGGGGACAAGCCTCCGGTCGGGGTCGATGTCGTACTGATCGGAACCATCGGGAGGAGTCCGCTGATCGATGTGCTGGTGCGCAACCACAAGATCGATGTCTCGGGGATCGCGGGCCAGTGGGAGTCGGCATTGACGACTGTGGTCGAGCAGCCGATGCCGGGAGTGCGGCGGGCGCTGGTGATTGCCGGCGCGGACAAGCGCGGCACCATCTACGGGATTTACGACCTATCGGAGCAGTTCGGGGTTTCTCCATGGTACTGGTGGGCCGATGTGAGAGTGCCTCACGCCGACTCGCTCTATGTGAAGCCGGGACGCCATGTGCAGCCGGTGCCGGCCGTGAAATACCGCGGCATCTTCTTCAACGACGAAAGGCCGGCGCTTTCGGGATGGACGCAAGAGAAGTTCGGCGGGATGAACCACGAGTTCTATACCAAGGTGTTCGAGCTGCTGTTGCGGCTGAAGGCTAACTTCCTGTGGCCGGCGATGTGGAACAACGCCTTTGCCGCGGACGATCCGCTGAATCCCAAGCTGGCCGACGAGTACGGAATTGTGATGGGGACCTCGCATGAAGAGCCGATGATGCGCGCGGAAAAGGAATGGGTGTGGGGGCACCACGGCGCCTGGGACTACGCAACCAACCAAAAAGAAATCGACCAGTTTTGGCGCGAGGGGATGGAGAGAGACAAGAACTACGAGGAGGTGGTGACGCTGGGGATGCGCGGCGTGGATGACTCGCCGATGTCGGCCACCGCGAATACACAACTGCTGGAGCGGATCGTCGCCGACCAGCGAGAGATTCTTGAGCAGACCGTGAATCCCGACCTAGAAAGAATTCCCCAGGTGTGGGCGCTCTACAAGGAGGTGCAGAGCTACTACGAAAACGGCATGCGCGTGCCGGACGATGTGACGCTGTTGTGGTCCGATGACAACTGGGGCGATTTGCGGCGGCTGCCCTCGGCGGAAGAAAGAAAGCGGCCGGGTGGCGCGGGGATTTACTACCACTTCGATTATGTGGGCGGACCGCGATCGTACAAGTGGCTGAACACGAATCCAATTCCAAAGATCCAGGAGCAGATGCACCTGGCGCTTGAATACGGCGCGGACCGGCTGTGGGTGGTCAACGTCGGCGATGGAAAGCCGATGGAGTTCCCGATGGAGTTTTTTCTGGACTACGCGCGGACCCCCGAGCGCTGGGACAAGGACCATCTGGATGAATTCACGAGGCTATGGGCGGTGCGTGAGTTCGGGCCGGAGCATGCAAGCGAGATTGCGGCGGCGATGGAGGAGTACACCCGGTACAACGGACTCAGGAAACCGGAGCTCATCGACACCTCGACATTCAGCCTGACGAACGATCGCGAAGCGGACCGCGTGGAGACGGAATGGCGGGCGCTCGAAGCGCGCGTGGACAAGCTGGCCACGAAACTACCCGAAGACGAGCGCGCTTCATACTTCGAACTGATTCAGTACCCGGTGGATGCGTGCGCGAATCTGACCGAGATCTATATTACGGCGGCGCGCAATGCGGCGGATGCGCGCATGGGGAATCCGCGGGCGAACGCGGAGGCTGACCAAGTGCGCGCCATGTTTGCGCGGGACGCGGCGCTGAGCGCGGAGTACAACCATACGATCGAAAACGGCAAGTGGGACCACATGATGGACCAGACGCACATCGGCTACACCTTCTGGAACGAGCCGCCGGCGAATGCCATGCCGGCGGTGAGCTGGATCCAGGTTCCGGAGGCGGGATCGCTGGGCGTGGATGCCGAAGACGCGACCCTGGAGCGGACAGCAGGACGGCCCAGTTTCTCGTTGGGGACGATTGATTCTGTTTCCGATCGAACGCGGACGCTGACGCTGTTCGATCGCGGCAGGACGCCGGTAAAGTTCACGGTGCAGGCGAACGCGCCGTGGATCGTCGCGTCGGAGAGTGCGGGAACGGTGGGCCCGGCGGAGAGGAAGGTAGTGCTTCGCGTGGATTGGAGCAAGGTGCCCGCGGGCCAGGACAGTGCAGAAGGAACGGTGACAGTGAGCTCGGGTGAAGCAAGCGCGATGAACTACGGCCTGCGCGCGCTGCGGCTGCCGATGGCGCGCGACGGCGCGCATGGATTTGTCGAGAGCGACGGGTACGTGGCGATGGAAGCGGCGGATACCTCGGAGCGCGCGGCGGATGGCGCGACGCATTGGGAGGAACTGCCCGGCTACGGCCGAACGCACTCGGCGATGACGGTATTTCCGGTAACGGCCGACAGCAATGCGGAGTCGAAGGCGGCACTTGCCTACACCATGTATCTGTACGACACGGGAGAATTCGAGATGCAGGCGACGCTGGCGCCGACGCTGAATTTCGTTCCGGGGCGCGGGCTGCGGTTTGCCGTCTCAGTGGACGGCGGACCGCGCACTATCGTCGACGAGCTCGAACACAACGCGCAGAAGGACTGGGAGCAGGCGGTGAGCGATGGAGTACGCCGCGTCACGGTTCCTCTGACCATTGCGGAGCCGGGATATCACACGCTGAGGATTTGGGCGGTCGATCCGGGTGTCGTGTTCGAACGCGTAGTTGTCAGTCACGGTGCGTTGCGGCCGAGCTATCTGGGACCGCCGGAGAGCTTGCATTTTCCCGGCTAGGTCTCTGACCGTATGAATTCGTCCTATGGCTTTCGTGGTATCCCACCCTTTCGCCGGGAAAAAGGCGAAAGGATGGAGCACGGAATCGGTACGAAATCTAGCGGTCAGAGACCTAGCAAGCCGTTGTTGCCGGCAGAGAGCCTGAGCCGGCAGGCTCTCAACTTCGCTTGGCCAAACTCACATTTGGAGCCATCGTTCACGAGCGGCGGCCCCGGACAGTTTGAATCTCTCCGGCGTCGAAAGGATCGCGCCTGTTCTTGGTTCGCTCCGAGGTTGCGTGCGACTGCTCTCGCTGGCCGGTTCCTGGGTTAATCTGTACAAGATGCCCTTTTCTTGCCGGGCAAAGTTAAGATGGGTTTCTTCCTGACCGTTCTCTATCTCGTTACTAACTTTCTCACGCCGCCCTTGCTCTTTGGGCCGCTTGCACAGTATCGCATCGAGTTGATACTGGCCGCTCTCGTCCTGCTGGTCTCGATACCGAAGATGACGAGATCGTTCGCGTTCAGGACGCCGCAGGCCCTCGGCTTGGCAGGCCTGTCCGTGGCGGTATTCCTCTCGGTGCTCATTGCAGAGCGCTGGCCGGTGGGGGCACTGAGGGCATTCCTCGGATTTATTCCCAGCATCTATGCTTATTTCCTGGTTTGTTTGCACTGCAACTCCCGGAAGAAGCTGCAACTTCTTGTTATCATGCTGCTTTTCGTTTGCCTGTTCGTGATAGCCAACGGGGCGATGGATCTGCGGCATGTCACGCCCGGTAGCGGCCCTTCCGGCGCGGGATCTTCCGGGAGCTTTAGCCTTGGCCTTTGGGAATTTCAGCATCCCTATCTTTTCCCAATGAAAGACGACGCGGGGGAGTGGTTCTACCGGATCAGAGGGCTGGGGGAAATCCATGACCCGAACGATTTCGGTCAGCTCCTCGTTTGCGAGATTCCTCTTCTCTTTATTCTCTGGCGGCCGAAGAAGCGGATTCGCAATTTTGTCTTCGTGATAGTGCCGGCTTGCGTGCTCCTCGTGGGCATATATCTGACGCATTCGCGCGGCGCGCTGCTGGCTTTGGTGGTGGTCGTGCTGGTCGCGGCACGGCGCCGTATCGGGACCATCCCCGCTGCCGTCATTGCTGTTGGGTTGTTTGCCGCAGCCATGGCGTTGCATTTTACCGGCGGCCGGGCGATCTCGGCCGGTTCCGGAGCCGATCGCACGGAACTTTGGGGCGAAAGTCTGCAGCTTTTGAAATCCCATCCAGTCTTTGGAATCGGGTCGGGTAACCTGGCCGATTACATGGGCCACACCGCGCACAACTCGATTCTCGTTTGCGCCGCCGAACTTGGACTTTTCGGCCTGTTCTTCTGGTCGCTCTTTCTCATGCCGACTGTGCGCGACACGCTCTTGATTGCTTCGCCTAAGAGAGTAGAAGAGGCGGAGAATGCGGAGGCCGGGGAAGATCCCCTCTTTTTCAGAGCCTGGAAGGGTGCTGCTCTTAACAAGACAGAGATCAATCGTTTGGGCTATTGCCTGCTTCTGTCGCTCACGGGATTTCTCGCTGCCGGATGGTTCCTGTCGCGCGCTTTTGCGATGACATTCTTTCTCCTCGGCGGCATGGCCGAGGCGGTGTATGAGATGGCGCAGCTCCGCGGAATGACTGCCCCTCGCCTTCCCCTTGGGCGCGTTCTTCTTTACTCCGTTGGACTGATGTTCGCCTCGTTGACGCTGGTTTATGTCATGGTGCGGATTCTGAACATGGCGCGTTGACCAGAATGAGCAAACAGAAGTTAGGGGCCGCGTCATTGAGAGTCAATGGTTTATATTCCAACTTCTTTGAGGTTCGCGCACACGACGATGAAGATTGCTCACGTGGTTGACAGCATGGAGGTGGGCGGCGCGGAAACTCTGGTTGCGCAGATGTGCCAAAGGCAGCGCGAACTGGGGCATGCGCCGTGCGTGCTGGCGGTTGCCGCCCTCGGGGAGATCGGTGCACGCATGAGAAATGAAGGATTTTCCGTGCAGGCGAACGTGGGTTCCCATTTCCTTGATGCCGCGCGGAATTTCTACCGCATCTTCAAGGAACTGCGTCCCGATGTTGTCCACCTGCATGATCCCACGCCGACGATCTATGCCGCGCTGTCGGCGAAATTGGCGGGAGCTATGAGCGTCGTTTCCACCAGGCATAGCCTCGTTGCCCCGCCGCATAAACAGTCCCAGGAGCTCAAATACGCCATTGCCGCTTTATTCTGCGACTGGATTGTCGGCGTTTGCGACGCAACGGCGGCGAATCTTCGAAATATGCACAACATCCGGCCGCGAAAGATCATCCGCATTTATAACGGCGCTTTTCCCCTTAAACGAGTTCCGAAAGATCAGTGCCCACCCAAGACTGGATTCACTCTGGTCTACGTAGGACGGCTCGAGCCCATTAAGAACCACAGTCTGCTTTTGCATGCCTTTCGCATTGCACTTTCGTCTTTGCCGAATTTGCGGTTATGGATGGTTGGCGATGGCAGCGAGCGCAAGAAGCTCGAGAGCCTGACCGCGGAATTGGGCATCGCTGCACAGGTGACGTTCTGGGGACAGCAGCTTGATGTCACGCCGTTCTTTTCCTCGGCCGATGCATTTGTTATGTCATCACTTTCGGAAGGGCTGCCGGTTTCGCTCCTGCAGGGATTCTCCCTTGGCGTGCCCGCGATTGTGACAGACGTTGGCGGAATGGCGGAGGCTGTCCGCTTGGCGAACGGCGGTCTTATCGTGTCGACTACCGATCCTGGCGACATGGCCGCTGCGATTCTCGAAGTCGCTAGAGACGACGAGGACTGGAGGCGATTTTCGGAAAACGCAGAAACCGCGTTTCGAAAGCACTTCAGTTTTCGAATCATGGCGGATGCCTATATGGATCTCTACTGCAAAGCTCGAAGTGTTCCAGCCCAATAGTTCGGCTTGGTCCTGCGCGGGATCTCTTTCTCAAGAAATTCAATTTCTTCCATTTCCGGCGCCGGCATTCATGCGAGCCTTTCTTCGTCACAAAGACTGGTAAAGATCGGATCAGTTTGGACGTTTACGACCAGAAGTGACGGAATATGAGCGACCATTTACCTCAAGGAATCCATGTCGGACACCCACGCTTTCACTAGCGGAAGTTCCTCGGGCGGAATGAAACTCTTGGCGACCATTGCCTCGTAACAAGAGATCAGGTTGTCCGCCACGGAGCCTGCGCCGGATACAAGCGACAGATCGGCAAGCATTTGCACAATTTGTTGGTTGTGCAGGTAGCCGGGGACTTCCTGCTCGAAGTCTCGCATGAAGTCATGGAGATTACGCTCCTGGATTACTTCGGGCGGATGGAAGACCAAACCGTGCCCGAGTTCCCATAGGCAGCGTTGAGCGATGAAGCTTCGCCAAATGTCGGTCATACGGAACGAGCAATGCGACGGAAGGTACAACAAGGGATAGGCGATAGGCCACCACCATGTGGTCTGGCTGTTGAATGGACACCATGTGCCAGGTGGAAGCCAGACACTCTGGCCTGATGGAAAATTGAATTCCCGGTTTAACAACAATCGCCAAACGGCATCCACATCAGGAGACTGGTCAGCAAGTCCCTGTTGAATGGGACACTCGAATGATTCCAATGGCGCTTTCGCGTCATGGGCAAACGTAGCCGGATCATTTACGTGATCGAGGGGAAAACCGCGCGGCCAAATAAGGTCATCTCGGAAGAACCGGTAAACGTTAGCCCATGGGCGCGGCGTGAGTTTTTGTGCGCTGGTCTGGAGCGTGCGGATCTTCCATGCGCCATTTGGCGCATTGTCATCGTCAGTTTCGTAAAGAAATGAGGCGCGGCGCGAAAAGGCGATGAGATAGCCGAGGTTCTTTCGGGCGTAATGGCCGACGGGAAGGCGCGGCGCTAGTGTAAATGGCAGCCGCTGTTGATCTTGCAGCGAGAAAAACTCAGCTCGGGGAACGCTGAATTTCGCTGGCCCTTTCTTGTCGCCGATGACCAGAAGTACGCCATCACTCCTGTTAAGTACTTCAATGAGGCCAAGGACGCTGGGCGTCGGCTCCTGAATGGTCGTGATAATAGCAGTTAACGATATGGACACAGGTTTTAGATCCTCATTGCCCGGCGCGAAGTTTTCATTTTCTTCAAAACTTCTCCCTTGCGATTCATGACATTGCTTGTTCCAGAAAGCTCCATATCGCTTCCTTAGGGCGAACTGCCTTGCGGTAATAGGCGTGCGCTTCTTCTCTCAAATGAATTGCCTTGTCGTCCGAATCAAGTAGTTCCTGGCACCTGTCTGCACAATCCTCGGGAGTAGTGAACCCAACGTAGTGTTTGCCCTCTACGAGTGGCGTCGCAAAGCTATTCCGGATATACTCGCTAACCAGGCAGTTATTAGCGGCAAGCGTTTCGCCCAAGCTGTATGGGGTCGCCTCAAAAAGAGCCTTGATGTTAACTCGCACCAGAAACTGCCGGCAAAGGTGGATAAACTCCGAGCGCTTCGACTTTGCTGTGGGTGTCAGGTTGGACAAGAGATCCGGATATTTTTTTTCGGTATAGGGCGAGCGGACCAGACCCCCAACACAACGATCTCCTAATCTGCGCCTCAGAATTCTTACCATTTCCACGCGATGACGATTACACTCTTCAACCCAATCGCCTTCTTCCTGGGATGGGTCCCATATGCGCGTTTGAAACAATACCCGTCTCTCCTTTGCGCTGGCGGGCGCATCTTCGTAGTTATCTAAAGTTGAAAGAAAAGCAAAAACGCGTAAACTCCCCTTCACGTAACTGACTGCTTCCTTTGGTGACTGATGCGCAGCGATTCTGCGTACTCCCTCCATGAAAAAAGCGCCAGGCAATCGCAGGTTCCAGCCCCCCGCGCCTGAACTCCAAGTAGCAAACATCGGATTGATTGGGCGGATTTTGAATTGCTGTGACTTGGCGAGCCGTTCTATGTCTGGCAGATATGTGCTTCGTTTAAAATAGACGTCGCACTCTTCGAGAGCTTTCGTCTGCCAAACGTCTGAATGATCCTCAGTGTCGAAACAGATGAACCGCGAGTTGTTACGCGTCGCTTCAGTACACTTGAGCGTCAAAAGTGAATATCCACCACGCTGCATAGACAAACAGCGGCTCAGATCGCGCCCGCTCATCGTTCGAAGCGTGATCATCCCCTCTTTTGCCAGTTGCACTAATCCAGTAAGAAAATAACTATGCATCCATATATTAGAATTAGCCAGGGACACATCCACAGTGAAGCGTGAGTAGCGCGAGTTTGTGCATGGTAGGTCGGGCTGATGGCTTGCATCTCGATTGCTGGTCATAGTCTCCGTTTTACATTAAAGCGATCTCAGTAGTTGATCTGGGTTATCCTTTCAGTTGATCGAATGGAAGCCGTCTCATAAGGGCCCGGGCAGCCCGAAACCATCATTTTACTTCACTGACAGCGTCAATACATACCCATTGCCTCCACTTGCGATTTTTGTGCATTCGTTCCAGGGCCAGAAGCCCGGTCACGCGCGACACGGCCTTTGCTGAGACCAATAACGAGGATTTGCGCCATCGAGAGCCCGTGATTAACTTTCCTGCGAGTTACTGATTGCAGAGCACTGGCAAGGCGATCGCCAATCCAGATAGCGCGCTGCGGCCTGTTGTTTTCGCTAAGTTTCTCGCAAAGCTAACAGAAGTTTCCAGCCCGTGATGCTCACTCATAATAATCGAAACTCACACTCAGGGCGCAATTCCCGCTAAGGGAACGGCTATGCCGGGTCTTTCATTTGTTCCGCACGCAATCGTAAGTCAACGAAATCGGAGTAGGCACTTGCACAACCTCAAAGTCCGACACTTGCAGCGGATACATGGAGTGAGAATTAAAGCCAAGATCGGCGTACTTGGTGTTTGTATCCAGATCGTTCTGCGCTGTGAGCGCGATTTGCCCGCCGTCGGACAGATACATACCGTATCTCTGCATCGCGCGAGCTACGACCCGGGCGGCCGGCGTGAGCTGAGACATGTCGTAAGATGCCTTCAAGCGGAAAAGGACGCCCATTGGCGGGGCCAGATCGGGCCCTTTGGGGGCGCCGGCATGGGTTGCAGGGTGCACAAAGACTTGCGCACGTATCCTGTCATTGGGAAGAACAAAGCGAATCGCGTGGTTGATGCTGCCGGCCGCCAATTCGTCGGCATTGAAAAGCAGTGGGGCAATCGGCAGTCCGGCAGCATCGGCGCTGGTGCACTGGTTGCCGCGCCCGGAAGGCGGATAAACGCGGTTGAGGTCCCAAACAGCAAGGAAAGCCGCGCTCATGGCCCCATCGGCGTAGTCTGCGGCAAACGCTTCGTAAAGCTTGCCTTCGGCGCGATCCACCACAATCAGGTGACAATCGCCTCCATTGCACCGATACCCGTCCTGACCTTCAAGACCCCCACCCTTGGGAAGGGGAATGGAGGATACTTCGTCGGAGTCGGGAGAGTACCAGGTTGAGCCCTTGTGAAACCGCACTTTCGGGGTAGAGGCATCCGCCGTCAGAACCCGCATTGCGAAATCAATGTGCATCCTGTTGCGGTTGCCCCATCCGCCTGCGTTGGCAAGCCAATTGATGATCGCCGATGATTGAGGATCGAGAGGGGCATGGCTGATGTCCTGGGTCCAGTCGGAACCTGCAGGGAAGTAGGGCGCAGGTGCGGACGCGTGTTGCACTCTTGCGGCCCGGACGATGCAGCGCTGCACGGTAAGGACGGCAAACGACGCAAGGATTCCAAGAATTGCAATATAGAGAATTCTCTTCCGGTTTCTCGTGGCCAATGGATTATCCTCCTGCTCAGATGGAATCAGAATACTCCGGGAGCCCCTTCAGTGTCCTCGTGTACCGGGAAGGGGGCCGGAAGAATCCGGCTGAAGCGTATCGGAGGTCTTGTCATTATCCTGGGAACGATGCGCATCCCAGATCCGCCAAAGCGGGCCCCGGGTGACAAGAAACTTATAGAGCCCGACGACCGCGGCCGTATTCAGCATCAGCAGCGCGCCAATGGGCGCTCCAATGCGACCGATTACGGGAATTCTGAAGCGCAGGCTGACGAGCGCGAGCGAAAGCACAAGCAACTGAATACCCGCGAGGACTGCATAGAAATGCGAACCTCCGGCAAGCAGCAGGGAGGCGAGAAGCGCGGAGATGAATAGATAGGGAACGAAGAGACGCAGAATCTTGTGCGAAACCAGCTGGAAGAAGACGCGATTCTGCGGGGAGAGCACCCATGGCGCAAGCTGCATGAGCTGGAAGTTGCCTGCCAGCGTGCGCACCTTGCGATGAAACTCGGCGCCTGTCTTCTGCGGCCATTCGTCGTAGACATAAGCCCGGGGCTCCAGAACCGAGCGGTAGCCCTGGCGAATGATCGAGAGGGGTTGAAACATATCGTCCAGAATGATTCCCTCCGGTTGCGGGACGGCGAGGGCGCGGCGAATGGCGTAGAATCCGCCATAAACACCGACCGGCGAGTCGTAGCTGGCTTCACATTTCCGAATCCATTGCTCGTAGCGCCAATAGAGCCCTCCAACCGCGCCCGCGACAGGATTCTGCCGGTCCTGAACCAGAACCAGTTCGCCGGCAACGCAGCCGACCTTGGGATCCGCGAAGCGGCTCACCAGGCTCTGAATTGCCCCCGGCGCAATCCTGGGCCGGATATCGACAAACAGGAGCACTTCCGCGGTGGCTTCCTTCATGCCGGCATTGAGCGCGACGGCCTTGCCGCAATGGTCCTTGAGGGGAACCGACTTCAGCCGCGGATCGGAGAGACCGGCAAGGAATTCCGCGCTGCCATCGGTGGAGCCGTCTGAAACCACGATGATCTCCTGGATGTTGGGATAATCCAGGTTGAACAGGTGGGTCATTTTCGACGGGAGAAACGCCATCCCGTTGCGCACCGCGAGCACAATGCTCACGCTGGGGCTGATCTCGGCGACGTCGGACCGCCGCTTCAGCCATCGCGCAAATGCCCACATGACCAGGGGATACCCGATATAGGCATAAAACACGATGCCCAGGGATATCCACAGCGCGGCTCTCATCGTGCGCCTCTTCCCAGCATGATGATTTTGATCGTCTCGAACATGATCAGCAGGTCAAGGCCGAGCGACAGGTGCTTCACGTAGTACAAGTCGTACTCGAGCTTGCGCTTTGCCTCTTCCAGGCTCGCGCCGTAATGATACCGCACCTGAGCCCAGCCCGTGATTCCCGGACGAACCATGTGGCGAAGCTCATAGAAGGGAATCTCCTTGGCTAACCACCCCACGAACTCGGGGCGCTCCGGCCGCGGGCCGACAAAACTCATCTCCCCTTTCAGCACGTTCCACAGCTGAGGAATCTCATCGAGCCGGGACTTGCGCAGAAATCGACCGAGCGGAGTAACCCGGGAGTCGTTGGCGGTGGCCCAGATGGCGCCATCGGCCTCGGCGTCGTCCCTCATGGTCCGGAATTTGATCAGCGAGAAGGGACGGCCATGGCGTCCGACACGGGTTTGCCGGAAAAAGATGGGCCCCGGGGACGAAAGCCGCACCGCCAGCATAATGAACGGGATAAAAGGCAGGCAGAGCAGCAGCCCGGTCAACGACACGCCAAAGGATACCAGCCGCCGGATCAGCAGCTTGCCGGAGCCAATCTTGAAGCCGTCGGTAAAAATGAGGCTGCTCGGAATCAGTCCCTCGAGCGGCAGCTTGCCTTCGAGCCGTTCGACAAGCGCGTTCGCGTCATCGATCGAGAAGCCCTTGTACCGCAAGTCAAGAAGCTCATGCAGAGGCATGGACCCGCGCCGCTCTTCAATGGCCACGATCACGCGATCGACGCGTGTGTGGAGTGCGCTCAGGGCATCGAGTTCCGCGGCGTAGCCCCCACGAGATCCCTCTGGAAAAGTGGCGAAGCTCTCTCGCGCCATCACCTCCATGCCTGCGTCGCGCCGCTCGCGCAGCATCTCGATCAGGCTGTCCGCGCGTGCGCCGCGGCCCAGGACATACACCCTTTCCCGAAAAGCCGGAAGATTGCACAACCATTCGTAGACCGATCGCCAGATCAACAACGTTACCGCAAGAATCGCCACGCCGACCACGAAAACATTGTGCCCAAAGGCAAAATCGGGGTCCCAAAAGAGAAGCGCGGCTAAAACAAAGGAGAGCGCGCTCAAAACCAAAAGGATGCGGAAATAGATCTCCCAGCCGCCGGAGATGTGCCGCGGTTCATAGAGATCGAAATAATAGGTCAACAGGAGCGTGAAGACCGTGAGGGCGGCAATCTTCAGCAGGCCATCTTCGTAGAGCAGGGGAATCGATGGGTCGGGCCCGGACAACCAAAAAGCGGCAATCAAAAATGAGCCGGCGACCAAGGGAACCTCGCCGAGCACGCGTATCACCGTGCGCGTCGAATAGTAAACGTTAAAGAGCCGAATCATTGCGTTTCCTGTTCGGACTCCGGCGCCGCGGTTTCCTTCGGGGCTTTCTTTCCGTAGTAATAGTAGTCGTAGTACGACTCGCGGCGCGGCGGATTCTTGATGTCGTTGAGCACCACGCCCAGGATGTTCGAGTTCGAAAAACTCGATTTGGCCCGCTGCGCGACTTCGTAAGTGGTTTGCGACCCGCGAACCACCAAAAGGACCGCATCGGCGGCGCGGGCAAGATCGACCGCATCCGCGAAAACCAGGGCTGGCGGCGAGTCGATGAGAATCCAGTCGAACGATGCCGAGACCGCGGCGATCAACTCTTTGGTGCGCTGGTTGGTGATGAGTTCGGAGGCGTTGTCATGAAGACTGCCGGTGGGGACGAAGGTGAGTTTGGCCACGTCGGGGATTCCGTTGCCGCCCAGGGCCTGGCTGTCGGAGCAGCGCTGCATGATGGCGTGCAGTTCCGCATTTCCCGCCAGGTAGTCCGAGAGGCCGATATCGTTTGGCGCGCCCAGCAAATGGTGGAGAGATGGGCGCCGCAGATCGCCATCGATGAGCAAGATGCGATTGTTGCTGTTTCTGGCCAGGCTCATGGCCAGATTCGCGGTGACGAAACTCTTGCCTTCCGATGGCATGCCGCTGGAGACAAGGATGGTCTTGAGCGGGGTCTCGTTACGGGCCTGATAGATATGCGAGCGGAGACTGCGAAACTGCTCGAGTCCGCGGCCGTGCTTTGCCAGAGTGGGGAATGAAGGAATAAACAGTCTCCACTCGTGCTGCGCGATGGGCGCGGAGTCGGCGTCGAACTCCTCGGGCGGGCCAGGCAAGGTTCCCGGGTTGGGCGGCGGCGCGGCTTCGCGATCGCCGGGCGCGGACGGTTGGCTTTGCCGCTCACGTTCGGCTCTCAAAAGGGCTTGGTAAATGTAGCTCATTGCGCAGTGTCCTCTGATTCATCAAGCGGCCCTCGAAAAGGGGCCATGAATTGCGATATGTCGTTGCTGAGGCTATTCACCCGGAGCTTGTCCGCAGTTCCGGGATCAAGCACATAGGGTGTATCCCCGAGATTGAGTTCCGCGCTCACCGCTTCGATCACCCTCGGCGAGATAGGCAGCGCCTGCTCCGCATACGCACAAATCATGGCGTGCTCGCAGATGAGGTTGATCAGGCGTGGAATGCCTTTCGCGATGGCATGCACCGTCTCCATGGCCGCGGGGGTGAACAAAGGCTGTGTGGCGCCCGCGATGCGCAGCCGCTCGGAGATGTAGATGGGCGTCTGTTCGCTGGTGAGCGGATGCGTCTTGCACCAAACCGCAATGCGCTGCCGCAACTGGCGGACGCGAGGGTCGTTCAATTTCCTCTCCAGTTCCGGCTGGCCGGAGAGCACGATCTGCAAGAGCTTGTCGGAAGAGGTTTCCAGGTTGGTCAGCAGGCGAATCTCTTCCATGAGATCCCAGGAAAGGTTTTGCGCCTCGTCGACGGCAATGACGCAGAGGCCGCCCTCGCGATAGCGCTCGATCATCCAACTATTCAACTCCAGCAGCATGCCGGCCTTGGTGCGCCGCTTCACCGGGATGTCGAACTCGGTAAGCACGAAGTCGAGAAAATCGTGCACCTCGAGGCGTGGATTGAAGACAAATGCCGAGGAAACGCGGACCTTGACGAAGGTACCGAGGACCGCTTTGAGCAGGGTGGTCTTGCCCGTGCCCACTTCGCCGGTCAACACGACAAAGCCTCTGCGCGACGCAATGCCGTATTGCAGCGCTGCCAGCGTCTCGCGAATCCGCGGGAGCATGCACAGGAAGCGCGGATCCGGGCTGGTCCCGAAGGGCGAGGCGCGAAGACCGAAGTGCTTTTCGTACATGACTACCCGCCCATACTCTCCGCCGGAATCCCCGTGCGGTCAAAGCTCTTGCCGCCGTCCGGATCGTTGGCATTTTTGGGAAGACCATCGACATGAGAGAGGACGGCGAGCGTCGGCAACTTGGTGAAGGCCCAAACATCCAGCTCGGTGCGCAGTGCGGTATCGCGGTATTCCAGCAATGCGGCCAGCAAGAGGCCCAAAAACAGGCCGCCCGCCAGGCCTGCGCCTGCAAATTTCGTGCGATTGGGATAGTAGGGCGCGTCGGGCAGATTCGGCGGATCCATCACGCGGAACTGCTCGCCTTCCTGACGATGCTCGAGAGCCGTCGCCATGGACGATTCATCCATTTTCTTCAGCAGGCTGTCATAAAACTGCAGCGCAATGTCATGATCGCGCGTGACCTGCTTGTACTCCTCCTCGACCAGCGGGCTTGCCTCAATCCGAGCTTCGTAGGTTCGAATCTGCTGTTCTAACTGAGCCTGTTCCTGCTTTGTCCTGACAATGGCCTGTTTTTGCGAGGAGAGTTGGAATTTGAGTTGTTGAAGCTGAGGCGACTCCGGGCGGGTAGCGGGGTGCGTCTCCGCGGCGGGCGCCGGAGCAGCCGCGGCCTGCGCGATCTCTGCCTTGAGGTCGTCGATCTTGCGCGTGACTTCGACTACATCGGGATAGTCCGGCGTATATTGCGTCTCCAGTTGCTGCTTTTGCGCGATGAGACCCTTGAGTTCTTTCTCTCGCTCATCCACCGAGGGGCCGCCGGTCTCGGAGCCCTGCAGCTCATGTCCCTGCTGATCAATCAAAGCCTCAAGGAAGGTCTCGTTGGTCTGCATGCGATCCAGCGCCTGCGTAGCGGCGTTAAGCTGGGTAGTGAGCGCCTGAAGGGTGCTTTCATTCGAAGTTCCCATGGCGAGGCTCATACCGCCGAGTGTGACCGTCTGCGCGGGAAGTCTGCCGATATTCTTTTGTTCAAAAGCCGCCAGTTTGGCGTCCTGCTCGTCCAGGTTTGTCTTGGCATCGGCCAGTTGCTGCTTAAGGAATTCCGTAGTGCCCTCGGCGGATTCCTCGCGGGCATTGAGGTTCTCGCTGACAAACAGAGAGGTGATCTCGCTGCACACTTGCTGCGCGGTCCGCGCGTCGGCGGCCTTAAACGTGATGTAGAAGCCCGGCATGCCGCGGGGGCCATCGTTAATCGGCTTGACTTCAATCGCCTTCTGGGTGGCTGCGACGCGGTCGTCCATCGTGGCCCCGTTGCCAGCAAACAGGTTGAAACGCTGAATGATAGGCTCCAGGCGCGAGCGGCTCAGAATCTGCTCCCGCAGCGAGGCCAGGCGTTCGTTCAAATCTTCGGTGAGAACCGGGGTCACATAGTCCGTCGGCACTTTCTGCTGCTCAATCAACACCAGCGTCTGCGACATATATTGGGGCGGAATCCAGAATGTAAGTGCGACCGCAGCGCCCAGAAACACGAGGGTCGAGAGGAGGACCAGCCAGAGCCGCCGCTTGAGAATACCGATATAGTCCTGAATTGTAAGTTCGCGATGCCCGAGCATAGGCCTCCTTTTGCACTCAGTGTCTTAGATGAATCTGCGGGGGTGTAAAACCAATACCAAAACTGATGGTCTGGAATAAGCCGTTGAGGGGAGCGAGAGGAGCGCCGCCGGAAGCCGACGAAGTCGACGACTGGCTCGTCCCCGTGTAGCCAGCATAGGCGGAAAAAAGACGCCCCAGAGCCCTGGAGACCTGCGCCGTACCGTACTTCGCATCGTAGTCTCCCTGCGAGCCCCCTGGCAGGTTTACGGATGCCAGCGAGCTCAGAGCGTCGGTACGGCGGTAGCCGCCAGCCAGTTCAATCGTGAATTGACTTCGGACCTGGCGCCCGAAGCTTCGGCCGAAGCTCACCGTGATAGCGTCCACTTCCGCGCCGTTGAGATAGCCGCCGCCGCTATTGACCCCGTGACTGTAAGCCAGGTTCGCGGCGCCCACTGCGGAGGTATCGGTAACCGATGCATTGACCGAATATCCCGTGAATCCCGGCAGCGAGGTGCTGGGCGGCGGGGTGCTGGGCGCCGGGGTGCTGGTATTGAAAGTGACCCATTGGGGCCCGGCGGAGACGCTTGTAGTGATCTTGTGGGTCCACGTGCGCTGCCAGCCGGCGACAGCCGTATTGGCATCGATGCTGACATCGCTGCCGGAGTAGCCGTACTGAGAAAACGAGTACTCGCCGAAGATCGAGTTCCGAGCATTGAGGCGGCGGTTCAGTCCTGCGTTGGCCATGAGCGAGTTTGTGTTCACGCCACCCCCATCGGGGTAATAGACCTGGCTATAGGCGCCGCCGGCGCTCAGCGTCGAAAACGCGCCGAGCTTATAACTATACGTGCCAGTGACGCCATTATTCACCATGGTCGTGTCCAGCGTCAGAATCGGCTCGGCTGTTCCCAAGGTTGGATTGGTTTCATCGAAGGGCACGCCTTTGTGATAGCCCACGAAATCGCCCAACTGCAGAGACGCATGCTGTCCGGCAAAACCCTGCGAAAGCGACAGGCTCTCGTAAGGCCCGCCGTTGTAACCTGTGCCGGAGAGTGACCAGCTATCGCCGGCGCCGAGGGAGACCGAGGTGGGATGCCGCTCGCTGGTCGTCGAGTAACCGAAATTACCGGAAACGTTCGCCAACTGCGACGTGCCCCCGTTGTAAAATTCGGCCACCTGCACGTAACGCGCTGAATAGGAAAGGGTTCCGCTGATGGCGAGCCTCGTCGGGCTGGTCGCTTCCGGCGCGACCTGCGCCCTCGCGGCAGCGACCAATCCGAGAATCGTCATAATGGCGATAAAAGCTTTCATTCGTAGGCCTTATGGAACAACAACGGTGTCGCCGGGCTGCAGCGGGAGGTCAAACTCGCGGTTTCCCGCCAGCGCCTCCTTGTAATGTACCGGAATCCTCTGGCGCTTCCCGCCCTCGTCGCGCAGAATGTAGATCTTCTTCTTGTTGGCGAATTCCGACAGACCGCCCGCGCTGGCGATGGCCTCGAGCAGAGTCATGTCGGGAGTCATCTCCACCGGGCCAGTCCTCCCCACTTCGCCGATCATGTAGACAAGCTTGCTGTGGATTTGCGTGACGACCACGGAGACATTGGGGTCCTGAACATACTTCTTCAGCTTGGCTGTGATCTGATCGGCCAGATGAAGGGGCGTGAGGCCGGTGGCTTGAACATCGCCCACCAGAGGAATGGAGATCATGCCATCGGGACGAACCAGGATGGTGCCGGAGAGCGTCGGCTCCTTCCACACCGTGATGGAAAGCACGTCGTTGCCGCCGATCACATACGTGTCATTTGGCGCCGCGCCCGGCTGCGCGGGCGCCGCAGGCGCCGGAGACGTCACGGGTGCCGCGGGTGCCGGAGACGCGGCGGGCGCCGCAGGCGCCGGAGAGGCCGCAGGTGCTGCGGTTGCCGGAGACGCCGCGGGTGCCGGAGGCGTTGCCGCAGGCTCCTGACTCTGCGCCAGGCACAAGAGTCCCGGCGCGAGGATTGCAATCATAAGTAAAGTTCCAGATTTCATCGTCCAACTCCGGTACGGGTGGCTGCAGTCGGAGAATCGATTTCCGCCTGTTTGAGTTTGTAAAGCAGGGCCTTGTAGCTGATGCCAAGCTCATCGGCCGCGCGCTTGCGATTGCCGCCTGTCGCGGCCATGACCTCCGAGATCATGCGGCGCTCGATCTGGGTGGATGCCACCCGCGCCGCCTGTTTCAAAGGACGGGTTTGCCGGTTGGCGTTGAGTTTCGTGGCCGCGGCCGCCGCTTTGAGCGCGGCGAGGGAGATGGAGGGATCGTCAATGGCGGCCACGGTCTTCATGGCGGTTTCCAACTCAGCCAGATTATCAGGCCACGTGTGCTCCATCAGGAAGCCGGCAATTTCCTCGCCCAGAACCGGCTTGCCGCGGTCAAACTGCCTTGCATAGTGTTCCAGAAGGTCATCGGCGAGGGACAGGATCTCGGCTTTGCGATAACGCAGCGGCGCGATGCGAAGCGTCACGGCCGAAACCAGGTAACAAAAATCCTCGCGCATGTGCCGGTCCCGGACTTCGTCGAGGAGTTCCCGGCTTGTTCCGCACACCAGGCGGCAGCTTTGCGACCAATCCTGATGCTGGCAGGCGTTGACCAGCCATTCCTGCAGACTGGGGCTCAAATCGGCAATCTCCGCCAGGTACAGTGTTCCCCTGGTAGAGAGCAGGTCGCGAAGAGCCTGTTCAGTGGCTTCGGCACTCTCCAATTCGGTATACGTGCTGCGGGACCGTCGCGACATGGCATGGATCTGGCGGGCGATCGACCGCTTGCTCACGCCATGTTCTCCAGCGATGAGAACGGGGCAGTCAGACTCCGCTATGCGGGCGATTCCGAGTTGCAGTTGGCCCGAGAGCGGAGCACAGTGCTTCATGTGCCGCTTCAGGCCGGGGATGGTCGAATGATCTGCCATAGAGAGTCCCAAGGCTCCATCCCTGCCATAGCAATACGGTTTCCAAACTGTGGCCACATTACGGGGTCATTGTTTGCCGTGTTTATCCGGTGATTTCCCGTGCGTCGAGTCAGAGAATGCGCACAAGGAGGGAAAAGATTTTCCCATAAAGGCGATTGATTTTTCCTCATCAGGCTCAATGAAAGTGGAAATCGCTTTCCACTTCCCCTGTCAAACATGTTACCATCCTTTGCCGAATCAAGGGAAATGCCTGTAGAACGAGGGGATTTCTCTTCGGCACTCGGATTGCTATTCTTGCTAAGTGTCAGGCGCTGGTTGTAGTGTGTCTGTGATCCTAGATCCTATGTTGACGACCGTAACCCAAGACGCAAAGGCACGGCAAAGTGCCCAGAAACCATGGCTTCCGCGCGACCGGAAACTCCTCGGGGGCGCGTTGCTGATCGCTGCGCTCGTAGCGGCGGCCTATTGCCGGGTCCTGGCAAAGCTCGTAACCGACTGGTGGCAGATTGCGGATTTCTCCCACGGCTTCCTGGTTCCGCCCTTTGCGGCGTACGTGTTGTGGAGGAAGAGGGACCGTCTTCTTGCTACCGGGATTGCCCCGTCGTGGAGCGGCGTGGCGCTGGTGTTCTTTGGACTGCTCGTGCTTCTCCTGGGAGTCTATGGATCGGAGTTGTTTCTTTCCCGTATCTCGCTGGTTATGGTGCTGGCCGGCCTGGTGCTCGGTTTTGGCGGCAGGAAGCAGTTGGCCGAAATGCGGTTCGCCCTGCTGGTCCTGCTGCTGGCCATTCCGATTCCCGCGATTCTCTACACGCAGATCACTTTTCCGCTGCAGATCCTGGCCTCCAAGCTGGCCAGCGACTTGCTTCCGCTCTTTGGCGTACCGGTGTTGCGCGAGGGCAATGTCATTCAGCTGCCTGCGATGAGCCTGGAGGTCGCCGAGGCGTGCAGCGGGATTCGCTCGCTGATGAGCCTGCTGACCCTGGCAATCTTCTACGGCTATTTCCTGGAACGGTCCACGTGGCGCCGCGTGGCGCTGGCCTTTGCCAGTTTGCCTATTGCCATTGCGGCCAATGCCGTGCGCCTGCTGGGCACCGGCCTGAGCGTTCAGTACTGGGATCCGGAGAAGGCGATGGGGTTCTTCCACGAGTTTTCCGGCTGGGTGATGTTCCTGGTCTCTCTCGCCTGCCTGGTCGGGGTCGATCAGGCGATGGGCGTGTTTCCACGCAAAAGGAGGCAGGCATGAACCGGCTGCGTTTCTGGACCGTCGCCTTACTGCTGGCCGGCGCGGTCGTCATCTTGTATGCCCGGCCCAGCCGCGATCTGATCCCTCCGCGCGAGCCATTGGCGCAGTTTCCGGACACGATCAGCGGTTGGTGGGGCAGGGATGTGACCATCGACCAGGAGACCCGGGATGTGCTTGGAGACGGAGATTTCCTGGAGCGCAACTACATCCGGGAGGGAGGGTCGGCCCCCATTGACCTGTTCATTGCCTATTTTCCCTCGCAGAGGGCGGGCAGCACGATCCATTCGCCGAAGCACTGTTTGCCCGGCGCCGGGTGGATGTTCGATTCGTCGCGCTCCATCGATCTGGAGGACGCCGACGGCCGGGCGCATCGCGTGGGCGAGTACGTCATCAGCAACGGACAGGCGAAAGAGTTCGTCATCTACTGGTATGAAGCTCATGGGCGCAGCGTAGCCAGCGAATATTTGGCCAAGGTCTACCTGGTGGCCGACGCCATGCGCATGAATCGCACGGACGGGGCACTGGTGCGCATCATCACGCCGATCCGTTCCAGCGAAGGCGAAGCACAGGCGAAAGCCCGGGCCGAGGGCTTTGCCCGGCAACTTGCGCCCACGCTTACGCGTTTTATTCCCGGTTAGTCCCATGGTAGAAGGCGGGACCGAAAACGAGATGGATGCACCAAACCAGGGCTGTCGTTACCCCGGGCGGCAGCCAAGAAGGATGGAAGATCATGAAGAACACGCCCAAGGCACTTGAACGGAGCCGCAGCCGGTCCTCGATGCAACTGCGCCGGCGCGCGTTCCTTGCATGCACCACTCTCTTCGTTGCCCTTGCTGTCCTCTCCGGATGCCACCGAGATCCAACTGTCGCCAAACAGAAATACCTGGAGAGTGGTAAGCGCTATGCCGCCGAGGGGAAGTGGCGCGAAGCCACCATCCAGTTCTCCAACGCATTGAAGATCGACAGGAACGATCCGGACGTGCATTTCGAATTGGGGAAGACGTATCTGCATATGGGCCGGTTCGGCCCGGCCTATGCCGAAATTCAACACACCGTGGACCTGGATCCGGCGAACTTCAACGCCCGCATCTCGCTGGCCAATCTTCTCCTCGCCGGTGGCAGGATCGACGATGCCCAGGCACAGGCCAACATGGTGTTGGCTGCGCGGCCCAACAACCCCGATCTCCACGGGCTGCTTTCCGCGATCGCCTTCAAGCGTGGCAACAAGGATTTATCGATAACAGAGATGCGCCGCGCGATCGAACTGGATCCCAGCCGGGCGGCTTTCCACGACAATCTCGCATTTTTGCTTTCCGCCGATCCCACGAACGCCGCGTCGACCGAGGAGGAGTTGAAGAAAGCGGTCTCGCTCGATGCAAAGTCGGCAAACCCAAGGATTCTGCTGATGGCCTTCTATATCAGGACCAACCGCTTGCCCGAAGCCGAGCAGATCGGCTGGACTGCCGTGGCCGCCGATCCCAAGAATCTGGCGGTGCGGGAGGATCTGGCGCAGGTGATCCTGAAGATGGGCGATCAAGCCAGGGCCGAGCAGGTGCTCCGCCAGGCATCGCGCGATCTCGCCGACAATCCCCAGGGTGTGCGCATGCTCGCCGACTATTACACCTCCAGCGGGCAGTACGACAAGGCCAAAACCGAATTCGCCACTCTGGCCCAAAAATACTCTTCCAATGTCCCCCTGCAGAAGGCATATGCCCGTTCCCTTATTCAGGTCAATGACCTGGCCACAGCCCGCACTGTGATCGCCTCGCTCCAGAAGAAGAATGCCAAGGATCCTGAGGTGATCGCCCTGAATGGAATTGTGTTAATCGATGCCGGCAAGGCCAATGACGCGGTCAATGCTCTGGAGGTTGCCGTCAAGGATTCCCCCAAAGACCCGTTCCTGCAGTACTGGCTGGGCCGGGCGGCCCTGGCTAGCGGCGATTCCGATCTGGCAGAGAGAAGCTTCCTTGAAGTGGAGAAGCTGAATCCCTCCATGCTCGCCGCCGAGGAAGCGCTGGCGGCAATCGCATCGCAACGCGGCGATATGAGCCTGTTGGCCGACGTGGCGGACAAGACCATCGCCGCGGCCCCGCGCTTCGGGGGCGGGTATATTTGGCGCGCCATCGTCGAAATCAAACATAACGATACCGCCAAGGCGGAATCCGATTTGAAAACTGCGATCGCCGTTGCTCCCCATAGCGCCCTCGGCTACCTTCAGCTTGGCAAGCTGCGTTTTTCCGAAAAGCGTTTTCCCGAGGGCGTCGCGCTGCTGGAACAGGCCCTGCAATATGACCCGGATTCCGTAGAGGCGCTCCGCCTTCTGGTCAATTACAACATGAATCTGAAACAGCCGGATAAGGCCCTGGCCCGCGTCAACGAGCAAATCGGCAAGCGGCCGCAAAACAGCGGCTTTTGGGATCTCCTCGCGCTGTTGCAGACGGTGAGCAACAACCTGGATCAGGCCGCGGCTTCGGCTCAGAAAGCCATGCAGCTCAACTCTGCAGACACCGAGGCTATCACGCTCGTTACGCAGATTGCGGTGATGCGCGGGCAGACCGCGAACGCCATCGCGTCCTGGCAGCAATGGATCAACACGCACCCCAACGACGCCACCGCGTTTGCTCTCCTCGGAACTCTTGAGGAAGCAAGGGGAAATAAAGGACAGGCCGAGGCCGATTACAAAAAGGCGCTCGGGATCCAGCCACACCTGCCCATGGCGGCAAACAATCTTGCCTACCTGATGCTGGAGAACGGCGAAAACGCCGATGTCGCGCTGTCGCTTGCGCAAATCGCCCGGCAGGCCATGCCGGACTCGCCGAATACCGCCGATACGCTGGCCTGGGCCTACTACAACAAGGGAACCTACGGTTTTGCGCGCGACCTGCTGGAGGACGCGGTGAAGGCCCAGCCCGGCGACGCTACCATGCAATACCACCTGGGCATGGTTTATAGCAAACTCAAAGATAGGACCAACGCGACGCTGCATCTGAAGAAGGCCATTTCCCTTCAGCCCAGTTCACCGGTCGCCAAGGATGCGCAAGCGGCGCTTGGCGCGTTGGGTTAGTTGATTGTGATTCCAGGCCGGCGGCGGGCGCCGCCGGCGCGGAATCGCTGGATGTACTTTGACCGGCCCTGGTTGCAGAAAGCTCCCCCTAATTGAATATGTCAAATACGAAAACTATAGCCAAGAACACAGGCTGGTACGGCTTGGATACCATAACCGCCCAGCTTGTTAATGTCATCGCATCAATCGCAGTTGCGCGCAAACTGGGTCCTTTACAAACCGGGCACATCATTTTTGTCATGTATGTGGCAGGCATCGTCAGCACCCTCGGCGGATTCGGCATTTCCGCGGCCACCCGCAAGTATATGGCCGAGTTCATCGGCAGCGGCGACAAAGGCGCTGCAAGATATATCTTTGTTCGTACTTTCTGGATGCAGATTGTTCTGGCTTCGCTGGCCACTGCGGCCATCATTCTTTGGGTGTTTCACGACACCGACACACATTACCGTCTTGCCTCGTTACTGATCGCCTTGAGCATTTGGCCCGCCATGGTCAATACCATCCCCGCTGGAGCCAATACCGCAACCGAGAACCTTGCCGCCAATATTCCTGGCTCGATAGCTTCCGCCTTTGTATATCTTTTTGCAATCTTTGCAACTGTGGTTTTTCATTGGGGGGTTACGGGGGTAGGCGCGGCGTTTCTGCTTATGCGGTTGGTGGATTTTCTGGTGCGTCTGATCCCAACTGTTCGGCGCGTCCTGAAGTGGGAGCGCGGCCATGCTCTCCCTGAGGGAGTGCGAAACCGCATGATCGCCTTTGCCTGGCAGAGCGTGATCACCATGATTTTGGCGCTGGTGGTGTGGGAGCGGTTTGAGGTCCTGATACTGAAGATCCGCTGCACCGATATCCGCCAGATAGCCTATTACTCGATTGCCTTCAGCCTGGGCAACATGCTGCTTTTGAGCGCAACTATCTTCGGCGGGGCCGCCTCCACAACCATGTTTGCCCAATTTGGACGCGATAAATCCAAATTGCCGCGACTTGCGTCTACGTCGTTTCGCTACCTTACCCTCACCGCCCTCCCTATACATGCAGTCGCGACGGCATTGGCCGCTCCAGCCCTTGTTTTTTTTTATGGCGCCAAGTACACTGGCGCGGCGATGGTGGTAACGATTGCCCCCCTGCTCTGCATGCCCAAGGCATTTGTTGGCCCGATCCAGAGCCTTCTGCAAAGCACCGAGCGCCAGGTTTATGTGATCGTCACGATGGTGATTGCCGGCATCGTGGACGTCGGCGTAACGTGGACGCTCGTTGCCACGCACGGTGCGGTCGGCGCCTGCATTGGGAGCGGGGCGGCGCAGTTTACGGCCGTCGGGATCATGTGGGCAATTGGCGCCCGCAAATTCGGCATTAGGCTGCCGTGGATGCTAACGGCCAAGGTCGTCGTGATTAGTATTGCGGCGGCGTTGGCGGCCCATTTTGTGACCTTATTTCTTCCTCCGCTGTGGGGAATCCTGTTGGGTGGATGCACGGCTCTGGCCGCACTTGTCATACTTACCTATCTGTTGCGAATTCTCGAGCCACAAGATCAGGCGCGATTTGCTCAATTGACTGGCGCGTTACCTCGGCCACTGGCAACGTTCGCAGAGAGGTTCCTCGCGTTGCTTATTCGTGCCAAGCGCGCACCGATGCAGGGGGAGTTGGCGAAGCGGTGAATCTGACACGGAACATTGAGTTCCAGGAAAGCCCAAATCTGGTTTCGTGTGGGAGAGAAGGTATTGCAATGAATTGGAGAATCAAAGGGCTCACGCAAAAGGTCTTGAGCGCGGCGCCGGGCGGCATCGTTCTCAATACGCGTATGCAAGCTGCGCTTGGCGGCCTACGAAACTTCGACAAGGCGATGGCCGCCAAGGTTGACGAATGGATTTTAAGCATGAAGTACCTCGAGGCCGCAGGGATTTCAGTTCGCGGGGCGAGAATCCTGGAAATTGGTACGGGATGGTATCCAGTCCTGCCGATTTGCTTTGTTTTGGCGGGCGCGGAGTCGGTTGTCACTGTTGATATCGTTCCGCACCTTACGGAAGCTGGTATGTACCGGCTCCTCCGAACTCTTGAGGCTCATATCCCCTCGATTGCCGAAATAACAGGACTGACCCCTGCGATCATCAGCAACCGTCTGGAGCTCATCGTCAATCAGCCTAACCTCGCTGCAATATTGAGGAGCAGCGGCATCGAATACCGTGCACCAGAGGACGCCGGAAACATAGAGCTGGAACCAAACTCGATTGACATCATATATTCGAATAGCGTACTGGAGCACGTTCACAGAAAGGCGCTCGGAGATATAATGAGGGAGAGTCTACGAATCCTGAAGCCAGGTGGAATCGTAATGCACAATGTTGCATGCAACGACCACTACGCTCATTTCGACAAGTCTATCTCCTATGTCAATTACCTGAGATACAGCGAAGCTAAATGGCGATTGTGGAATAACTCTCTGCAATTTCAGAACCGACTGCGCGCTTCGGAGTTTCTTCAATCTGCGCAGGATGCAGGACTGGAAATCATTGCACGGCGAACTCACGTCAGCCCCGGCACGCATGAGGCAATCCGGACCATGACGATCGCTCCGGAGTTCCGCGGTTTTTCTGAGGCAGATCTCGTGACGACAACCATTGACTTTCTTGCCCGCAAGGGAACCGGGAACGAAGCATCGTGATGACACGATTCCGAGGCACGGAATCCGGAAGGGAGCGGCGCATTTGGGGAATGCTGTGTCGAGAAGCGCGGCTATGAAGATCAGCGTCGTCATCCCGGCCTATAACGCGGCGCACTTCCTGCCGAGAAGCCTGGGCTCGGTTTTTGCGCAAACGCTGCCTCCGCATGAGGTGATCGTCGTCGACGATGGATCGACCGACAGCACAGCGCGGATTGCCGAAGAATTGGGGGCAAAGGTAATCCAACGGCCGAATGGCGGTATCGGCGCGGCCCGGAACACCGGACTCCGGCAGGCATCGGGCGAGTGGATCGCTCTGCTGGATGCCGACGATTCGTGGGCGCCTGAGAAGCTTGCCCGCCAGGTTGCTCTCATTCAGCCTGGCGTCGTGTTTGTCTACACCGGCGTCACACTCTTCGACGATCACGGCCCGCGCGGCGCGCAAGCGGCGGTCGATCCCCTCGCCGCCAGAAAGCTCCTGCGCTTTTGCAACCCCATCTTGCCCTCGTCGGTTCTCATGCGGCGCCAGGCGGTTCTGGCCGCAGGCGGATTTCGCGTAGGCGCTCGGACTTGCGAGGATTGGGGAATGTGGGTGCGTCTCATGCCTTTCGGCGAGTTCGTCGCGGTGCCCGAACCCCTGACCAATTACTACATTCACCCCAAGAGCATCAGCGCGTCGCCGGAAAAGATGCTTGACGGTCTCAGAGTCATTTTGGAGCCGACGCTGCTGAGCGGCTATCGGGGGATCGAGCGTTGGATTTGGCGGCGGCGCATTTGGGCCGCGCAGTTGTGCAGCGCCGCGTTGATTGCCAGAGACAACCAACTCAAGGGCGAACTCGGCTATGCCATCCGCTCGCTGCTTGTGTGGCCTTTTCCTTTCTTTCAACCGCATCGCTTTCAAGTCCTCGCGGTGAGCCTGAAGAACCGGTTGCTCTCCAGGCAGGAGCGGCCATGAGCGGAAAGCCGCGTATCGCGTTGATTCCCGATAAGGCGTGGTGGGTCATCGGCGAGATGGGGAAGCAGATTGCCGCCCGGTTCGGCGGCAAATACGACTTCTACTTTCTGCCGGTCGGCATATTATCCAGGCGGCCCGATCTCCTCGGAGACATCGTTGCCTCTGCCGATGTGATTCATTGTCTGAGCGACTACGATGGAATCGAGTTATTTCGCAATTTCGATCGGCACAAGCTGCCTCCCATTGCCACCTGGTTCCATCACGTGACGAAATGGCAAGCCAATCAGCAGCTTGCGATGGAAATGAGCGCAGCGCTCACCGTGTGCACAGCGGCCTGGAAAGAGTTTTGCGATGGCCGCAACGCAGCCCGCATTCCGATCACTGTGGTTCCCCACGGCGTGGATGCGGAGTTCTTTTATCGCCAAAAGGTGAGGCCGGCGCGCTTCGGAATTCCCTCTGGCCGCTTTGTGGCCGGCTTTGTTGGGAATAAGGGGAGCGATTTCGACTACGGAAGAAAAGGCACAGACGTGCTTCTTGAAGTGGCGCGCAGAGCCGCGGCCGTCATTCCCAATTTTCATCTCGTGATGGGCGGACCTGGGTGGGAAAAAGAGGTTCGGGATTTGCAAGCCCTGGGAGTTTCTGTCAGCGCCACAGGGTTTCTTCGCAAGACAGATCTTCCTGCTTTGTATTCCGCCTTCGATGTCTATTTGCTCACGTCGCGGGTTGAAGGTGGGCCCTGCACCATTCTCGAGGCCATGGCGTGCGAGACCGCGGTTGTGTCGACGCGCGTGGGGGCTGTTCCGCAATGGATCGTCGATGGCGTGAATGGTTACAGCGCCGATGTGGACGACAGAGAGGGCTTGCTTGCGGCCATTGTCGCGCTCAACCAGTCTCCCCAGCATCGAGCCTCGATCGTTCGCGAAGGACGATCCACCGCCATTGCGCACTCATGGGGAAAGACTTTAGCTCCACTCGAAGGCGTTTACGATGTGCTGATTGAGAAGCGTCGGGCGACAGGCCCTCCAGCGCCCCGCCCGCGCTGGATGAACGATCCTGAAGGACTCCTCCGCGCCAGTTGCGCCGCGGATGCGCTGCTCAAAATATACTCGCAAGTGCGCAGTCGCTCGTTGAAAGTCTCCACAGGCCTCAAAATACTGCGCGAAATGCTGCACGGGCTTTCGCTTTTTGACATTGCAAAAGGCGCAGCGATGATACGAAGAATCCCGCGAGAGGGTTGACGAGAGCGCCGCTTCCGGGTTTTGTTCCACAGATGCAAAGGCGGCAGCGCAAAACGCGTGGCTTCCGGCAAGTTGCCATGAGGCGCATCGGCCAAATCGAAGATGGAGCGGATATTGATCGGAGAAATGGAAGATCAGGCTGTCGACCATTCCAGTTGCGGGTTATCAAGTGCCTGCTACTTGCTTGCGGGAGAGGAGATTCCTATCCCCAGGTGGATAGAACCGTTGAGGCCGCGATCCTACCTGGACGGTCTGCTTCGGCTAGGCAAGAGTTTCGGCAATGTGCTTTGGAAGGCACGCGGCGATGTCACTGCAATTTCAGGGCAAGGGGTCAAGTATCAAAACGGTGGAATCGAGTATTCTTCAGAGCAAATTCTGGGACGATCGCTGCTCTGGATTGCGCATAGACAACCTGTATTGAGCGTCACAGGCGACACGCCAATTGCCAACATCGTGGCAACATGCGGCTGCGATGTGGACCCCAGGCCGCTCCTTCAGTTGTCGAGCCACTGCAGTGTCTTGGCCTTTGCGAACTGGAAGGGCGCCCCTGCGGTCTTCCAATTCGGCAGATGCGATCGGGCCATCGCGGAGATTCGCCGCAAGGCGCGAGGGCTTGAAATCGGCGCCTCCGACCTGAGCCTGCGTGCGCTGGTTCCGCGTTCCCTGGCGCTGCTCACGCCCGAACACGGAGGCGTAGTGGCGGTTGAAGAGAAGAAGGTGGGGGTGGTTGCGAAGTTCTGTTGGGATCGCATGGATGCGATTTTGGAGGTATGGTGCAGCTCTGGAGGTCCGACGCAGGAACCTGCAAGGGCCAACCTTGGAGAGGAGTTGGATCGAATCTCGAAGTCCCTGCAGGCATATTCCCCGTTCCTGCGCGAGACCGGAGAAAAGCTTTTGCGATGGCACGCCGGCCGCAAGTTCTCCGGCGAGGTCACGCATGGGGATCTGTGGCTCGGCAACGTTCTATTCGAAGGAGAGCGGATTTCAGCGGTTCTTGATTGGGAATGGGCACGCACGGACGGCCTGCGCCTCGTTGACTCAATACACCTCTTGCTCATGTCTTACTCCGAGTTCCGCAATGCCCCTATAGGTGAGTTTCTTCGGCAGGTCTGGAGCGATTCGGTTGAAGAGAGTGAGTTGAGTTCGCGGTTGAGAGCAATTCAGTCCAGGTACGGAGTGGAAGATGAAGATATGAAATTCCTCACGCTCTTGCTGTGGTTCGATTATCTCGGACAGAACGTTTTCAGCGGAAGAGTGCCACGGGCCGCGTGGACACAGAATATGATCGCGCACACGATACCAGTCATTGAGAGATGGCTGAGCCGGCATTGATCGTCATGGGATTGGTCAGGCAAGCCTGTAGCTTGGCTAAGTCGGAATGTTAGCCGACGCTCAGAGAATAGTACACGTATATGGTTGCCCACATTTCAAACGGCTCCCCGATCGGGGCGAATCAAAAGGCGGGAACCGTCGAGCACGGCTCCTTTCTGGCTGCGCTATTAATGCTTGCCCGCGCCCGTCAACAAACCCGAGGCCTCTCACTTATCCGGATCAGGCGAAGGGGCAATTCAGTCCTCATGGCGGGGATCTCCACCACAGGGAGCATATATGAAGTTGCAAATTGATGACGATTTAGGCGGCTTTCTTCGTTCCCTGCATAAGTTGGTGATTCGCAGGCTGATCAGACAGTACGAGCCATACCATCCCATATCGATTGATGGCAAACTCGTTTCGAGCGGAGAGCGTGGCTGCTCGGATCGATGGGCCGTAATCAGCGACGTCGTTTCCAAAACCCCAGGAACCGTGCTTGATCTGGGCTGCGCCGAAGGCTATTACGTTCAGCGTGTGGCGCGAGAATTCGGGTGTTTTGTACTCGGAGTTGATGCGGACGTCCGCAGGATGACCGTTGCTCAGAATGTGAACCTATTGAACAGGAATGAGCCGGCAGGCTTCATGTATGCACACATCACACCGGAGTTTCTTGGTAAGCTGCCAACCTTCGACACGGTAATCTTTCTTTCGGTTTTGCACCATGTTATGTATGAACACGGCGTTGACTACGCGAGAGACTTCCTTAGAAGGATCAGAGAAAGGACAGCCAAGTCCTTGATCTTTGACATGGGGCAGTCAAACGAGGTTGCGATGGAATGGGCCCCGCTCTTACCTGACATGGGAGCCAATCCCCATGATTGGATCGCCGAGTTTATTCGATCATGCGGATTCTCTGAGGTGATCAAGGCGGGCGAAACCGATTCATATAAGAGCAGCGTTCGCCGGGCAGTGTTTGTGGCTCACCCATAGCGCGATGCAGGTAATCGCCTCGAATGGCATTGCCGCGGATGTGGTCATTCATAGTGAAACAGTGTTAGTTGCTGTCGCAACAATTCGGGATGATATCGATCAGAACGGATTAGTCCGCGGAGGACTTGGTCAATATGTATTTTGAGCAGCATTGGCGGCGAATGGTCCGCCTGCTCAGAGATGGTCTCCCTTTCAAGCGCCTCCGTTAACTGGAACCGCAAAGTTCTCCAGTAGACGTTCTCGAAGGCTCTTCATCGCGCCTTAACCTGCTTTTCTCCTTACTTTCATCGAAGCTGCGGCGGCTCTGCGTATTCTCGAAGCAGACGACGTGCGCGAGCGAGTACGTCTCCGCCGAGTGCATGAATGACTGCAATCCATTCGTCCCGAAGAGGCCTGGCAAATCTCTCTCTCGTTCACCACGTATCTCACCGTTCGGCAGCGGGCGTGATGCTGACGCGGCGACGAAGCCGGGCATTTCAGCCGGGATGAGTTGCGCGGAAAGCCCGCGGCTCCTGAAGAGGCGGCCTGAAACACGTTCGACCTTCACGGGGGTGAAATCTTGCAGATCGCGCTCTATACAGACGACGGCAAGACCAATTTCGGAGACGATCTAAACCGCTGGCTTTGGAGCCGACTTCTCGGCAGTACTGTAGAGGCCGACGATGAGGTCTACTTTGCTGGTGTCGGGACGGTCATTTCCAAGGGGCTTCTGCCTCCGAATAGACGTTACATCGTGCTTGGGAGCGGCGTCGGATACGACATTCTGCCCGACGATGTTGGCGGCCCTTCCTGGAAGATCCTCGCGGTTCGAGGGCCGCTTACCGCCAAAGTCCTGGGGCTGCCAGCCGACAAGGCAGTAACAGACGCAGCGGCTCTCCTGCGCCTGCTCCCCGAATGCAAGCCGCTACCCGAATCGGAGCGGGCGGGGGTTGTATTTATGCCCCATTGCAGCACTCTTGCCGATGGAAACTGGGAGAGAGTATGCGCATTGGCCGGTGTCACCTTCCTTGACCCCTTCGAGGATAGCGAGAAGATGGTGCAGCGCATCCGGCGCGCCAAGCTTGTGATCGCCGACGCCATGCACGCCGCCATTGTTGCCGACGCTCTCCGCGTGCCGTGGATTCCCGTGGCGCTTTCTCCACAAAGCAACACCTTCAAGTGGCTGGATTGGACGCGAAGCCTTGGCCTGCCCTACGAGCCCGTCTATCTGGGCGCTTCGAGCGCGCTCGAGGCGATAGGCAATTTTTCCTACCGCTTTCGCGGAATCAGCCACTATAGCGCAAATCGCAATATCGATCGCGTTACCCGCAAGTTTGAGATCGACCAGCGCCTGCGTGCCTGGAGGGTTTGGCCTGGATGGAGCCGCTTGATGCGAGTGCTGGCAGTTCGCATTCCGCAGCGCATTCTCGATCTCAAACCTTTCCATGGCGCACGGAAAAAAATGGACCAATGGTACTTGAAGCGTGCAGTGCAAGCTCTTCGGGAGGCCGCGCAGCGGCCCGCCAACCTCAGCGAGGAATCGGTGTTCGACGCGAGATTGCACCGGCTTCAGTCATTACTCAAGGACATTGGGGCGTAACTAACGCACATAGGGTCTGCCCGGCGCCTCCAGGGGACTCGGCCGCAACGTCTAGACCCTCCGATAGAATGGTTCCATGAATCTCCCTCGGCATGCCGAGCTCTGGCTTGCGCCATATCTGAAGGACCGTTTGCGCAAAGCGGTCAGCCCGGTAAAGCCGAAGCGCATCTGGGTCACGCTAGCCGATCACTACGAGCCGCTGGGACGGAGACCGTCGCTCGATCGGGCGCTCAAGAAGGTGGCCGAGTGGCGCGACAAATGGCCGCGCATTGCCGAGGACGCTCCCAGAGATGCGGCGGGACGGCGTCCGCAATACAGTTTTTTCTATCCGCAGGAGGAGTACCGCAGCGACCTGCTGGAGGGCGTTACAGGGATCGCGCGTCTCGGCGTCGCCGACGTGGAAGTGCATTTGCATCACGACAACGAGCGGCGCGAGACTTTTATCCAAAAGGTGACTGAGTTCTGCCGGCGCCTGGCCGGCGATCATGGCCTTCTGCGCCAGCGCAACGGGCGCACAGCCTTCGGATTCATCCACGGCAACTGGGCGCTCGATAACTCGCGCCCCGACGGCAAGCACTGCGGCCTGAACGGCGAAATCGCCATGCTGCGCGACCTGGGCTGCTATGCAGATTTCACCATGCCGTCGTTGCCGTCTGCCACGCAAGGGCGCGTGGTGAACCAAGTGTACTGGTGCACAAGCAACGCCGACGGAAGCCCGCGCTCCTTCGACCGCGGGATCGAAGCTACCGTGGGTGGCGGACGGCAGGGCGACCTGCTGATGATCACCGGACCGCTCGGGATCCGGTTTGGCAAGCGGTTGATGCCGCGGCTGGAAACAGGCGAGATTGCCAGCTACGACCTGCCTAGCCCCGAGCGCGTGCGCCGCTGGTTCGATCTGGCGCCGATGATCGGCAGCGACATGTTCTTGAAGCTCTACACGCATGGGGCCGACGACTGGAACATCGATGTGCTGCTCGACTGCGGCCTTGCGGACCTGTATCGCCTGTTGGCCGAGGAGGCGGAGCGCAGAGGAATCGAGATCCATTGGGCGACGGCGTGGCAAATGTATCTGGCGATTGAAGCTCTGACGCAGCCACTTTCATCTTCGTCGCATGCGTGAGCGGCTGCACCCGCATTCCGCGCGGAGGGGATTCGCGCCGTGCGCAATCAGCAGCGCACGATCTTGGGCGAGTCGATGCCGCGGGTGGCGTTGCGGGTATCGATCACGAGCTGCGCCTCGCGGACGATTTGGGCGTAGTCGTAGCTGGAGTGGTCGGTGACGATGAGGACCGCGTCGTACTCTTCGAGATGGTCGAGCGGCGCCGAGGTCATGTTCAGGTCGTACTTGCGGCCGCGGCCCACGGTGGGGAAGTAAGGATCGTTGTAGGCAACCTCCGCGCCCTTCTTGCGCAGCAGCTCGATGATGGTCAACGCGGGCGACTCGCGCAGATCGTCGATGTCGCGCTTGTAGGCTACGCCCAGAACCAGCACCTTCGATCCCTTGAAGTTTTTGCCCCGCTCGTTCAAAGCCGCGGCCAGTTGGTCGAGCACGAAGTACGGCATGGCCGTGTTCACCTCGCCGGCCAGTTCGATGAAGCGGGTGCGGAAGTCGAACTCGCGCGCCTTCCACGAAAGATAAAACGGATCGATGGGAATGCAGTGCCCGCCCAAACCGGGGCCGGGATAAAAGGCCTGAAAGCCGAAGGGCTTGGTCTTGGCNNACCAGCGCGATGTTGACGCAGCGATAGATGTTCTCGAGCAGCTTGGTCATCTCCGCGACCGCGGGGCTGGAGACCGGCACCACGCGGCGGAAGATGGCGCCGTAGAGGGCCGCGGCCATCTCGCTGGCCGACGCGCTTGAGCCGCCCACCACTTTGGGAATGTCGCGGCGGTCGACCGTGTCGTTGCCGGGATCCTCGCGCTCCGGAGAAAACGCCACGTGCACGCCGGCATCTTCCGTGCCGCGCGCCACTTTGAGGCCGCGCGCGTTGCCGCTTTCAAGCAGCGGCGCCACCACCTCTTCCGTGGTGCCGGGATAGGTCGTACTCTCGAGCACAATCAGCTGGCCCTCGCGGGTGTGCGGCGCAATGGCCTCGACCGTGCCGGTCACATAGCTCAGGTCGGGCTGGTGGTGCTCGTCGAGCGGCGTGGGCACGCAGATGATCACCGCATCCATGGCGTCAACCTCGGCGTAGTCGGCCGTGGCGCGGAAGCCCGCCTTCTGCGCTTCAACAATGGCCTGGGGCAGAATGCGCACGATGTAGGACCGGCCCGCGTTGAGCGTGGCCACCTTATCGGCCGCGATGTCGAAGCCGGTGACGCGGAAACCTTCGCCGGAAAACAGCAGCGCCAGCGGCAATCCCACATAGCCCATGCCCACGATCCCGATGCGGGCCTGGCGGGTTTCCAGTTTGTGCTTGAGTTCGGTGAGCGGGACGGAGAGGGGGACCGGGGCGGCATTCGTCATGCCGTCGATTGTACAGCCTCAAAGTGGATACGCAGACGCACCACAGGTTGCTAAGACTACAGTTGTACTTCGCTGGGGTGCCGCAAAAGGACAAGGGCCCGGGCCTAAAGGCCTTCCCGGTTTTGCGGCTTTTTCAGGGGCCTGAAGGCCCCTGCTCCCTCCGCAAAGACCTATGTGCAACCGTAGTACTAGGGTGTTCCGCTCTCCACGGGTGTTAACTTTTCCGCCACGCTCTTGGCCTGCGTAAACAGGTAGAGATAGTCTGGTCCGCCGGCCTTGGAGTCGGTCCCACTCATGTTGAATCCGCCGAAGGGATGCGCGCCCACCATGGCGCCCGTGCACTTGCGATTGAAGTAGAGATTGCCCACGTGGAAGGCGCTGCGCGCCGCAGCGATCTTTGCCCGATCGCTGGTGTAAACAGCGCCGGTCAGGCCGTACTCGGTGTCGTTGGCCACGCGCAGGCCTTCCTCGAAGCTGGCGACTTTGATGACGGCCAGCACGGGACCAAAAATCTCTTCTTGCGCGACCACTGCGTGGGGCGGGATTTCGGAGAAGATTGTTGGTTCAATAAAGTAGCCGCCCGCCTTGGTCTCCAGAGCGTTTCCTCCGGCAATCAGGTTGCCTTCCTTCTTACCCGTTTCAATGTAGCCCAGCATGGAGGTGAGCGCAGCCTGATTGATGACCGGGCCGAGATCGGCATTGGCGGCAGGATCGCCCACGGTGAGCGTGGCCACGCGCTCGCGGAGACGCTCGACAAAGACATCGTAGAGGGACGCATCCACAATGGCCCGCGAGCAGGCCGAGCATTTCTGGCCGCTGAAGCCGAAGGCCGACGCGACCACGCCTTCAACGGCGGCGTCGAGGTCGGCATCGGCGGCGACGAGGATCGAGTCCTTGCCGCCCATTTCGAGAATGGTGCGCTTGATCCAGATCTGGCCGGGATGGTGTTGCGCGGCGCGGAGGTGAATCTCGAGGCCGACGGAACGCGAGCCGGTGAAGGCAATGAAGCGCGTCTTGGGATGCTCGACGATGGCGTTGCCGAACGTAGCGCCGGAGCCGGGGCAGAAGTTGACCACACCGTCGGGAATGCCGGCCTCCTCGAGGACTTCGACGAAGCGCGCGGCGATGGTGGGCGCGTCGCTCGAGGGCTTGAGAATGACCGAGTTGCCGGTGACGATGGCGGCGGCCGTCATGCCGGCCATGATGGCGAAAGGAAAATTCCAGGGCGAAATCACCGCGCCCACGCCGAGCGGGATATAGAGAAGCTCGTTGCGTTCGCCGGGATACTGAATGGGCGTGGCGGCCGCGGCCAGGCGCAGCGCCTCGCGCGCGTAGAACTCAAGGAAGTCGATGGTTTCGCCCACGTCGGCGTCGGCCTCGGCCCAGTTCTTGCCCACCTCGTAGGTGAGCCAGGCCATGAACTCGAACTTGCGCTTGCGAATCGTTTCGGCGGCGCCGAGAAGCAGCGAGGCGCGGTCTTCGACCGTGGTCCTGCTCCACGCATCGAAGGCGTGGAGCGCGGCAGTCATGGCGGCATCCACCTGCGCCGCGCCGGCGTTCTGATGCACACCGACGATTTGGGCCGGGCGCGCCGGATTGATGGAGCGAATCCGCTCCGCGGTCTTCAGCCGCTTGCCCCCGATGATGAGCGAGTACTCGCTGCCAAGGTGCGCGGCCACCCGGTCGAGAGCGCGGCGCATGGCGCGCGCATTTTCGGGGTCGTTGAAGTCAGTGAAGGGCTGATTCGAAAACCCGCCCCTGGGTGTGCGGGGCTTGATGGCGTGAGCAATACCAGCGATAGCCATAATGACTCAGTTTACGGCAAGAAGACAGGGATCAAGGGACCAAGGGAACAAGGGACCAAGAAAACGGCTGGCCCGTGATCAGCGGAGTAGGTACGGCGCTTGCGGAAAACAGTTTTCCGCTTGACAGGGCGATCGGACAAAACGTATATCTCAAAGCCTGACAGGGTCACTCGGATTCCCCAAAATCCAACAACTGCAATAAGGAGAGAGGTCAATGAGAAGATTTGTGATTGGTGCAATTGCGGCGGCGCTTGTGGCTGTGTGCCTGAGCGCAGGGCTACCGGCGCGGGCGCAATCCAAGGATGAGCAGGAGATTCGCGCGCTGGAAGACCAGTTTGCGGCGGCTGCCAGTGCCAAGGATTTGGACGCGATCATGAAGGTGTACGTTCCGGGCAATGATCTGTTCGTGTTTGACGTGGGCGTTCCGCGACAGCACGTGGGTTGGGAGGATTACAAGAAGGACTGGCATGACTTTCTTGCCATGCTTCCTGGGCCCATCAAATTCACAGTCAGCGACCTGAGCGTTGCATCTGACGGCAAGATCGCTTATGGGCACAACATCCAACATCTATCGGGAACGATGGCGGATGGGTCGCCAGCCGATATGACAGTTCGCGTGACCGACGTGTACCGCAAGATCGACGGGAAGTGGCTGATCGTGCAGGAGCATGTGTCGGTGCCGATTGACTTTTCCGCGGGCAAGCCGGTGCCGGACATGATGTCGAAGCCGTAAAGACAGGGAACAAGGGACCAAGGGAGCAAGGGAACAGGAAAACGGCGGGCCCGGCAAGGCCATCAAACGACCTCGACCAAAAAGCCAGCTTGACGCGCGGCATCGGATAGTCGTTGATCGCCGGTGATGAAGGCAAACCCAAGCGGGCTGTGCTCGCAGGCCTCCAGCGCGGCGGCCAATTGCAGGGCATCGGCCGCGCGCAGCGGGTGAAGCTCGAGCAACCGGCAAGCGCTGGGCACGATGCTGGCCGATTCATGGATAGACACCCACCTGCGGGCAAGATTCTGAACGAAGGGCTTACTGGCCAGAAACTGCTGTTGTGTCATTCCGCCCATGCGTATGAGGCGGGTAAGGCCGCTCACGATCTCGACCTGAGTTGCCCACCACGCAACGATCCGGAACTTAGCGTAAAGAGTTCGCGCCACGGCGGTCTGTGGCTGCGATACGCAAAGAGGGATAAGGGCGCTGGAATCCCAAAACGCATAGGGCCGGCTCATCGATCGTCGCGCTCTTCGCGCCATACCTGGTCCATCATCTCCCGCGTAATGCAGGTCGGTCCCGGAGGCTCGGGCCATTCTTCGTCCTGCTTCCGAGGCTCGATCGGGGGCGAGAGAATGCCTTTCGCGATCAGGCGCCGGGTCCGCTCGTCGTAGCCGTCGATGCTTCCCACTGAAGTCAACCGCGCCACCGGCGTATTCCGGTCGAGGATCAGCACATCCTTGCCGCGTTTCACATATTTGATGTGCGCGCTCAGGTTGGCCTTCAATTCGCTGATCTTGGCGGTCCGCATGGAAGCATTATAGCTCAATGTGACCAACTTGGTCATGTCCGGTCCGCCCTTGCGCAATCGTCCCGGCTGCGCTTGCGGAAGACGATCTTGAGCTCGCGGCGCCAGTGCTCGGTGAGGCCGAGGAGCTCCCACTCGATCTGGGGCGATAGATAGCGCAGCACCGGCTCATTGGCGGGGTGAACGCGCAGCGCCGGAGCGGCAAGAATGAGGCGCGGCGGAAGCGCGGAGACCTCCACGCCGGGAAAGTAGCCGCTGCGCGTGAAGGCCGAGACAGGCTCGGCGGATCGAATTGCGGGTTGGGCCACGGCATGGCGGTCGGCGTTGAGCGCGCGCACGCGCATCCAGTAGTCGAGAGCCTGCAACGGCAGGTGCAGGTCCTCGTTGGCCTTCAATTCCAGAACCACAAGACGCGCGTTGCGGTCGAGCGTGAGCAGATCGAGCATTCCGCGGTCGCCGGTCGACAGCGCAGGAACCTGGTTGTAAACCAGATCGCCGCGCAACTCGGGAAGCATCTCCGGCAGCGCCGTGCGCAGGCGCGACTCGAGCCAGCGTTCGGGCGCCATGCGGAAGAGCGGATCGGTGTGCGCGCCGTCGGCGTGGCGGCTCAGGAACAGGCGGCGCAGCAGTTCGCGGCAGAGATCTTCGTTCTCCGGGGTGAGCGGAGTTTCGCCCGGCCCCGCGCCGAAAGTGACTTCGTCTTCGCGCGCGAAGGAGTGCGCCGCGGTGCCGTGATGCACGCAGGCGAATTCGAGACCGTGCAGAATCAAACTGACTTCTGTTGCGGAGCGAGGGCGGATTTCGATGCGCTCGCGCGCGGCATCGGGAACCAGCGCGAGAATGCGGTCGATGCCGGCCTTCAGGCGATCGAGCGCGGCGGCAGGCGAAAAAGCGTGCACCAGGCGCGAGTCCAGGTTGCCGGTGTCGCGGAAGTCGATGGGCGCAAGTTCTTCGCTGCGCTCGTCGAGAGTCAACAATTCGAAGTTCGCGGCGGCGTGGTTGAGCCAGGCCATGCGCTCGGCCGAAGTGCGCCACGCGCCCGCCGGGACAACGACTTTGAGGCCGCCGAAGTGGCGCCGCGCGTCGGCGTGCTGGCGGCAATAGTCGAGCCAGAGAATGCCGAGGGTGAGAACGCCGTCGATGACGGCGGCGGATTCCGCTGCGCCCACTCCGATCACGGCATCGGCCGCGGTGCCCTTCAGCAGGCGGCCGCGCACATAGGCGGGGCCGAAGCTGTGCTCGAGATCCATGGCCGTGCGCAGGCCGTCGACCTTCGCGCCGAGGTAATGCCGCGCAAGCACGCGCTCCAAAAGGCGCTGGTAGTTGCGGCGCGCCTTGTCGCGTGTGGTGGGTGTGCGGCGCTCGCTGGTGGGGACGAGTTCGAGGAACGGCGGCCGCGCCGCGCCCATCTTCCGCGTGGCCAGGCGCAGCGATTGCGCGCGTGGTTTCACGTCGACCACGCTGCGCACCAGGTTGCGCTCTTCGCTCCAGAGCTGCAGCAGGCAGCGCCCGTGCGACTCTTCGACAGAGCAGCGCGCGGTGCGCATGTCGAAGAGTACGCGGCCATCTTCAAGAAAAGCCGCGGCCGGATGGGCGGCAAGATACGCCGCGACCATCTCAACCAGTTGCGCGGGCGACGCGGCTTGAGCGCCGGGGCCCCCAGCGACGGATTCTTGTCGCTGGGGTAGTGTACCGGGTTCCGATCGATCCTTGGATGCGCCGGCACGCATGGCGTTCCCCTACCACCCCATGCGCTCGCGCAGGCGGGTGATGTGCGCGACGTGATGGCGCGAGTGCCAATCGTAGATGGCGAGATTGCTGGCCAGCGTCATGCGCCCGCGTTCGGGATGGACAAAGCCCTTCTGAAAATCTTCCTCCTCCATGGCCTGGAGCAGGCTGACGAGGCGCGCGTGCAATGCGTCAATGAAGACCAGCGAGCCGTCGATGGGCAGGAGTGAGTCGGGCAGGCGCGCCCAGGCGGCCTCGTCGTAGGGCTTGATGGTGGGCCAATCCTCGGTGAGCGCGAGCTTGACGCGGATAAACGCGTTGGCGTGGCTGTCGGCGAGGTGATGCACCACCTGGCGCACGGTCCAGCCGCCCTCGCGATAGGGCGTGTCGAGCTGTGCGTCGTTGAGGCCGGCGACCGCCGCGCGCAGTCGCTCGGGTAGCAGGCGCAGGGTTTCAATGTACGCGGCACGCACACCCGGCAGGCTGGCGGCGGGCGAGCGAAAGCGTCCGATGGGATAGCGAAGATCGTCCTGATCGGTCATAGCAAGAACGTTAACACGCCTTGAGCGTTAAGCGAAACGCGATCAGGGAGAGACACACAGCAATTGCCGCCCACGCGGATGGGGAAAGCAGCGCGAAGACCGGCGCTTACGCGTGGTGGTGATGATGATTTTGATGATGATGGTGCTGGTGATGATGATGGGACCCAGCCGCGAACGCCGGACTTGCAAACACCATCAGAAGCAGCGCTGTTGCAAGCAGTTTCTTCATAGAACGAATCCTAACACGCAGAGATTTGCGGGCGGAAGCGCGCTGCCGCGGCACGTATCCAGAAAAACAACGCGTCGCCAGACCCATCTTGGCGCCGTCGATGAAAGACGATCGCCTTCCGGCCTGACTCCGCGAACCCCGCTAGCACCGCTAGCTCCGCCGCTTCTTAAGGAAAGACGCGCTCGGCGTACACTGGGATTACGATGATGGAGCCTGAAACTTCCCCAATTCCGAGCCATCGGCGCTACTTTTTTGAGAAATTCGGCCTGACCGAGCGACTGCTGGAGCGCTGCCTCGGCGAGGCGTTGAGCGCGGGCGGCGACTACGCCGACCTTTACTTCGAATCGGTTACGGCCACGGCGCTGGGCGTGGACGAGCAGATTGTGAAGTCGGCGAGCCAGGGCACCAGCGCCGGATGCGGCATTCGTGTGCTGAGCGGCGAGCGCACCGGCTACGCCTACACCGACAACCTAAGCCCGGAGCGGCTGCTGCACGCGGCGCGCACGGCGGCGTTGATCGCGTCGGGACCGGCGAAGCAGCTGGTCGCGGGATTCACCGAGACGCAGACGGCCAATCTCTATCCGGTTCCGCTGGGCGGCTACGACCTGGATCTCGCGGCGCGCCTGGAGCTGATCCTGCGCGCCGACCGCGCGGCGCGGGCCTACGACAACCGCGTGGTGCAGGTGCGCGCCAGCTACAGCGAGGAGCTGAGGCGCATCCTGATCGCCGCGTCGGACGGAGCCTTTGCCAGCGACATGCAGCCGCTCTGCCGGTTAAATGTCTTCGTGATCGCCAAAGACGGCGCGGTGACGACCAAAGGCTCGGCGGGCGGTGGGGGCCGCGCCGGGTTAGAGCAATTTACCCTGTCCAAAAGCCCGGAGCACCTGGCGCAGGAGGCGGCGCGCGGGGCCATTCTGCAGATGGGCGCGGTGGCCGCGCCGGCCGGCGAGATGGAAGTGGTGCTGGGACCGGGCTGGCCGGGAATTCTGCTGCACGAAGCAGTGGGCCACGGGCTGGAAGCCGACTTCAATCGCAAGGGAACCTCGGCGTTCACCGGTTTGATCGGGCAGCCGGTGGCGAGCCCGAAGGTGACGGTCGTCGACAACGGGACGATGGCCGGCCGGCGCGGCTCGCTCAATGTGGACGACGAAGGGACGGCGACGCAGGAGACGGTGCTGATTGAGGGCGGCGTGCTCAAAGGTTATTTGTCCGACAAGCTCTCGGCGCGGCTAATGGGCATGCCGAATACCGGCTCGGGCCGGCGCGAGAGTTACCAGTCGATCCCGATGCCGCGCATGACCAACACCTACATGCTGGCCGGCGACGATGCGCCCGAGGACATTCTGCGCAGCGTCAAGCGCGGCCTCTACGCCGTCAACTTCGGCGGCGGACAGGTGGACATCACCAACGGCAAGTTCGTCTTCTCGGCGTCGGAGGCGTACCTGATCGAGGACGGCAAAGTGACCGCGCCGGTGCGCGACGCGACGCTGATCGGCAACGGCCCGGAGGCGCTCAAATACGTGTCCATGGTGGGCAACGATTTGAAGCTCGACGAAGGCATCGGCACCTGCGGCAAAGACGGCCAGAGCGTGCCCGTGGGCGTAGGCATGCCAACCATCAAGCTGGACCGGATGACCGTGGGTGGAACGGGGCGGTAACGGCAAGGATTAATCGATGGCTCGAATGACCGAAGTGGAAGTTAAGCGGTGGTTTGGTGAGCCTGGTGACCGAAGGCTAGACTGGCAGCTGATCCCCGTGAACGAGGCCCTACGCGTGCGGGACGATATATTCCGTTGTCCAGAGTGCTTTGGCAGGGTTACTTTGATATCTGCGTCTGAAGATCCTCCGATGGATGCGCACGGAGAGCACCGATCAAGGAATCGAGGCTGCAGTCTCGGCGATTGTTTCGATGGAGTGAAGCGCCCTCACCCTAATCCGGTCCGCTAGTCTAAGTAAATGGAGGAAATTGCCATGACATAGGTACGCAACTGCGACCTGGAGTTTGTCATGAGCCGTTCAACCCGTCGCCCCTTCGCGGCGATTACGGGTCTTTCTAGCGCAAAATGGGACAAGCAGATGGCCCACCGCGGCGTCCGCCGCAAACAGAATCTTGCGCTGAAGGCCTGTCTCGATTACGAAAGCCTGCTTCTTCCGCACTTCCTCGAATGCCACTGGAACGACACCTATTGCTGGGGCCGCGACGGCGCGCAATGCTACCGCGGCTCAATGCGCTTCTCGACCGACGAGCGGAGCCGGAATTACTACCAAGGGCTGCTGCGCAAGTGATGGGCAGCCTGAAAGACAACCGCAGATCCTTCGACTTCGGTTGGCCGCTGCTGCGGCCGACCGTCGCTCAGAGGCTGTGACTAAATCGGTCTCTCCGTTTGCGGCGCGGTGGCGATGGTTGTGCGGTCGGCCTTCTGGACTCGACAGAGGGCCGGGTTACGCGCTGCGGCGGCGGCTTTTGGTCTCCATGCCCTGCCTGGGGCCGGTTTGTTGCCCCCGGTTCCGATTTAGCTCAACAGCACCGCAGCAAAGTGCATCAGGTTATAGGCCAGCGCGCACCACAGCGCCACGCAGCGCGCCTTGGCCAGACCGCGCACCGTCAACTGGCTCAGCCCGCGATAAGTGCGAAGGTCGGCGTTGACGGTCTCACCGGTGGCCGCGCGCTGCTTGTAGATTTCCTTTCCCTCCGCGCTGGCCCTGGCCGGCACGGCGAGCCGCTTCGGCCTGCTTCTGTTTCAACTCCGGCAACTGCCGGACGGCTTGCTCCAGCCGCTCTTCACGGCGGAAACTGCTCGCCCCGGCGCTGACCCGCACCCGCACCCCGTCCTGGCTCACGCGGCTTACCCGCACTACGTCCTTGTCCACCAGCGAGACGACGACCTGCGTGAACAGCTCATCCAGCGCCGCGCCGCGATCGCTGCGGAAATCCGACAACAGGCGGTGGTTCACCGTCACTCCGCCGCACAGCCAGCGGAACCCCGCGCTGTCCTTACACCGCCGCGCCAACTCCCGCGCCGAACCGATGCCGCGAATGCAGGCGTACAGCCACAACGCCACCAGCAACTCGGGATCGGTCGCGTCCCGGCCCGCCCATCTGACGCCGCTCCGGGCCCCGCAATCGCACCGATGGACGCCTCTCCTCCGTATCGCATTCGCTCATGTCTTGCTTATAGACCGAAGCGCTCTGGAAATCCCCGCCCATATTCCAAAGAGCATCGGAAAAGTCACAGGCTCTCAGGATGACAATTTGCATTCAAATAACTAGGGCCTGTTCACACTTGTGTTGGCCACCAGTTATCCGCTCGTAACGGAGGGAGCAGGGGGCTTTAGACCCCTGAATGGAAGCAAGTTTACAGAGGGCTTCAGCCCTGGAGGGGGTATTTCGGGGCTTCTCGGCCGACATGGCCTGTTTCGGCCGGACAAATGAAAGGCCCGTGGCTAAAGCCCCTCCAATTGAGACCGATTTTCAGGGGTCTGAAGACCCCTGCTCCCTCCAGAAAGGCAGGTCGAGTCCTCGGGAAGGGTAGTGTGAACAGGCCCTAGCTGAGTGTTCTCTGCCGGTACGGCCTAGCTTCCCGGCCGGCGCGGGCGGGCGAGGCGGCGCGCGCCGAGAGCGCCTCCGGCGATGGCGAAGAGCACCAGGGTCGCCATGAGAAAAGCGATGGCAACGAGAACAAAGCCTGCACGGCCTTCCGGTGAGATCATGATGGCCTTGATTGCGGCAAGGGTCTGCGCATCTGTGCCAGCCGCGGTTCCTTGTGCCTGCTGCTGGTTTACGAGGCTTTGCCAGTCACTGTCGAATGAACTTCCCGTATGCAGCCAGAAGCGCTTGGCAAACAGGGAAAGCCCGGTCGCGGCGGCGGCCGTCCAGCCTCCCACGACTCCAGTGACCAATCCGATGCGCGCGCCGGCGCCGATAGTGATCCAAGCCGGTTTCAGGCTGCGCGTGTAAAGCGCCACGGCCCACGCAGCAGCCGCGCCCATCAGGAGCACCCCGAGGATGGCCGCCGGCCAAAATAGGGCACACAGGATTCCGGCGGGAATCGCCAAAGGGAGGATGGAGCGGACGGCGGAGCGCCAATCCACTGTATTCGCGTCGCGCACCGCCTCGTTCCAGCGATCGCGCTCACCCGCGTCGGCAGAGTTCTCAGTTGAGTAGACGAGTTGCGGCAGCCCGCAAGCAGGGCAGTAGCGGTACCCATCCTGCACGGTTTCATGACAGCGGCTGCAGGTCAGCTCCATACCCAAAGCCTATCGCATTCGACTGGCGCGCGGATACCCGCGCGCCGATGGGACGGCGGTGCGGGGAATGGCGTTGTCTCGTGGCGCAGGCGCGGCGGTGGGCGGGAATCCCGTCAAGATCGTGGCAGCAACGGCGATCCGGGGAATCTCTACCGCTCAAAACTCCCAGCCTGCTCAACATCCACGTCGTCTTCTCCGCGGGCGTGCCGCTCTTCGGCCTGGCGCCGGATCTTGCGGACATTGGACACGCTCGCGTAAAAACGCAGGCGGCAGTAGCGGCAACGCACAGGAGAGCGCAGGGTAAGAAGATAGGCCAGATCCCCCCACCGAAAATGCGCGGGACGCAAATTCGTGGTTCCGCAGCGATGGCAATGGACGGTCATTTTGCCTTTTGCTCCTGGGAAATCTCTAGGGGGAACCAAGACTTGATTGCACCATCGTAACCCAAAACCCATCGGAGTTCCTAGAAAACCGGAAGAATCTGTTACGGAGGGACGGGCTCGAGAAGGCGCAACGGAGGACCCGGAATGACGTGAGGAGAGTTTCTAAAGCGCGGATTGGGAAGCGCGTCAGCAGGAAAGCCCGGCCGCGCCGAGCTTCTCGTTCACAATCTTCACGGCCTCCGCGACCGCCTGCTCGAGCGTGAGGTTTGTCGAGTCGAGAAGCACGGAATCGGCGGCTGGCTTGAGCGGCGAATCGGCGCGGTTGCGATCGCGTTGGTCGCGGGCGCGCAGGTCGCGAACGATCTCTTCGGGCGGAGGAGGAGGCGCTGCGGAGCCCTTCCGGTCCAACTGGCCCAGTTGTTCGTAGCGGCGCTGGCCGCGGACTTCCGGCGCGGCATCGAGGAAGATCTTGACTTCGGCGTGTGGAAAGACGACGGTTCCGATGTCGCGGCCTTCCATCACCACGCCGCCCTTGGCGCCAAGCTGCTGCTGCAGGCCGACCATCCAGGCGCGAACCTTAGGGAAAACGCTCACGCGCGAAGCGGCTTCGGTTACAGTGGGATTGCGGATGAGGCCGGTGACGTCTTCGCCGTCGAGCAAAACGCGGTTTTCTTCTTCGCCGGGCTCAAGGAGGATGGAGGTCTCCGCGGCCAGTTCTACCAGACCGCTGCTCTCGTCCAAAGCCAGAGAGGCACGAAGTGCCTTGAGGGCGAAGGCGCGGTACATGGCGCCGGTTTCAAGATTGAGCAGGGCGAAGTGGCGCGCCAACTCACGGGCGATGGTGCTCTTTCCCGCTCCCGCCGGTCCGTCGATGGCGACAATGATTCTCCGTGCGGAATGGGGAGACTGGATGCGGTTCTGGTCCGCGCTCATCCGCGTTTCTTCGAGCGCTTCGCGGAGGGAGCGGTGAATCCGTAGCGCGTTCTGTTGCCCGCTTTCGCGGAGGCGGTCAGAGCGGGTTTGCGGCGTGAGCGCGCGTCCGTGCGGACCGCGCTGGCGCGCCTTGAGGCGGGCCGCGATGCAGAATTTGCCGCCGGTTTGCCGGCGCTGACGTGGCCGTTGCGCAAGCCCCGCGCCGCAGCCGGCTTGGCCTTGCGCAGGTCGTTGCCGTTGGCATGAGCGCCATTCTGCTTGCCGTTCCCGTTACCGTTCCCGTTGCCGTTTTTCGAGACGTCGTGCGCCCAGCGCACTGGAGAGCCGTGACGCGCGCTGCCACTGGTCCGCGCCGGGCCGCGGTTCGCGCGGCTGCTCGAAGAAGCCGGCGCGGGCTTGCGATCCCGCGCGCGCGCCGGTTTGCGGCTGAAGTGAGGCTGCGCGGGCCGCGGCTTTTCCTCGGCTTCGGCGGCAATCCGGGGCGCCGTCTCGGGTGCCTTGCGCGTTACGGATGGCGTTGCCGCCAAGCCGGCATTCGACACCGGCGCGGAGGTCTCGTGCGCATCGTGGTCGTGTTCAAAGGAGCGCAGGAATGCGCTCGAGGCCGGCATGGCCGAACTGGAATACGAGCCGCCGTAAAGCGAAGCGGGGGCGGAAAACTCGGGCAGTGTGCCGGCCACGTAAAAGAGCGGCGCGTGGCCCATGGAAATGGTGTGCACCTGCCGCGTCGCGACCAGCCCGCGCAGCACTTCGCGCACCTTGCTGCGCGCCGTGAGCGGCGCCAGGAACATCTCCACCTCTTCCATGGTGGCGGCGATTACGGCCTGCAGATAAATGGAGGCGAGCACGGAGATTGCGGTGACCTGCGACGTGGATGCGCCCTCGGCGATGGCCTTTTGGAAACGCACGCGCAAGAGTTGCCATTGCGGCGCGCGGTTGGGCGCGGAGAGAACAGGAATGATGCGCAGTTGCTGCCAGAGTTCGGTGATGGCGCGCAGAACCGCCCCTTCCGTCACTTCCCGTCCCAGGGCGTTCTTCAACTGCGGGATGGTGGCGTCGCCGGCTTCAAGATGTTTGTAGGCCTGGGTGGCCAGAGGCGAAACCGCGCGCGATCCGGTCAGTTGCGGGCTGCGCCGCCAGTCGCGGTCGCCCCGCAAAGCGTAGACGTAGGGCAATACCCAACTGGCCACGACGAAATCGGGCTGCTCGCCGGGCTGACCGAGCAGATTCAGGCGCACGGCCACGCCGTCGGTCTCCAGGCGGACCAGCAGATCCTCGGCCTGGGCGATGGTTTTGGCTGCGGGAGCCGAGTTGTGTTCCCCGGCTACAGCTTCAACAAAGGATGGCGCGACAAAGCTGGAATACTGCTTCCGCGGGAGAAACAGACAGAGCCCGGTCTCCTCGATCCACGTCCGGGCGTCCTCGAGCGTGAATGTCCCATCACCATTCAGGCGCATCCTTTCGGCGCGCG
>PLSB01000245.1 GCA_003165005.1 Acidobacteriaceae bacterium | reverse complement strand
CGCCCTGCCGGGCGCACCACAAAAACGCCCGCCGGGCAAAGGCGCCGCGGCGGGCGATGGTGGGTTGCGTAGCCAGCGCTACTGCGGGCTGCGCACGCGATCGCCTTCCTGGAAGCCGGAGCCGGAGACGGGAACGCAGACCGCGGACTTGGCGTCGACATCGGTGGCCTTGATGATGCCGATGGACGTGGTCAGGCGGCGGATGACTTCGCCGGTGGCGGGATCCTTGATCTCCTTGGTGACGCGGACGACTTCAAATTGATCGCCCACCTTGACGCCGGCATCGGAGCCCAGGTTGAGGATGATCTGGCCGCTGTCGACGGCGGCGACCACGCCATCGATCTTCACGGCCGCAACCGTCAACTTGGGCGCGTCGGCCACCAGGTTACCGGAGAGCTGGTCAACGGCGGCCTTTGTGGCTTCGCCGATGATGGTTTCCTGGAAGTTGCTGGAGCCGAAGTCGACGTTGCCGCCGCCGGAGCCGCCCCAGTTGCCGCCGCCGCCGAGGAGCGAGGTGGAGGAGCGCGAAGACTCGCCGGAGCCCTCGGCCACAGCCACGATTTCACCGGTATTGACATTGACGACTCGGGCGCTGATGCCGACCTCGGCCTTGGAGTTGGAGTGGCCGATGCCGCCCACGCCGACGCCGTGCCAGCTGCCGCCCCCTCCGCCGATATTCTGCTTCTTGGTCTCGTTGCCAAACTGGGTGATCGCGCCGATGATGATGTAATCCACGCCAGCCATTTTGCCCAGCTTGGCGGCGGTAGACGGATCGGCGCGGTTGGAGTTGGAGAAGTTCTGCTCCGTCATGAGCTTGTCGAGAGCCTGGCGCTCGAAGACAGAGTAGGCGCCGTTGTTGACCAGGCCGGTGATGAGCAAGTCCGTGATGCCGTTGCCCACGTCGACGTTGGTGCCGAACATGGCGGAAGTGGTGCTTTGCACGGTGGCGTAATCAAAATCCAGCACAGCCACGCGGGGTTTGCGCACGGGGGCCTGAGCGGAGGCGGGTAGCAGCGCCAGGGCGGCGGCGAAGGCGAGCAGGATCGAGAATGCGGGAGCCAGTTTTTTCAGGTTCATCGTTCGACCTCGGAGAAAGTGTGGATTGAGCCTGGGAAAAGCGTCTGTTTTCCGCAAGGCCTCTGTCAAGGCAAATCGGCGGGCCCCGTCAAAATAACCGCCGAAGGACTGGAGTCCATACAGTGAGAACGGCGGCGAGTAGAGGGAGCGTGCTTTGCCCGTTGCCGGACTGAGTTCTGCATCTTCCGCGTTTGCTCCGTGTGCTCCACTATGCTAACCTTGACTTCGGTGCCGTAGACGCGGAAAGTAGGAGTGTGTCCGCGTGCTTTTCGGCGTCTCGGGAACGCTTCAAGTGGTTGAAGAGCTGGCGTAGCTCAGCTGGTAGAGCATCTGATTTGTAATCAGAGGGTCGGGGGTTCAAATCCCTTCGCCAGCTCCACAAAAAAGGAAGCTGAAACGAGGCAGCCGAAGCGGCGAAAGTTTACCGGCGCAAGGGCTTGTTGAGCGCCGGGCCTGTCCTTCGCGGTGATCCCACTTCAGGCGCAGGCTCGTGATTCCGGAAGACCCCGGAGGTTGCGGCGTGCGCGGAAGCGGGCTGAAAAGAGCGGCGTTAGCGGAGCTAGCGGCGTGAGCGGAGTTAGGGAACGAGCCGCGCGGGCCGCAGAGAACGCGGAATGAGTGGCTCGGACAATATGGGCACAGGTGGCCGAGCGGTTAATGGCAGCAGACTGTAAATCTGCCGCTCCTTGCGAGCTACGGAGGTTCGAATCCTCCCCTGTGCACCAGAACAGTGGTCAGTGAACAGTGGTCAGTGGTCAGGACGGCGATCTCGATCAGAAGTTTTGGATTGCGCTGGGGCTGTTTGCGATTTTGGCTCTGCTGGCTTGGTTCACCATCGGCGATGGTACTTTCGACGTCGATGGCAGGCCGGTGCAGATAAGGTTTGTTCCGCTGATTGTGATTGGCGGGCTGGCGTTAAGAACGGTTTTAGCCCGGCATGCGGAGAGGATTCGCAGGCAGGGGGAGAAAAACAGCTCCTAGCTGCTAGCGGCTAGCTTCTAGCTTGTGATTGCGGGACCGGGCCTCGACGGCTTGCTCCGGCAGAATCGGGCTAGAAGCTAGAGGCTAGAAGCTAGAAGCTTGGGTTAGCGGGCTGATGTAGCTCAGTTGGTAGAGCACTCCCTTGGTAAGGGAGAGGTCACCAGTTCAATCCTGGTCATCAGCTCCAGAAGTACAGTGAACAGTGGTCAGTGATCAGTGGTCAGTTGAGGCACGGGCGGGAAAGCGGATTCAGCTCGCATCGCCACGATAAAACTGATCACTGTCCACTGATCACTGACCACTGCTTTTAGGGCGGGAGTAACTCAGTGGTAGAGTCACAGCCTTCCAAGCTGTTGGTCGCGGGTCCGAATCCCGTCTCCCGCTCCAGAGATGCAGCTATTAGCTGTTAGCTATTAGCTCTTAGCTTGTGCGGTGGTGGAACGAACGTGAGTGAGAAGCGCGAGCCGAAATAGGCAGGTCACATTTGATGCGGCAAGCGTAAGCGAGATGAAGCTGAAAGCTGACGGCTAAGAGCTGAAAGCTGTTTTTAGGGGGCCGGAATTGGCATTCGAGCAGGCAACCATCGCGGTGCAGGATGAGCAGGGTTACGCGCAGTTGCACGCCCTGATCGATGCGGCATTCGATGCGCGCGATGTAGAGGTCTTTCTGAACCGCGTGCGCAAGTCGAAGCTGCGCATCCGCGATTACGAGACCATCCTGAGCCGCGGATTGCTGGCGAAGGAAGCCCTCGCGCTTTACCAGGCGCTGCCGGTCTCCGACCAGGCCCTGACCCGCGAACGCTATCTGCGGCTGGTGGAAGCGGTGCCGCTGGAGTTGCGGCAGAGATATTTGAAGGTGTACGCGTATTACTGAGGTTGAGGATGATGGCTACGCAAGGATTTCAGGTTTATGTTTCGGGTGGGTTCGTCTCGCTTGACGATTGGCGCCAGGCGATGACTGCCTCCGAGCAGAAACTGCCGAAACTCAGCGAGAATCAGCGCGAGGCTGCGCGATTTGTTGGTATGGCCGAATCTGAGTATGCGCGAGGAGTGCTGGCGGACGACCTTGGCAGAAGCCGGCAACAGGAAAAAGGGAAGCGGCTCGGACAGGCGATCGGCGAACTCCTGGCGCGGCTGGGACAGGCGTGGAGGTTGGAGTCAATCACTCGCGTGGGAGTCGAATTCAAGTGGGTAGCTCGCCTTGAAGGCAAAGGCAGTGGGCTTGAGCTTGAAGTGCCCCTCGATCTCGCAGACGACATCATAGACTCCGGAGACCGTGGGGCAAGAAGTCGGCTTGAGGAAATACTGAGAACACGATTGAAAAGCGTTCCGAGGCGCGCAGCCTCATGACATGGTTGCAAGGAAGAGTGATTCGATTCCGGGTATCGCAAGAGGGAAAGCAGGCGCTTGCCGGGGCCATTGATAAGGATTCGATCCTGGGACTGGTTGAAGTCGTCGACGATCTCGGGGTGTGGATTGTGGTTGGAACGCCGGTTCCTGACAAGCCCCGGTTGTTGAGGTTGCTCAAGTGGGACTATTTTTCGACTGCGGTTCTCGAGATCGAGCCGGTGGAAGACGCTCCGCCAAGGTTGCATATTGGTTTTGGTGCGTAAGTATTCTCAGAAAGGGAACGGAAAATGGCGAAGGAAAAGTTTGATCGCACGAAGCCGCACGTCAACGTGGGAACCATCGGTCACATCGATCACGGCAAGACGACCCTGACGGCGGCGATCACGAAGGTGTTGCAGAAGCACAACCCGAAGATTGTGTTCCGCTCGTTCGACTCGATTGACAACGCGCCGGAGGAGCGGGAGCGCGGCATCACCATCGCCACGGCGCACGTGGAGTACGAGACGGCGAACCGTCACTACGCGCACGTGGANNGCCGCAGACCAAGGAGCACGTGCTCTTGGCGCGCCAGGTGGGCGTGCCCTCGGTGCTGGTGTTTCTGAACAAGTGCGACGCGGTGGAGGACGAGGAGCTGATCGAGCTGGTGGAGCTGGAAGTGCGCGAGCTGCTGGGCAAGTACCAGTTCCCGGAAGACGCGCCGGTGATCCGCGGCTCGGCTTTGGGCGCGTTGAACGGCGAGCCCAAGTGGGAAGCCAAGATCGACGAGCTGATGGCGGCGGTGGACAGTTATGTGCCGCGCCCGGATCGCGCCGTGGATCAGCCTTTCCTGATGCCGATAGAAGATATTTTTTCGATCTCCGGACGTGGCACCGTAGTTACGGGCCGCATCGAGCGCGGCAAGGTGAAGGTGGGCGAGAACGTGGAGATCGTGGGCTTCCGCGAGACGCGCACCACGGTGTGCACGGGCGTGGAGATGTTCAAGAAGCAGCTCGACGAAGGCCTGGCCGGCGACAACGCGGGGATTCTGCTGCGCGGCACGCCCAAGGAAGACGTGGAGCGCGGCATGGTGCTGGCCAAGCCGGGATCGATCACGCCGCACACCACGTTCAAGAGCTCGGTGTACGTGTTGAGCAAGGAAGAGGGCGGCCGGCACACGCCGTTCTTCAAGGGCTACCGTCCGCAGTTTTATTTCCGTACGACGGACGTAACGGGCGTGGCGGAGTTGCCGGAGGGCGTGGAGATGGTGATGCCNNGATGCCGGGCGACAACGTGGAGCTGACCATTGAGTTGATCACGCCGGTGGCCTTGGAAAAGGGCCTGCGGTTTGCCATCCGCGAAGGCGGACGCACGGTGGGCGCGGGCGCGATCAGCGAAATCATTAAGTAACAGTGGTTAGTGGATAGTGGTTAGTGGATAGTGGTTAGTGGTTAGTGGATAGTGGTTAGTGGTGAGTGAAAAATCGTAGCGGGCGAGTGGTGCGGCTTCCATTTGCACGGACAAACTAACCACTAACCACTAATCACTGAACACTAATCACTGCGACCTGAAGGGAAGCAAACAATGCGGGAAATCATCACAATGGAGTGCACGGAGTGCAAGGAGCGCAACTACTCCACGACCAAGAACAAGAAGACCGTGACGGGCCGTCTGGAGTTGAAGAAGTACTGCTGGCGCTGCCGCAAGCACAAGGTGCATAAGGAAGCGAAGTAAACGACAGTGGTCAGTGAACAGTGGTCAGTGGTCAGTTACGGCAGCAGCGAGGAAACCGACGCGGCTTGCATCCGCACGAAAACTGATCACTGATCACTGACAACTGATCACTGTTTCACAGGGGCGTAAGCTCAACGGCTAAACTGCCGGTCTCCAAAACCGGACTTGGGGGTTCGAATCCCTCCGCCCCTGCCAGATTGAGACGAGTGGTCAGTGATTAGTGGTCAGTGGTCAGTGAGGGCCTCGGCCAGGAAGTCGATTCGGCTTCCATCTGCACGGAGAAACTGACCACTGAACACTGATCACTGTTCACTAAAGGAAAAAGCATGGCCACGAAAACGGCAATTGAAAAGGGCGAAGAGCGGTCCGCCAAGCGGCAGCAGCCGGGCGCCCTGGCGGAGTTTGGCGGCGGCGCCATAAGCAAATGGCAGGAGTTTACCGGCTTTCTGCGCGATGTGCGCGCGGAGATGCGCAAGGTGGTTGCGCCCACGTGGAAAGAAGTGAAGTCGACCACCGCCGTTGTCATCATCGCGGTGTTCATCTTCGGCACCTTCTTCTTTGTTGTTGACGGACTGTTTCGCCAGGGCGTGCATGCGCTGCTGAAAAGCCTGGGCGGAGTGCAGTAGCAGGACGAGAGCAGCCCGGAATCGAGAGGGGTATGTCACACGATTTGGAAGAACCCGTAAGCGAGCCGATCCAGGCCGAAGCCGAAGCGCCCCAGGCGCAGGAGCCCGCAGTGCAGACCGCCGCAGCCGAGCCGGGGGCCCCCGCGGCTGCGCCCGCGGTTGCCGAAGCGGCGCCGGTGCGCAATCCGAACTTCAAGTGGTACATCCTGCACGCCTACTCGGGCTTTGAGCGCAAGGTGCGCGAGTCCATCGAGAGCCGTGTGCAGGCCTTCGGATTGAAGGACCGCGTAGGCCGCGTCATGATTCCCACCGAGCCCGTTACCGAGATCGTCAACGGCAAAAAGCGCACCGTGGAGCGGGTGTTTCTGCCCGGCTACGTTCTGGTCGAGATGGAACTCGACAACAACCTTTGGCATGTGCTCAAAGACACGCCCAAGGTGACGGGATTCCTCGGCACCGGCGACAAGCCCGTGGCGCTGAGCGAAGAAGAAGTCAGTTCGATCCTCTTCCGCAGCGAGACCGCCAAGGAAAAGCCGCGGCTCAAGATCAAATTCGAGAAGAGCGAGCAGGTGCGCATCACCGATGGGCCGTTCGCCAACTTCAATGGCGTGGTCGACGAGATCAACGAAGATCGCGAGACCCTGAAGGTGATGGTCACCATCTTCGGCCGCTCCACGCCCGTCGAACTCGAGTTCGGCAAGGTGGAAAAGATTGAGTAAAGCAGCTTCCAGCTTCTAGCTCCTAGCTTCTAGCTGGTTCATCTCTAGCAGGGCCAGTTGGGGCAAAGCAGAGGGCTTCGAACTCAAAATTTGGAATAGGAACAGACGAGCTAGCAGCTAGCGGCTAGAAGCTAGAAGCTGGTTTTAAAGGAACCAAACATGGCAACGACCAAGAAGATTACCGGCTACGTGAAGCTGCAGATTGAAGCCGCCAAGGCAACACCCGCGCCGCCTGTCGGCCCCGCGCTCGGCCAGGCGCAGGTCAACATCATGGAGTTTTGCAAGCAGTTCAACGCCCGCACGCAGAACAAAGAGATGGCCGGGCTGATCATTCCGGTCGTCATCACCGTCTATGCCGACCGCACCTTCAGCTTTGTCACCAAGACGCCCCCGGCGTCGGTGCTGCTCAAGAAGGCCGCCGGTATCGACAAGGGCTCGGGCACGCCCAACAAGGAAAAGAAGGGCAAGGTGACCGAGAAGCAGGTG
>PLSB01000167.1 GCA_003165005.1 Acidobacteriaceae bacterium | reverse complement strand
CGACGGCGATGAAGACGGCCTCGCTCTCTTCCACGGCCTCGCCCAGATCCGTGGTGAAGAGGACCGAGTTGCCGCGATGCCTGGCCAGCAGCTCCGGCAGGTGCTCCTCGAAGATGGGCACGCCGNNCGGACCCGATCACACAGATTGAAACGGGCTTACTCATGCGCTCTTGCCTTCTCTCTTGCGGTCTTGTGCCGGCTCTTGGTTATTCTATATCCCTCAAGCCGCGGTGCGAATCCGCTCCTCCTGGGCTCGAAACCAAAGTCAACGGCTCCTGAGCCAACGCGCGAGAGCCGCCCGCCTGCAACGCCCGCAGCGATGCGCCGCTGCCCCACGCCGGACCCTCGGCTGGGCTACAATCAATAAAGGCCAAACGGCATCATTGATTGCGCACCGCGCGCAAGTCCTGCAAGGAGCTCAAAACCTCTATGGCGATTCCCGCCACACAANNCATCCAGGCCAAGCTGCGCAACCTTAAATCCGGCGCCATGTTCGAGCACCGTTTCCGTTCCGCCGACGCCATCGAGAAGGTGGTCGTGGACGAAATCCTCATGGAGTTCCTCTACGCCGACGGCGACGATTACTACTTTATGAACCCGCAGGACTTCGAGCAAACCATTCTCAAGAGCGCAACGCTCGGCGACACGGTCGAGTACCTCACTCCCAATCTGCAGATTCACGTCAGCTATTTCGATGGGCAGCCGGTGGGCATCGAACTGCCGCAAACCGTCGACCTGGAAGTCGTGGAAACCGAGCCGGGCCTGAAGTCGGCGACGGCATCGAGCGTCACCAAACCCGCCAAGACCGAAACCGGCCTGGTCGTCCAGGTTCCCTCCTTCATCAACCAGGGAGAAAAGATCAGGGTTGACACCAGTGAAGGCGCCTATCTGAGCCGCGCATAGGGTTCGCGATGTAGAATTGTCAGCCAGGTTAGCCCATGAACCGAGTCGATCTGCAGGGAATTGCTGAAACCCGCATCCAGGAATCCAGCGCTTTGCTCGCCGCCGGATTTCCGGATGGTGCATACTATCTGGCAGGGTATGCAATCGAGTGCGCGCTGAAGGCGTGCATTGCCAAGCGAACCCGGGAACATGACTTTCCGGAGAAAGCGCTGGCCACACGGAGCTATACGCACAAACTTCAAGATTTGGTGGTTGTGGCTGAGCTTAAGACTGAACTGGAGGCGACCCTGCAAGTAGATCCAATCTTGGGGGCGAATTGGGCCATCGTAAAGGACTGGTCCGAAGAGAGCCGATACGAGAAAAGGACCTTGCAGGAAGCCGAAACACTTCTCAGGGCAATTGAAGACAAGAAAGGAGGATTGCTCCCGTGGATAATGCAACGCTGGTGAATTTCGATATCGAAAACGGGCAAAGAGTGATCGATGCGCTCGATAAAGCTGGCAAGACTCCCAATGTCGCTCTGTGGGCCCAGCTTCCGGAATACGAAGATTGGAGACTGGTCATTGCATCCGACCATCTTGACCCATCGTCTTCGCTCTCCGCCTACACCGAAATCAATGCGACACTGCGGAACGCCGGTATACCCGTCAACAGAACACCGACGATCTTTTGGCGCCCGATGGACAAGCCCTTCATCCAGGCCTTGCGCAAGTCCTTTGCATCCGCGAAGGACACATACGGAATGCGCCTTGGTGGTCAGAAATTTGGCGATCAATACCTTGAGGACGCATTCGTCTATCGGATCCGTTGAGCCGCGCATAAATTCGCATCCATCCCCGGAGGTCTCATGCCCGTCCCTCAAGTCATTGCAACCGCCGCCGAAAACTATCGCTTCAACTCAGATTTCCTGGTGAAGATGGTGAGCGATCTGTCGCCGGAAGAGTGGCTGCGCCGCCCCGACGAAAAATGCAATCACATCGCGTGGGTCGTGGGCCATGTGGTGTGGACGCGCAAGGCGCTGCTCACACGGCTGGGCACGGAGTGGTCGCAGCCCTGGCTGGGCATGTTCGCGCGCGGAGGAAAGTGCGAGGATGGCGCCGCCTATCCGTCGCCCGAAACGCTGCTCGATGCGTGGCGCGAGGTCTCCGGCGTGCTGGCCGGCACACTCGACAAGGTATCGGAGGAGGCGCTCGCGCAACCCGCGACAAGCGGGCCTCCGAGTGCCGATGGCAAAGTAAGCGGCATCGTCAACTTCCTCGCCATCCACGAAACTTACCACATCGGACAAGCGTCTTATCTGCGTAGCTGGCTGGGGCACAAGGGACTGATGGGATAGAAACTCCCCGGCGGCCGTATAGGGGGATTCAATGAAGTCACTGCTTTCTGTCTTTCTCGCGCTCTGTGGCTCGGCGGTTGTTGCCGCCCAAACGCCACCCGCGGCAAACGCCGACCAGGCCGTCGCCGTCAAAGGCAGCAATGCCTTCGCCGTCGATCTCTACGCGCAACTGCGCACGGAGCCTGGCAATCTCTTCTTCTCGCCCGAAAGCATTTCGACGGCCTTCGCCATGGCCTACGCCGGAGCCGACGGCCAGACGGCCACCGAGATGGCGCGCGTCTTCCACTTCACGCTGCCGCCGGAGCGCCTGCACCCGGCCATGGGCGCATTGCTGGCCGGCATGAATGCGCCGCACCAGGGTTACGCATTGAGCGTGGCCGACGCGCTCTGGGCGCAGCAAAATACGAACTTCCTCCCCGGCTACCTGAAGCTGGTCAAGACCGAATACGGCGCTGGCTTTCACCCAGTCGATTTCAAGTCCAACCCCGAAGGCGTGCGCGCCACCATCAATCAGTGGGTCGAAAAGCAAACCAACGACAAGATCCAGAACCTGCTGGGCCCCGGCGCCGTTACGCCGCTCACCCGCCTGATTCTCACCAACGCCATCTATTTCAAGGGCGCGTGGGCCGATCAGTTCAGCAAGAACTTTACCCAGAACAAGGATTTTCATCTGTCGGCCGGCAAAAAGATTCAAACGCCCATGATGTACAACTCGGGGCACTACTACTACTTCAAAGGCGCATCCTTCCAGGCGCTCCTGATGCCTTACGCGAAGGACGAAGTCTCGATGCTGATCCTGCTTCCCGACAGCGCCGACGGCTTGCCCGCCCTGGAGCGCTCGCTGACCGCCGCGAATCTTGAGAAGTGGACCTCGTCGCTCAGTTACGCGGACGAGGTGATCGTCTCGCTGCCGCGCTTCAAGATCACCCAACAGTTCGAGCTCAGCTCCACGCTCGAGGCTCTCGGCTTGAAAGCGGCCTTCAACCCAGGCGCCGCCGACTTTTCCTCCATCACGGGCGACAAAAGCCTCTCCATCTCGGCTGCCATCCACAAGGCGTACATCGATGTGGACGAGAACGGGACCGAGGCCGCGGCGGCCACGGCGGTGGTGATGGTGGCCACGGCCATGGCGCCCAGGAATCCGCCGCCGCCGCCCATCGTCTTCACCGCCGACCATCCGTTTCTGTTCCTGATCCGCGACAATGCGACAGGCAGCATTCTGTTCCTGGGGCGCGTCACCGATCCGACGAAGTGACGACTTCCAGGTGCACGAATCTTGCCGGCGAGCACGCGCAGATGTGCACGTATCGGCATTTGGAAAAAACCCCGCACCCTTAAAGCATTTTCACTATTCCTATAGGGTGGGTTTCGTGGTTTCCCATTCTTTTCACAAAGAACGTGAAGAGGATGGGGCACGGCGACCGGATTTCAGGGCCGGGTCAATCATGCCGTGCGCTTTCAAGATGGCGTAGCGGAAGCGTGGTGCGCGTCAGCGCGAGGGCCACTCTTCGACGACGACGCCGAGATCGTTGAGCTGCTTGATGGCGGCTTCGACGTTGCGGCG
>PLSB01000052.1 GCA_003165005.1 Acidobacteriaceae bacterium | reverse complement strand
ATTATTTATGCAGGAGTCAATAGAGGTGCGCGCGCCCGGACAGCGGCCGAACGCCTCAAGAAACAGCGGCGGAACAGGTATTCTTCCCGTCCCGCCACAATTCTTTCCTTATTGCCTGCGCTTGCGCAGGAACAAGCCACCTACGCCCCAAGATACATGACATGCACATAGACGCCGAGGCGCACGTTATAAGCCAGGTACCAGCCGATGTGGTCCGGATCGTCGTAGATGACGATCTCATCGGAGCCCCAGAGCCAGCCGTCGCAGAAGGCGATATCGGCGGGCGCTACCGACCAGTACCAACTGTTGAACCAGAAGCGATTGGGGCCGCCGCCGGCCAGATGCCACGCATGCTTGGGACCGAAACCGCCGGAGAAGCGGCCGTGCGCCCATGGGTTATCGAGGTGATAACTCGGATCGTTGGGTCCGGTATCGTGGCCCACCCAGGTTTTGCCGTTATCGACGTGGGGAGCGTTGGGATGGCCGGGCTGATCGGAATAGTTACGGTGCGGATCGGGCGCTTGCGGCGTGCCGTGGAAGGGCGCCGGCCCGTGCTTGGGCGCCTTGCCGCGATCTTGCGCGAAGGCCGGCACAGAGAAGACGAGCAAAGCCGCGATTGCAAGGTGAAGAGATTTCATCCATACCTCCTGTTGACCGAACGGCGATGTACCATCCAGAATTCTTTGGATGGTCATCGGCAACGGTTGGTTGCCCTCCGGCATTCTTGCATAGTTGGGCAAGTTCCGGCACGTTAAATCTTCCCACTTCGTGGCGTCTTGGTCTTGGACGAGTTCCCGTTACGCGTGGACCGTATCAGGAGCGCGTCGCCATGCGTAGAGCGGGAAGTGGTTGGCTAGATCGGCCACTTCGCCGCGAATGCGTGCCAGCGCGGCCTCGTCGTTGCGCTTCTCGAGGGCCTTCGCGATCCACGCGCCAATGGTGCGCATATCGGGTTCCTTCATGCCGCGCGTGGTAAGCGCCGGCGTGCCGATGCGGATGCCGGAGGGCTTGAGCGGCGGATTGGTGTCCCAGGGGATGGAGTTCTTGTTCACGGTGATGCCGGCCTTGCCCAGAGCCAACTCAGCCTCGGAGCCGAGGATGCCTTTCTCGAAAACATCGACCAGCATGAGGTGATTATCCGTTCCCCCGGAGACCAACCGAAAGCCCGCTGCATGCAATGCCTCGGCAAGAGCTTTGGCGTTGGCGACGATTTGCGCCGCGTAGACGCGGAACTCGGGGCGCAGCGCCTCAGCAAACGACACGGCCTTTGCGGCCACCATGTGCACGAGCGGCCCTCCCTGCTGGCCGGGAAAGACGGCCTTGTCGACCGCCGCGGCAAGATCCTGTTTGCAGATAATCAGGCCGGCGCGTGGTCCGCGGAGGGTTTTGTGCGTGGTGGTGGTGGTGATGTGCGCGTGCGGCACCGGCGAATCGTGCGCGCCGCCCGCCACCAGTCCGGCGATATGCGCCATGTCGAAGATAAACGTCGCGCCCACCTTGTCGGCGATCGAGCGCATGCGGGCGAAGTCCCAGAAGCGCGGGTAGGCGCTGGCGCCGCCGATAATGGCCTTGGGCTTTTCCTGCTCGGCGACCTTTTCCATCTCGTCGTAATCGATGGTCTCGTTGTCGCGGCGGACGTGATAGAAGGTGGTGCGGTAAAGCTTGCCGCTGAAGCTGAGGCGATGGCCGTGCGTGAGGTGGCCGCCGTGCGAGAGATCGAGGCCGAGAATGGTGTCGCCGGGCGCGAGCACCGCCGCGTAAGCCGAGGCGTTGGCCTGCGAACCGGAGTGCGGCTGCACGTTGATGTGCTCGCCGCCGAAGAGCTGGCGGGCGCGGTCGCGGGCCAGGTTCTCCACGATGTCGGCGTACTCGCAGCCGCCGTAGTAGCGGCGCCCAGGGTAGCCCTCGGCATATTTATTGGTGAAGACCGAGCCGGCTGCTTCCAGCACCGCTTCGGAGACAAAGTTTTCGCTGGCAATCATCTCCAGCCCTTCGTGCTGGCGGAGGGTTTCCTGATCAATGGCGGCGGCAACTTCGGGATCGGCCTGAGCGAGCGGCAAAGACATGCGGTCAGTCATAGTTAGATTTTAGCTGGTTCGCCGGTTGGTTGAAACCACTTCTGCGAGGGCGGCCATTTGCGTACACTGGAAGCACCGGCCCTGCGGTGCAGGTTTGCGAGGCGCTTGTGTCGATTGAAGGCAACCATTTGGTTCCACTGGCGGTGTTTCTCGGCATACTGCTGCCTGCTGCGGCGCAAAGCGTGGCGATTGACCAGGCTTTGCTGGCCAGGGCGAATGCCGGCGACCCTGCGGCCCAGGCAGCCGTGGGCGAGGAGTACGCGCAGGCGGCCGCCACCGAGCACGACAAGTCGCGGATGGCGGACGACTACCAGCAGGAACTCAAGTGGTACCGCAAAGCCGCGGATCAGAACTACATTGGCGGAGAGATGGACCTGGCAGCGCTCTATCGCGACGGCGGGGGCAGAACCGTTCCGCGCGATATGGAGCAGGCAGCCGTATGGTACCGCAAGGCGGCCGATCAGGGCGATCCGACTGCACAGGCAACGCTGGGCTTGCTCTACTCGATGGGCCAGGGCGTGCCTCACGACGACGTGGAGGCGTATTTCTGGCTGGACCTGGCCGCGAGCGTGAAAGGACCCAACCAGGAAAAGTACGCCGTCAATAGCCGGTTGATCGGCGAGCGCATCACCACCGACGAACTCTCCGATGTGGAGGATCGCGAGGCGGCTTGGAAGGCCGCGCATCCGCGGCCCGACGGCGCCAATTAGGAGTCTTGTTTCAGAGACCGCATTGAATACGAATACTCGCGGGAAAGTTGCCCGCAAACTGCAATGCGTCCGCGGAAGAATCTGCGCGAGGCGTGGCGTCCCGCTTTTGTTGCAAGGGTTGCGAAATCTGCACAACTTGTTTCTTGCGACGCGGGTCAGGAGAGACAATGGGCAGGAGTGACCCCAAAACAGGGTCTGCAGGCGTATAGAGACAGCAAAGCGGCGTTGCTCTGGACGCGCTCCATGCCGTGCGCCAAAGGCACAGGCAAGACTGGCGATCAATGCGGGACTGGGGAACAGTCGGGTGGACTGACGAAAAGTAGGAGAAGCAGAAGGGGCGCAGGAAATGCGCCCCTTCTGCTTCCATCATGAAGAAGCTTGCCGAGCTGTTGGCTACAGCAGCTTAAGCAGCGGAGCCGGCGCGTGCGGTCCGGTTGCGGCGGAAGAGCAGGAACGCTGCTCCCGCCAGACCCGTGCCGAGCAGCACCAGCGACGAGGGCTCTGGAGCGGTATCGATGCTGTCATTAAACTCGCTGTAGGTCGCGTCATAGGCGTCCTTGTCAATATAGAAGGTGCCGCTTGAAGCGAAGGTCGCCGACATGTTAGAGCCGCTAGTGTTGTAGATATCGGCCAGCAGGTCGCCTGTGGGGCAGCCCAAAATCGGGCTCACAGTGCAAGCGATTTCCGTGATATGCCCCGTGCCGAGGAAGCTGTTGTCAATCGTGTATAGGCCAGCCGGACCCTGTACCTCATAAGCCACGTTGACGTCTACGGGCAAGGTAGCGGCGGTCACCGAAAAACCCAGGTTGGCGGAGTTCCCTAAGCCCCGGGTGGCAAATGAGTTGAAGCTTAAATCGCCGGCAGGACTGACACCAAGGAACGTGAAGGTGTAGCTGCCCTCCCCGCAAACCGTGCTGCTGGTAATTGCCGAGACGTCCGCTGAGCACAGAGTGGTGGCCATGGCGGCCGGGACAATCGCAAGGGCCATTGCCAATGCGATTACAACAGTTGTGATCTTCTTCATGATTTTCCTTAACCTCCGAGGCTCACCCTCGCGGGCGGAGCGCTCTAGCTTTGGCCCAAGGGGCCGTTCCTATCGTTTACTTGCGCACTTGATTCGAACCGAAGAGCCAAAACCGCGGATATTCCCAACGAGCGATCAACCAATCCGGAGAAAAGGGACTTAGGCAGAACGGCAACGGCGCAAGTTCCACATGGGGCGCAGACAACTCGCCCCGCCTTCTAAAACTTCAGGCACCCTTGACATAAGCACTTTGCGTGCCAAAACGATTACGTGTTAAATCAATAAGTTACAAAAACGTCCACAAACGATTGCGCAATCATTTGCAAGGGAAATTCCCCTTTATTTCCACTTTGGGGCAACTTCCTGGAGGGCGTTTGCGGCTGGAAATGTCCTTGTCCCGAAGGCACAAGCCGGCGGTCCTGGCCGGCTCGAGGAGGATGGCCTAACAGGTCCCCGAGCGCGCGATGGGTACACAGGCTGCGGAAAAACGGCGAACAGCGGACGAATTCTTGAGGAAAGCACCCGCAGGGGCTAAAACCCACGCACATTCTGCGGCACTTGCGGCACGACTGAACAGCTTGCTGAAAAAGGGGGGACCAAGTCGCGATTCGTCGCGCGAAACTCCTGCGGGGGCTAAATAGGCTGCGGAAAAACGGCGAACAGCGAACGAATTCCTGAGGGGAGCTCTCGCAGGGGCTAAACAGGCTGCGGAAAAACGGAGAACAGCAAGCGAATTCTTGAGCGGGGCACCCGCAGGGGCTAAAGCCCGTCCTTCATTTTGCGGCGTTTGCGGCACGAGTAAACTCGTGCCCTGTTACAAAGCTTCTTGCTGAACGAGTTTTTCCGCAGCCTGTAAAGCCCCTCACTCATTTTGCTGCGGTTACGGCACGACTGAAGTCGTGCCCTTTCACGTTTCGTCCAACTTGCAGAGTTTTTCCGCAGCCTGTAAAGCCCGGCACCGGTTTTGAATCGGTTACGGCACGAGTAAACTCGTGCCTTTTCGCGTTTTGTCTCGCTTGCAGGTTTTTTTAGCAAGCTCTGAAGTCGTGCCCCCTCGCGTTTCGCCGCTCAGCAAGAGTTTTTCCGCAGCCTGTGGAGACCGGAAATCTCCGCTATCCTGAGGTCCATGCAAGTTTACTGGCCGGGCTTATGGCTTCGATCTTCCGTTCTGGTGCTTTGGGCAAGCGTGGCGGCGGCGATTCCGGCGCGCGCGCAGACGCCCGCCGTGACGCTCGCTCCGGCCGAGGTGGAGGCGGGTTCGCCGGAGCTGATTCGCGTGGCCGCACCGGCCGGCGCAACGCTTGAGGGCGAGTGGCTGGGAGAGAAGCTCGCGTTTTTTCGCGGGCGCGACGGACAGGCGCGGTATGCGCTGACGGGCGTGGATGTGGAAGGGGCCGTGGGCCCTTCTATCCTTCGGATTAGAGTTGTGCCGGAAGATGGCGGCGGCACGGCCACGCCGAAACCAATTGACCTGAGCCGCAGCATTGAAATTCACGAGGCGCACTACCGCACCGGCACGCTCACCGTGGCGCCCAAGTTCGTAGCGCCGGGACCGGAAGCACTGAAGAGGATCGAAGCCGAGATCGAGCTCAAGAAACGGGTCTTTGCGGAGAGCGCCCCGCAGCCGCTGTGGTCGGGCGATTTTCGCGCGCCGGTCGATGCGCCACCGACCGATAGTTTCGGCACGCGGCGCGTCTTCAACGGCCAGCTCGCGAGCGTGCACAAGGGGATGGATTTTCGCGCGGCGACGGGGACGGTGGTGCGCGCGGGAAACAGCGGCGTGGTGGTGCTGGCCCGGCCGCTCTACTACGAGGGCAACTGCGTGGTCATCGACCACGGCCTGGGTCTCTACACGATCTCCATGCACCTGAGCCGCATCGACGTGCGCGAGGGGCAGCATGTGGACGTGGGCGAGCCCATTGGGTTGAGCGGCGCTACGGGACGCGTGACCGGGCCGCACCTGCACTGGGCCGTGCGCTGGCAGAATGCGTATCTCGATCCTGCGAAACTGTTGCAGATGGATTTGAGCGCCGTGCGCTAGGTTTCTGACCGCATGAATTCGTCCCCTGGCTTTCGCGGTATCCCACCCTTTCGCCAGGAAAGAGGCGAAAGGATGGGGCACGGAATTCGTACAGAATTAAGCGGTCGGAGACCTAGCGCGAAAGCGCCTCTTCCTCGACGCCGCTTGAATGCGTCGCCTCCGAGCTGGCGCGCGACGCTTTCTCTTCCCGCAGCGCCTTGAAGGCGCGATAGACGAACCAGCCCATGTACCAGCCGTCGATGAATTTGTAGGGGCTTTCGCCGGTGGTGTAGTGGCCGCAGGGCAGCACGCGGATCTCGTGGCGCACGCCGGAGCGGCGGAAGGCGTCGGCCACCTTGAGCGAGTACTCGCGCGGGAATGTCAGATCGTAGTTAGCGTAGACCACGAGAACGTTTTTGCCGGCGCCGTTGGCCTCGGGTCCGCGGAACTGCTCGTAATAGCTCACGGGGCTTACGGCGGCCCATAGGGCGCGCACGCGCTCCTGCGTGAGACCTGCCTCCTGCACAGCCTGGCGGATGTGGCGCGTCGATTGCCCGGTCCAAACTACATCCCCAAAAGCTGTCGACGCATGGTTGAAGGCGTTCACCCTGAGCCGTGCGTCGTGCGCGCTGGCCAGATAGGCATAGCAGGAGCCGAGACTGGTGCCCAGCACGCCGAAGTGCTCGTAACCCTGCTCTTCGAGCCAATCGAGGCAGCAGCGGATATCGACCACGGCCTGGCGGCAGGCGGAGATGTTGCGGCCGACGTTGGCGCTGACGGCGTAGTCCGAGCGCTCCAGTTCTTGAGGCCGGCGAATGTCGTGATAGGGCATGGAAAGACGCAGCGCCGAGACCCCCATGCGATTGAAGATCGTGCACAGCGAGTTGTGGCTGAAGCCGTCGGCGTTCCATTGCGGCAGCACCACGATGGCCTGTTTGGGCCGCGTGGGATCCTTGTGGACGGGAGCGGGATACCAGCGCGCGTTGGCCACGTCGTTTTCCGGATGCGGCGTGCGCTCCGGCGAGGTAAAGCGGAGATACTGCGCGGGCGCGAGCTTGCCTTCGGCGGCCTGACGCTTCAGCGCGGCATCCTGGGCGAGGGTTTCCGGGCGAACGTTGGTGGGGAAGAGCCGCGGATGGCGCTCCTCAAGCCGAAAATCCGTAGGCCGCTCATAGCCAAAAAAAGACTGGCTGTGGCGGATGAGGAGCTGGTTGATGCGCGTCATCGCGGCCTCGGCGGCGGCAGGATCGCCCTCGACTTCGGGGCCGGGCACAACGGAACCAAAACCATGCGCCTCGAGGAAGGGCACGATCCACTCGAAGCCCCACTCCAGCGGCCGCACCACGCGATTTTCGTCGCGCGTCGTCAGCCGCGTTTCCCACTCGTACATCCAACGCGCGTACCAGTCTGTGAACATGAATCTGACTCGATTTTATCAGCGGGAGAAAGGCAGGGACCAAGAAAGGCGACAAAGGCCCGGGCCTGAAGGCCCCGCAAATTGGCCCTGTTTCAGGGGGCTGAAGCCCCCTGCTCCCTCCAAAAGCCTCGATCTACAACTGTGGCGCTAAGGGCTGACTTCGCGCGCGGCACGCTTGAGCGCGATATACTCGGCCGTAAACCAGGCGAGGCTGAACAGCAGGGTAAATGCGATGATGGCCTGCGATATGGCGCAATAGAGGCACCAGACGCCGAGGCCGTATTGCTCAATCATGGAAAGGCGGAACGCGAAGAGAAATCCCAAGGACGCCACGAGGAATGTCAGGAAACGCTGGCGTGCGAGGCTGAGACAGCCGAGCAGCAGGTACCCGGCGATGCCGAGGATGGCGACCGGTACGTGGGCGACCACAGAGAAGCTGCTGTGATTCACGGTGCCGCAATCCCAGTGCGCGTTGATGTCGCAGGGCTCGGTGGCGGTGGAGTAGTGAAGGGGCAATGTCAGCGCAGAAACAAGGACGCCGGCGAGAGAGAGACAAACAAGAAGATAGCGCATAGTAGGTGGGCCGATCGGAGATTCGATCCTGGCTACGATTTTAGACGATGACGCAAGGGGCGGGTGAGCCTGCCGCGCTCGATCCCGGATTCTGTGGGCTTCGCGGCCGGCGCGATACGATGAAGCCATGAACCAGCCCGGCAAAGGCGGATCTGCGCGCAGCGGCGAGGCGCTTGGGAGCGGCGGATCGCGCGTAGCCTTCTTTGGCGGCAGTTTCGATCCGCCGCATCTGGGCCATTTAGCCGTGGCGCGCGCGGCCCGCGCGGCCTTTGCGCTGGATGCGGTGCTGTTTGCGCCGGTAGGCATGCAGCCGCTGAAGCCGGAGGGATCGGCTGCGAGTTTTGAGGACCGGCTGGCTATGACGCGCCTGGCGATTGCGGGCGAACCGGGCTTCGAGGTCTCGCTCGCGGACGCGCCCAGGCCGGCGGACGGCCGCAAATCGACGCCCAACTACACGATCGACACGCTGGAAAGCTTGCGCGGCTCTCTTGCGCCGTGCAGCAGGCTCTTTTGCCTGTTGGGCGCGGACTCGTTTTTCGGGCTGCGCCACTGGCATCGCGCCGCGGAGATCCCTTTTGCCGCGCCGTTGATCGTGGCCTCGCGGCCGGGGCAGCCGTTGGAGGGCCTGACGAATGCCTTGCCGGCAGGGCTTGCGCTGGAGCCGGCGCAGGCAGGAGAGAGCACAGAAGCCGGCATTGAGGTGCGCGCCTTTGTCCTGGTGAATGAGTCCGGGAAGCGCATGCCGTTCTACGTGCTGCCCGGACTGAATGTCGGGATCAGCGCGTCGGAAATTCGCGCGCAGATGCAGGCTGCTCGCGTCGGCGCGGCGGCGGGAGCCGATCTTGTCCCGGCGGCGGTTCGCGATTACATCGCCGAGCACAGGCTGTATGGCTCGTAGGCGCACGCGCTGGTCTTCCCTTCTGGAGATGCTCCGATTTCCTGCTCCCTTGTTGCCTTATTCCCTCCCGGGGCCCCCGGCGGGCGGTTTTTGCCCGCTGGGGTGGCTTGTTCCCTGCTTTTCCCCGCTTGCGCCGCGCCGAAGCGGCGGGCTACGATGAAGCCTGGAGAACGTTCTACCGCATGAAAATCACGCCAGCGCAGAAGCAAACGCGCGCCCTTGTACAGGCTGCCGCCGCCGTTTGTGAAGATAAGAAGGGCCAAGACACACGCATCCTGGAACTCGATCCCGCCGACTCGGGCTTGAGCGACTTTTTTCTGGTTACCTCGGCCACAAACGACCGTCAGGCCGTCGCCATCGCCGATGAAATCGAATTGCGCCTCAAGCGCGAGTTCGGCGCGTACGCGCAGTCGGTGGAAGGCCGGCGCCATGGCGAGTGGATTCTGCTCGACTATGTGGACTTCGTGGTGCACGTCTTTCTCGCCGAGCGCCGCGCCTTCTACGACATCGAACGGCTGCGCAATTTGGCGCGTCCGCTCACGCCAGCCGAATTCGACGCGGAGTTGAAGGCCGCGCTGGCGAAAAAGACCCTCGCCGTGCGCAGCAACGCGCGCAGCGCAAAACCTGTTGTGCGCAAGCCGGCGCGAAAGCCGGTTGCGAAGAAGGATGCGAAGCGGACCAAAGCCGCCGCCAAGAAGGCCCCCGCGAAGAAGACCGTTGCCAAGCGACGCGCTGCCCCTAAGATCGCCAAACGCAAAGGCGCGAAGAAGTAACCCTTCTCAAAAGCGGCCGAGGCTAGACGCGTTTGTCGAGCCGCGTCTTCCTCCGTTCCATTTCAAGCTGACCCACTACCGCGACGCGTCGAGATTTTCCCAGGGAGCCCATTGCGGAAGCTTCACGAATCTTGCAATACTAGCGGCCATGGTTGGAAAAACTGTTCTCTGCGCGTTTGCCATCACTGCCGGGCTGGCCTTTTTGGCCGCTGTTCCTGCCGTGGCCGACGATTCCGCAGCCTCGATCGCTGCCGGTGGCCTTGTCCCGCGGCGCGAAACGCGCATCGTGATGGCCAAAGAGGTCCTCCACATCAGTCCGGACAAGATCGTCGTCGATTACGACTTCCGCAACGACACGGACCAGGATGTGACGACGGAGGTGGCGTTTCCCATTCCGCCGTATACCTACGGCCCCGACGGTCCCGCGATCTCCGATGCATCGTTCTCCGGCTTCCAGCTTCTCGTCGGCGGAAAGACCGTCGCCTTCCAGGCCGAAGCCAAGGCAACCCTCAACGGCAAAGACGTTACCGCGATCCTGACCGCCGACAAGATCGATATTGCCAGCTTCGGGCACCTCCGCGAACCCGATCCGGCCAGCACGCAGACTCAGACTCCGGATGTGTTGCGGCTGCCCAAGGCCGAGCAGCAGCGCCTGGCGCAACTCGGCCTCTACGATGCCGATGACGGCTGGGGTTTGTGGACCGTCCAACTGCAATACCACTGGACGCAAACTTTTCCAGCTCACTCCACGGTGCACATCCAGCACCAGTACACGCCGGTTGAGGGTGACGAGCTTATGCTGATCGACACCCTGAAAAATGTCTCCGCACACAAGCAGCCCACCGGCGCTCCCGACACCGTCAAGTATGAACTCCAGGATATGCAGCGCTTGGAAGCACTTTGCCCGGATCCCTCCTTACTGAGCGGCTTGATCGGGCGCATGAATGCGAGCCAACCGGGATATGGGCAATACGCACACCCTCACTGGGTCGATTTCATCTTGACAAGCGCCAACACCTGGAAGCAGCCCATCGAGGATTTCACTCTTATCGTCGAGCGCGGCAAGCCGGAGGAAGAGAACACGCAAACTCTCGTCAGCTTTTGCCCTCCCCGGAACGCGCATGTCGATAAGCTCGATGCCAACACCTTCCAGGTGCACCTGACCAACTTCGTTCCGCAAGCGGAACTGCGCATCGGCTTCTTTGACACCGCGCAAGCCGCGCCGGCAGCGCCGGGGCAGAGCCACTAGACGAGGCGATCCAACGCGAGTTGCCGCGCTCTGCACACGATTTCTTTTGCACGAGGGAGCACGAGGCGCGACAATAGCGGAATGAAGAAGCAAGGCCTAACTGCCCTGGCTTGGCTGGCGCTTGGGCCGGGGCTGATCCTCCTCCCTTCTGCGCTCCATGCCCTGGAGAAGCAACCCTCCAGCGTCTATCACGCGCGCCGCGTGGCGCTGGCCGGCAAGTTGCAGGGCGGCGTCGCGATTCTGTTTGCCGCGGAAGAGCCGGCGCTGGACTTCATGCCTTACCGCCAGGACTCCGATTTCTATTACTTGGCGGGATGGAACGAGCCGGGCGCGGCTCTGGTGATCGTTAGCGATGCGCCGCAGGCCGCCGCGCCGCGCGCCTACAGGGAGATTCTCTTTTTGCCCGCGCGCAACCTGCGCATGGAAGCCTACACCGGCGTGAAGATGGATGCCGCGACACCCGGCGTGGAGGAAGCCGCCGGGGTCGATCACGTGGAAGCGATGACGGAGCTGCCGGCGGAGTTGGACCGGCTGATCTCCGCGGATCGCGGGCTCTTCAATAATCTGTGGACGCAACCGGGCACTGCCGCGGCCACGGCGCTGTTGGGCTTTACGGCAACCACGCTGGGAAGCGGAGACGCGCCGCGGGGACGCGACGTGACGACTCTCACGATGCCTCTGCGCCAGATCAAGGACGAGGGCGAGATTGCGCTGATCAAACAGGCGTCAAAGGCATCGATCCTGGCGCAGCGCGTGATGATGCAGTGGTGGGTGAAGCCAGGGATGACGGAGCGCGCCATTGCCGGCGCCATGACCGCGGTGTGGATGGAGAACGGTTGCGAGCGGCCAGCCTACGCACCCATCGTGGGCTCGGGCCCCAACGCGACGATTCTGCACTACTCCAACAACGACCGCACCATGCAGGATGGCGATCTGCTGCTGGTCGATGCGGCCTGCGAGTACTCGATGTACGCCTCCGACATTACGCGCACGGTTCCCGTGAACGGGCACTTTACCGCGCGGCAGCGGGAGATTTATGAGATCGTGCGGGGCGCGCAGCAGGCGGCCATCGACGCTTTTGTCGCCGGCAAATCCACCATCAACGATCACGATCGCAAGGACCCGAACTCGCTCGACACCGTAGCCTTCAACTACATCAATACTCACGGAAGGGATCTGCACGGCCAGCCGCTCGGCAAGTACTGGCTGCACGGGCTGGGCCACATGATGGGCATCGAGGTGCACGATCCCGCCAACTATCCGGTGGTGCTCAAGCCAGGGATGGTCTTTACCATCGAGCCGGGCGTGTATATTCCCGAGGAAAGGATCGGGGTGCGCATCGAGTGCGATTTTCTGGTGACCGCTGACGGCAAGCTCGTCGATCTGGACGCGAGTTTGCCGCACACTGCCGATGAGATCGAAGCCGCCATGCAGGCAGGCAAGGGCGCAACCAAGTAAGGCAAGAAATGGACCCGCGCGACCAAATGGAACCGGACGAGATCGAGACGCTCAGCCGCGCCTTCAGCGAACAACTGCTCACCCTGCTGGACGAGTGCGCGCGCGGCCGCCACGGCCTGTTCGGCGAACCGATCGACCTCGACGAACCGGAAAAGAGCTGGCCGGAAGCGGCGCGGCTGCGCGAGCTTGCCGTGGCGTTGCAGGGCATTCTCGCGCAGCAGGGCGAGCGCAACGCGCTCCTGGACGAGTTCCTCGACCTGTGCACCATGCACGGCGAAAGCCATCCCGGCGAACGCAAGCTGGCGCGAATGTTTCTGGAGCGCATCGCGCGCGGCGAGGTGGGGGCGGCGGCGGAAGAAAAGCTCTGGTAAGTCTGAAGGTGCGCAGCCGATCCATTCGCAATGGCGCTGCGGAAGGATCGGCTGCGGAGTTGTACTTCGCCTGGATTCCGCAAAAGGACAAGGGGCCGGGCCTAAAGGCCTTCCTGTTTTTGCGGCTTTTCAGGGGCCTGAAGGCCCCTGCTCCCTCCGCAAAAACCTATCTGCGACTGTAATTCTAGAAGCGAAAGCCCAGCGTGACGGGAATCAGCTCCGTGGTGCCGAGACCGTTCGACGCAGTGGCGGGCGGCGTGTGAATGAAGGTGTAGCGCGTCTCGGCGAATACTTCGGAATGGCTATCGCCGCCATACAAGTTGCCAAAGCGGTGGTAAAGGCCAAAGCCCGCGTTGCCGCCCCACTGGTTCGAGGTGAACGAGGCGACGGTGACATTCTCGTAGTATTCGCCGTAATAACTTATCACGAGTTCGGGTGATTGGAAGTTGCTCGACTTGTGGTACCAGCCCCATCCGCCAACCAGGTAGATGCCATTGGACTTCTTGGGAAACAGGTCGATGACCGGAGAGCCGGTGATGGAGTTGATATAGGTGTTGCCCGCCGTAATGCCGGCGGTTTCGTCCGTCGCGTTATTTACGGCCGTAATCAGTGCCGCTGGCAACTTGTTGTCCATGAATTGATACTCGACGAGCGCGGAGAAGCGGTTGTTGAAGCGCAGGCCTCCGCCGGCGGTGAAGTTGCCGCCCCAGGTGATGACCGGGACACGCCCTGAGGAGACCACGCCTGCTTGGTCGGTGTCGTTGCCGATGGGAGCGTTGAAGCCGCCGCCGCCCTCAAATGTCCAGTTGTGAAGGAATGCCCGCTTGCTGCCGCCGCTTCCGCCGCTTCCGTACTGGCCCGCAGCGGAACCTCCCGGCGCCGGAAGCGCGGGTGCGATGAATTCGGCCAACTCCGTCTGGGTCAGACCCGATTGGCTTGAGGAGTAGCTGGAAGCGCTGGAAGTGTCGTTGGAAGTGGTGGTTTGCGCTTGAGTTACGCCGGCTACCAGCAAAACCGCAGCCGTAAAGACACTGGCACGCCGCAGGAGCGGCATTGAAAGGAGTGAAGTCATGGCATGAACCTCAAAAGTGAGAGTCTCCCTGAAGATCCGGGAAATCGCTCTCCGGTTATTAAGTTAGACACAGAAATCGGCCGGAGGTTGCCCCCAGGGGGAGAATCTGGGCGAGAAATCGCGGATTGTGACAGAGTGGCGGAGTGGTATTGCTGTGAAATTCAGTTACAGGACACGGGAGCCCTTTCCTTTTTTGACGAAACTTACGGCACGAGATCCGCGGCCGGGTGAAAATTCTGAAATGCCGATTCGGATTGGAGCGGATTTTGTTGATAGCTTCTAAGAGTCCGCCTTCGATTCTGTGACAATTCGAATCTTTTTTGCGATCGAGCGCACGCACGGCGGCCCTGCGTTTGCCGGGGTAGGATAGAAAGCGAAGGGTCCACTCGCAGAGCGAACATCGATGCCTCAATCACACGATTCCCCGCCGCTCCCCACGGAAGCCGATCTTCTCGCCGGGCCGAAGACAACACTCGATCCAGAGAACTGGGCCCAGCTGCGCGCTCAGGCGCACCGCATGCTGGACGACATGCTCGATTACACCGAGGAGATTCGCAAGCGTCCGGTCTGGCAGCCGATTCCGGAGGAGGTGAGGGCGCGGCGCGAGAGCCGAGTGCCGCGATCGCCGAGCGAGCTCGCCGAGGTTCACGAGGAGTTCATGCGTTTCGTGCTGCCCTACGCGGTGGGCAATGTCCATCCCGGGTTTATGGGCTGGGTGCATGGCGGCGGAACGCCGGTGGGGATGCTGGCCGAGATGCTTGCGGCGGGATTGAACGCGAACCTGGGAGGGCGCGATCACATTCCCATCGAAGTGGAGCGCGAGGTGGTGCGGTGGGCGAGCGAGATCGTGGGTTTTCCGCGCGAAGCGTCGGGGCTGTTCGTCACCGGAAGTTCCGTGGCGAATCTGATTGCGGTGGTTGTGGCGCGCGAGGCGGCGCTCGGCAACCAGACGGTTGGCCACAGAGCCGCGGCAGGGACGAAGCCACTGACTGCCTACGCGTCGACTGAGGTGCATGGCTGCATCGGCAAGGCCATGGAAATTGCGGGGCTGGGTTCCGATGCGATGCGGCTGATCCCTGTAGATCAGCGTCACCGCATCGATCTGAGCGCCCTAGGGGAAGCGATCCGCAGAGACCTGGAAGCAGGCCTGACGCCGTTTCTGGTGGTGGGCACGGCGGGCACTGTGAATACCGGCGCCGTCGACGACCTGGCCGGCCTGGCCGATCTTTGCCAACGGGAAAAAATCTGGTTTCATGTCGACGGAGCCTTTGGCGCGCTTGCCAAATTGGCGCCTGAGCTTGCGCCCCTCCTCGATGGGATGGAGCGCGCCGACTCGCTGGCCTTCGACTTTCACAAATGGGGACAGGTTCCCTACGACGCCGGCGTGATTCTGGTGCGCGACAGCGCCGCGCACCAACGCGCCTTTGCCCTGCCGGCCGACTATCTGGCGCGCGCCAAGCGTGGAATAGCCGCCGGCTCCGAGTGGCCCTGCGATTTCGGACCGGACCTGTCGCGCGGCTTTCGCGCTCTGAAGGTATGGTTCACGCTCAAGGTCTACGGAAGCGAGGCTCTGGGAAAAGCCATCGCGCATAACTGCCAACTGGCGCGGTATCTCGAAGGCCGGATCGCCGAAACGCCGCGCCTGGAACTGCTGGCTCCCGTGGCATTGAATATTGTCTGCTTCCGCTATCGCGCGGAGGAGCCGGACACGGTGAACGAGCAGATTGTGGTGGCGCTGCAGGAGTCGGGCATCGTGGCCCCATCGACAACCAGAATCGACGGGCAGGTGGCGATTCGCGCAGCCATTGTGAACCATCGCACCAGCCGCGCTGAGATCGACGCGCTGATCGACGGCGTACTTTCCTTCGGAAACGCCATCGCATCGATCTGACGATTCGCACCAGCTCGGCCAGATAGGCGCTCTCTTCGGCTAGTAGTATCCCAATTTCGATAAGAGCGTTCCCTCAGAGGCTGAAGCCCAGCCGATCTTTCGGCACGGCTGAAGCCGTGCCCTTTCAAAACAAGGCAAATCGGGACGCTATCCTTCGCATCGCCGCATTGACCCAATCTTCAGGCTCCGCGTACAATCAATGTGCGATGTGTCTATTACGCACATGCTGTTGTTGTTGCTCCTCGCGGGCTTGTCCTGGCGAGTTGAGCGCTGAGGCGCGCATCGAAGACTGCCTCTGAACCGTCTCCTTCTCGAACAGATTCTGACAAGCTTGCAAGCCTGCGGTAGCCGCGGCTTTGCGCGCGATCGTTTGGCTCCCGGCGCAATCGCTTTTTGAATATCAAATCAACCCGGAAAAGGACATGCTGACACTTCCCATGCGAACTGAACGGGGCGAAATCGAACTGGGCTCCCGGCTGGAGAGCCGAATCGGCAACACGCCGCTGGTTCGCCTGGAGCGCTTGGTCCGCGAACTGCCGGGAATCACTCTGCTGGGCAAGGCGGAGTGGCACAATCCGGGCGGAAGCGTGAAGGATCGCGCGGCATTAGCCATGGTTCGCGAGGTCATCGCAGAGGGCAGGCTCACTGCTGGCAAGACGCTGCTCGATGCCACCAGCGGCAACACGGGAATCGCGCTGGCCATGCTGGGCGCGGCGCTGGGATTTCCGGTGCTGCTGGCGATGCCGTCGAATGTATCGCCGGAGCGCAAGCGCATTTTGCAGGCATACGGGGCGCAGGTGGAGTGGACGCCGCCCGATGAGAGCTCGGACGGGGCGATCCGGCGCGCGCGCGAGCTGGCCGCCGGCGATCCGGAGCGGTTCTTTTACCTCGATCAGTATTCGAATCCGGCGAACTGGCGCGCGCACTATGAAACCACCGGGCCGGAGATCTGGCGGCAGACCGAAGGGCGCGTGACGCACTTCGTGGCCGGGCTGGGAACCAGCGGCACGTTTATCGGCACAACGCGAAGGCTCAAAGAACTGAATCCGGAGATCCAGGCGATCGCCATGCAGCCGGACTCTCCCTTTCACGGCCTCGAAGGCCTCAAGCACATGGCCACCTCGATCGTGCCGGCCATCTACGATCCTCTTCTTGCCGACCGCAATCTCGAATCGGAGACAGAAGCAGCCTACGCGATGGCCAAGCAGTTGGCCCGCGAAGAGGGTCTTCTGGCGGGCATTTCGGCCGCGGCGGCCGTGGCGGCGAGCGTGCGCATCGCGCGGGAAGAGTTTGCGGCGGGCCGCCGCGCGGTGATCGTGACGGTGCTGCCCGATTCCGCGGACAAGTATTTGAGCGAGCGGTTCTGGGAGGAAGCGTGAGCGTGCTGCGCATTGCGAAACCGGTTTACGATGCGATTCGCGCGCACGGCGAGGAGACCTATCCTCACGAGTGCTGCGGGGCGCTGCTGGGACGCGGGGCCGCGGACGGCTGGCGCATCGAGGCCGCGGTGAAAGCGGGCAACACGCGCACCGATTCGCCAAAAAACCGCTATCAGATTGCGCCGGGCGAGCTGGTCAAGATCGAGCGCGAGGCGCGGAGCAGAGGACTGAGCATCGCCGGCTTCTATCACTCGCATCCCGATCATCCGGCGCAGTGGTCGGCAACCGATTTTGCCGAGGCGCACTGGCTGGGCTGTTCCTACGTCATCACCGCCGTGGCCGAGGGCAGCGCGGCCGTGACCAACTCGTTTCTGCTGGCCGGCACAACCGAGGAAGACAAGCGGTATGAACAGGAAACGATCGAAGTGTTCGCGACAAGTGAGGCCGCAAGCGAGTCCTTGACGGCTCCAACTGAATCCAAGAAAGCGTGAGAGGAACCAAATCGAATGACGATTTATATCCCAACGCCGTTGCGGCCCTATGCCGCGGGCAAGGATGCGGTGGATGTGAACGCTGGAACCGTGAGCGGCGCGCTTGACGAACTGACCCAAACGTTTCCCGATCTGCGCAAGCACCTGTTCACCGCGGAGGGCAAGCTGCGGGCGTTTGTGAACGTGTATCTGAACGACGAGGATATTCGCTACCTGCCGGAGAAAGATGCCACGGCGGTTTCGGCTGGCGACACGCTTTCGATTGTGCCCTCGATCGCCGGGGGATGCCAAGTCTCTGACCGCATGAATTCGTTCCTTTGGCTTACGCGGTTTCCCACCCTTTCGCCAGAAAGAAGGCGAAAGGGTAGGGCGCGGAGTTGGTAAAGATTCAGCGCATGAATTCTGATTGTGAATGGGAGTGAAAAACCATGGCTACTGCAACCGTACCGGTGGAACTGCCCGAACTGACCAAGGACGAACTGGCGCGCTACTCGCGCCACCTGATCCTGCCCGAGGTGGGCGAGGAGGGCCAGCGCAAGCTGAAAGCCGCGCGCGTGCTGTGCGTAGGAGCCGGCGGACTGGGCTCGCCGCTTTCGCTTTACCTGGCCGCAGCCGGAGTGGGCACGCTGGGACTGGTGGATTTCGACGTGGTGGATAAGAGCAACCTGCAGCGGCAGATCATCCACTCGACGGCGGACATCGGGCGCAAGAAGCTGGACTCGGCCGCGGAAAAGCTCGAGGCGCTCAACCCCGAGGTCAAGGTCGTGAAGCACGACACCTTGCTCTCGAGCGCCAATGCGCTCGACATTCTGAAGGACTACGACGTGATCGCCGACGGTACCGACAACTTCCCCACGCGGTACCTAGTCAACGACGCCTGTGTGCTGCTGGGCAAGCCGAACGCGTACGGATCGATCTTCCGGTTCGAAGGACAGGCCAGCGTCTTCGCCACCGCGGATGGGCCGTGTTACCGCTGTCTCTATCCCGAGCCGCCGCCGCCCGGACTGGTTCCCAGTTGCGCCGAGGGCGGAGTGCTGGGAATTCTGCCCGGCCTGGTCGGCGTCATCCAGGCCACCGAGACCATCAAGCTGATTCTGGGCAAAGGCGCAACGCTGGCCGGGCGCTTGCTGCTCGTGGACGCGCTCAACATGCGCTTCCGCGAATTGAAGCTGCGCAAGAATCCCGAGTGCCCGGTGTGCGGCGCTCATCCCACCGTGACGCAATTGATCGACTATCAGCAGTTCTGCGGCCTGGCGCCGGCAAAGAAAGAGGAGAACGCAGTGAAGAATGGAATTCCGCAAATCACCGTGACTGAATTGAAGCGTCGCATCGAAGCAGGCGAAGACCTGTTCATTCTGGATGTGCGCGAACCCTTCGAGTATCAGATTGCGAACATAGGCGGCAAGCTGATCCCGCAAAACGAAGTTCCGCAGAGACTCGGGGAGATCGATCGCGACCGCGAGATCATTGTGCATTGCAAGGGGGGCGTGCGCAGCCAGCGCATCGCGGAGTTCCTGAAGCAGTCAGGGTATTCCGAAGTGGTCAATGTGGCGGGCGGCATTCTCGCCTGGTCCAGCGAAGTCGACGCAACGCTGCCGAAGTATTGATGCGAAAACAAAAGCGCCGCGAGGGTGGAACACGAAAGTTCTGGAACCGCTGCAGCCGGTAGATGGCGTCGCGGGGCTAGATCCAAAAAACGATGCCCATCCCGGCATGTTCATCGGGATGGGCATCGGAGTTTGAGGATTGAAGCAAGCCTTACGCGACGCCGCTATTGCAATGAGAAGTCCACATTGACATTGCTTTGCACCGCCACCGGACGATTGTTGACAAGGTATGGCTTGAAGCGCCAGCTTTTCACCGCTTCGACTGCAGATGGGCGCAGCAGAACGGGGCCGGAGACGGCATGGGCCTCCGCGACCGTGCCCTGCGGCGTAATGGTGATGGCAACGGTGACCACTCCGCTCACGTGCATATTCCGCGCGATCTGCGGATACTCCGGCATGGTTTTCTTGACGAGCGTTGACGTCAATGCGCCTGAGGCGACTTCGATGGGCTTCGACGGCGCGAACTGAACATGCTCCTTGCTCGAGGTATTAAACATCGGATTGGCGCCGGAGTTCCCGCCTCCCATGTGAGACGCATCGAGATTGGCTGGCTCCGGAGCGCTTGCCCCCGACGAATTGTGCGGGATGCTGGGCGCGGCGGTGAACTGCGACATGTCGGCGCTGGGAGCTGCATTCTGCTGCGGCGCAGTTTGCGACGCCGTGGTATCGGCATCCGATTGCTGCGTATCCGACGGCGAGCCTTGAGCACCCGGCCTTTGCGCCGAGGCGGACGTCTGCGGATTTGCGGTCCCGGCCGTGGCGTTCCGCGGATCGGGTTTCGCGTCGGGCGACGTCCCAGGCTGCGAAGCATTGGCTGTGCTCGTATCGGTAGCCGTCTGCGGATGCTGCTGCGCATGCGACCGCAAAATGTACATCATGTATCCGCCGGCGCCAAGCCCGGCGCAAAGCACAACCACACCGACGGCGACAGCCACCGTGCGATGGCCGCGCGTGCCCGACTCGGCCTTGGCCTTTTTCTTCTGCTCGGCTTCAGGCCACAGGGCCTCGGCGAGCTTGGCTTCGGCGTTGCGCTGCGTGCTGGGCGGCGCGAAGTCGGGTTTCGCGGGCGCGCTCTGTTGCCTGGCTCGAGGAGCCGGCTGCCAGGTCTGCTCGACCGCTGCCTTCGCCGCGGGAGGAGGCACGGGCTTGGGAGCGCGGACGACCGGCTGCGGCATGGAGCGTTCGATCTCGCGGTCGGGCGCCACGACCCTCGCGGTGGCGGGAGGCCGCGTCTCCGCGGGGCGCGCACTGGTAACGGAGGCTTGTTTTACCGGAGCCACAACCGTCGGTTGCGCTCCTCCGCCGTCCCATTCGGCAAAGTCCTCAGGCAGAGTATCGGGAAATGCATTAACTTTTACTTCTCCAGGTGCCATTTTCCATCAACCTCCTTTACGTAGGTTGCCCCTTTGTAAACACGCGTTTCCCGTTTCGCGCCTTGCGGCTCGCTGGCGGGTGCCGGTTTCCGCTTGCCGGGATCGCGATCGGTCAAACTCCCGGATGCGCCGGTGGGCGCGGCGACAGATTTGTTTGCAAGGTTTGCGCTGCTGGCTTGCTCGCCGGCTTTAACCACCAGCGTGACCGAGGCCTGGGCGGCGGCGTATTTCACGTCGTCGTCCGGAATGAACGTGACCATCAGAGCTTGCGTTCCGGCGGCAATCAGCGTGCCCTCCGGAGGCGAGTAGACAAAGGTTCCGGGAACGCTGGTCTGCGCGTTCAACTGACTCGCTCCGAGCGGCGTACCGTAGTAGATCGGCGCCGGCGTCTTCCAGTCGATCGACACTTCTCTCACTTCGACGATAGCCAACTCGACGGAGATCTGCACCGGCGTGTAGTTGGTGGAATCTGCCGGCACGAAGGTGGCCTCAACGGTGTGCGTGCCGGCGGGCAGAACCGAGCCAACCCGCGGGATGTAGGCAAACTTGCCCGGTACCGACGCCTTGGCGTTCAGCTGAGCAACGCTCAACGGATTGCCCGAGATGATCGGTTCCGGGGTCTGCCAGGCGATCTTGGGCGTGGCCTTCTTGACTACCAGCGTAACCGCGGCCTCAGCCGAGAGATAATTTGCAGTGTCTTCCGGAGCAAACACGACCGTGGACGTGTGGGTTCCGGCCGAGAGCATGGAACCGGAAGACGGCATGTAGGTGAACGAGCCCGGAACGGATGCGCGAGCGTTCAGTTGTTGTACACCGATAGCCGCTCCATACTCGATCGGCTGGGGCGTACGCCACTCGATTGCGGGAATGGCCTTCTCCACCACCAGCGACGCCGAGGCATCTGCTTCCGCGTAGTTGGCGTCGTCCTCGGGGAGGAAGGTCGCGGTGAGTTGGGTTGTGCCGGCGGGTAGCACGGCGCCGACTGCCGGACGATAGACGAACACGCCGGGAATGTCGGTTTCGGCGTTCAGTTGATCGGGCCCCAGCGTGGTTCCGTAGACGATCGGCGAAACCGGATCCCAGGTAATCGAGGGCGTTGCGCGGTGGACGGTAATCGAGGTCGATGTCTCCACCGCCGCGTAGTTGCGGGAGTCTTCGGGCAGGAAGGTGACCGACAGGGTGTGGTTGCCGGCTCTGAGCCGCTCGTCTTCGGCCGGCGTGTAGACGAAGCTGCCGGGTACGCTGGCCTTCGCATTCAACTGGGCGGGACTGAGCGGCGTGCCCCATTCGATGGGCGCCGGATCGGACCAGGCCAGCGTGGGAATGGCCTTGTTGACCGTGAGTTTCACCGCCGCCTGCGTGGAGACGTAGTTGGCCGTATCGAGCGGGATAAAGACCGCGGTCAGCCGGTTGATTCCAGCTTCCAGAACCCCTCCGGCGGGCGGAGTGAAGGCGAACGAGCCGGGCACAGAAGCTCGGGCCTGTAACTGCCTTTCGCCAAGCTCTTCGCCGTAGGTGACGGCTTCGGGTTCCGGCCACTCGATGGTAGGTACCGCTTTCTCCACGGTCAGCTGCACGTTGGCCTGAACACTTTGATAGTTGGCCCCGTCGTCGGGAACAAAGGTGGCGCTGATGGCATGCTGGCCCGCTCCGAGCTTCTTGCCCAACGCCGGCGTGTAGGTAAAGTGCCCACCAACGCTCGCTTGAGCGTTCAACTGCTCGGCTGTCAGCTCCGCGCCATAGAGAATCGCCTTGGGCGGCTCCCAGGTAACGATGGGATAGGCCTTGGCAACCTGAACCCGCACGTCGGCTTCGGCCGACAGATAGTTGGCCGAGTCCGCCGGCACAAAGACCGCATGCACGACATGCGAGCCAGCGGGAAGGAGTTCGCCCTTGGCCGGCGTCAGCGCAAGGCTGCCTTCGACGGTAGTGGAGATGCGGAATACGCGGTCGCCGAGCGGCGTGCCGTAAACCATCGAAATCTGCGCCGGCCACTCGACCGCCGGCGTGGCTTTCTCCACGGCAAGGGGCAGGCGGGCTTCGACAATCTCGAAGTTTTTCGCGTCGGCCGGCGTGAAGCGGGCTGCAATCGTATGCCTGCCTGCGGGCAGCACTTTGCCAGGCCCGGGCATGTACTCAATCGCACCCGGAATCGAAGCCTCGGCATTGAGCTGACTGTTGTCGAGCGGCGTGCCGTAAACGATTTGTGCGGCCTTATCCCAGGTCAGGGTGGGTGTGTTCTTGGCGATGTTGAGCGTGGCCTCGAACTCGGTCTCCGAGTAGTTGACCGCGTCTTCCGGGGTGAAGTAAGCGATCAGCGTGTGCCGGCCGGCGCAAAGCACTTCGCCGACATCAGCGCTGAACTCGATGCTGCCCGGAACTCTCGCTTCGACGGCGAAGTGCTCGGTGCCCAGCGGCGTGCCGTAGACGATATCCGGAGGCTGCTGCCAACGGGCCTCCGGCGTGGCCCTGGCCACAATGAGTGTCACCGTGGCTTTGGTTTCGCTGTAGTATTCGCTCTGCTCGGGCAGGAAGGTCGCGGTCACCTTGTGCACACCAGCCGGGAGCAGCGTTCCCTCCTTCGGGGCATAAACGAACGAACCGGGAATCGGCGCCCTGGCGTTCAACTCCGTTCCACTCAGGCGCGCGCCGTAGAAAATCGGCGCGGGATCCGGCCACTCGATGCGCGGAATCATCCGCGAAACCGTGAGGGAGGCAACGTTGACGGCAGTGTTGTAGTTCACCGGATCGTTGGGGATGAAGATCACCGAGAGGGCGTGTACGCCCTCGGGCAGGATGGTCCCTGCCGGCGGGTTGTAAACTAGCCTGCCTTCGATATTGGCCTGGGCGTTCAGTTGTTCTTCGCCGAGCGCTGTGCCATAGGAAATCGGTTCCAGTTGCTGCCACTCGACCACGGGCGACAGCTTATTGACGGTGAACTGAACTTCGGCCTCGATCGGATTGTCGGGGTCGTGCTGGGGCGTAAAGAGCACGGTCAGCGTATGCTTGCCGGCGGAGAGAATCTCGCCCGCCGCGGGCCGGTACTCAAACGTACCCTCGACGTTGGCCGTGGCGTTGAGCTGACCCTCGTCCAGAGCGGATCCATAATCGACAGGCCGGGGCGCCGACCACGCAATTTGCGCTTCGACCACGGGCTCGGCTGGAGCCGTCTCGCGCTTGCCTGTATCCTGCGCGTGCCATTTGCCGTCCTCGCCCTTGACATAAACCACCCCGCGGTACACGCGGGTCTCGGGCGCGGGAGTGGATTCGGATGGCGTCTCCGCCTCTTCTGCCTCTTCATCACGATTCGAGAAGATGCTCAGCAGCCCGCCAGACTCGCCCTTCACTTTGCCCTTCGATCCGGACTTTGCCTTGCGGCTGGCCGGCTCCTCCTCGGCAGCAGCGGCTGGCGCCGCGGCCTTCTCCGCTCGCGGGACCAGCTCTTCGGCCATCTTGCGGATGGCCTTGGAGATGGGGTTGTTGCTGCGGATCAGAGGCACGCCCTGGGAGTGCATCGAACTGACTGCGTCGTCGTCGGCAGGGATCTTCCAGCGCACGGGCACGGAAAGCATCCGGGCAATTTCCTTGTCGTCGATGGCCAGCATACTGCGCTTATAGCGGCTCAGAACCACTTCGATGTTGTGGAAGTCGCTGCCGAAATACTGAGAGATGAGCCGGCTGCAGTTGCGCAGATCGGCCACGTCGACCCTTGTGACCAGAAAAACCGGGTTGGCAATCTGAAACACCCCAGTGCCGCGCAGATCGAGGCGCGAACCCAGGTCGACGACCACGTAGTCGTAGCTGCGCGTCACCAGCTCCAGAAGGGTCTTGATGTCGCTGTCGGAGGGTTGCAATGAAACGTAATGGCCCGGAGCCGCAAGCACCTGCAAGCCGCTGCGATCCCTGACCGTCAATCGCGAAAGCATATTGGCGTCGAGGCGATCGATCCGCTCCAGCGCGTCAACGGTGGAGAACTCCGTGGTCATGCCGAGGTTCAGCGCGGCATCGCCCAGCGGCAGGTCCAGGTCCATGAACAGGGTCTTGGCGCCGGTGTGCTCAGCCAGCGCGATTGCGAAGTTGGTTGCAACCGTGGTAACGCCGGCGCCGCCTTTGGTGCCCATGAACGCCATCAGCTTGCCCATAGCGCGCTTCTCCGGCTGCAAGGGCTGCCGCTTGGCCGCAGCGCGGACCATCGCGGCCACAATCTGTTCCCGGTCGACGGGCAGATTGAGAAACTCGCGGGCGCCCGCACGCATGCAGCGCATCAACAGATCCGGCGCCGGATTGGCGGAGCAGACCATGACCCTGGCCGTGGAGGCGTTGCCAATCCGCTTCACCAGGCCCAAGGCTTGATCCGGATCGCTGTCCAGCTCGACAATCGCTACGTCGCACTCGCCGCCAAGCACGTCGTCGTGACCGACCGGAAGCGATGGATAATAAGTCTGGGATCGCACCTCGCCGCATTGCGCGTCATACAGGCAATTCGCCATTTCGGTGCAATAGTGATCATTGGGGCAGATCAGAACAATCTTCAGCCCGAATGCGCCGACAGGGTTGTTCAACTCGTCGTTGCGGTGTTGCGACGCGACGTCATACTCGCCGGGTGTTGTCGCCATATCCTTCTCCGTTCTGGGAATACGGATTTGCAAGTTCAAGGGTTCGGGCCGTTTTTCCATTGGATCGCCATAATGGTCTGGCGTTCGGAATCGGTCTTCCATCCCTTGGCTTTGGCTTTTCCTCAGTTGAGGTCCTTACTTGGGCGCAACTCGCCGGTCGTGGATCTGTGTCTCAACTGGAGACGATTCTACCCTTCGGGGAAATTTACCGAAATGACACAGAATGACGACGGAAGTAGTACTTTTGTGGAGAATGGCATTGAAGTTATGACCCGAATGGGTCGATAGAGCGGCTTCTGAGCCCTCCCTATGGCAGGGAACCGGCTTGGATACCCCAAATTGGGAACCTCCGCATCCCACAAGCAGGGGCGCCGCATGACCTGCCCGGGCCTCTTCGGAGCACACCGGCAGGATCTCTGCCGCAGGGCCGGGTGCAGAACCTGGGCCGCAATCGTAATGTATCTCTTAGAAAAAACATTGCGCAATTGATTACTTGGGCAGACGGACGACAGCGTTGAAGCCGCTGGACGGGGGTCGGCCGAGGGCTCCCAGAGGGCTTCGATATCCCGCCGATTCCCGAAATGGAACCGCGCCTTCCGGGTGCGGGCCTTAAGGGCTCATCCCGGACCCATGCAACGAGCTGGAAGGGGCGTGAGCGCTCGCATTTGTCGAACCCGGAGCCGGGCTTGACTGATCCCGTTGCGTTTTCGGCGCCGGCAGCGGAGCGCCAGCTACAATCTCGTCCCCGGTTCGGCTCGCGTCGCATTAGAATCCAAGTATGTGCGGAATCGTCGGTTACGTCGGACCAAAAAAGGTTGTTCCCGTCATTATTGAGGGGCTGAGGCGGCTCGAATACAGAGGTTACGACTCTGCGGGCATCGCCGTGGGCAAGCCGGGAAGCGACCGGCTGGAAGTTTGGCGCGCGCCGGGCAAGCTGGGGAATCTCGAAGCCGTGCTGCGCGAGCATCCGCCGGAGGGGACCTTCGGCATCGGGCACACGCGCTGGGCCACGCACGGCCGGCCCACGGAAGAGAATGCGCATCCCCACCGCGACTGCACGGGCCGCATCGTGGTGGTGCACAACGGCATCGTGGAAAACTACCTGGAGCTGAAACGCGAGCTCACCGCGCAGGGCCACAAATTTGTCACCGAGACGGATACCGAGATCATTGCCCACCTCATCGAGCAGGTGCAGAAGGAGGCCGAGGCCGCGGGCAAGCCGATCGCTCTCGAAGACGCGGTGCGGCAGGCGGTAAAGCTGCTGACCGGCGCATTTGCTCTGGGCGTGTTGAGCGCCGCCGAGCCCGACAAGATTGTTGCGGCGCGGCTAGGCCCGCCCGTGGTCATCGGCGTAGGCGAGGGCGAGGCCTTTGTGGCGAGCGATGTACCGGGAATTCTGCATCACACGCGCAACATCTATTTTCTGGCCGACGGCGACATGGCGATCCTGACGCTCAAGGGCGTTACGCTGACCGATTTTGACGGCCAGCCCGTGAAGCGCGAACTGACGCGCGTGCAATGGGACCCCATCCAGGCGGAAAAGGGCGGCTACAAGCATTTCATGCTGAAGGAGATCTGGGAGCAGCCGCGGGCGATTGCCGACACCACAATGGGGCGCGTGAGCCTGGACTCGGGCTCGGTCTTCCTGGCCGAGATGGAGATTCCCGACGCGGAGCTCGCCCGCGCGCAGAGCATCAACATTGCGGCCTGCGGCACCAGTTGGCATGCGGCGCTCACCGGCAAGTACATGATCGAGCGGCTGGCGCGCCTGCCGGTGGACGTGGACTACGCAAGCGAATACCGGTACCGCGACCCCATCGGCGGGCCCGAGGCGCTGGGACTGCTGATTACGCAAAGCGGCGAGACGGCCGATACCCTCGCGGCGCAACGCGAGATGAAGGCGATGGGCTCGAAGACCGTGGCCATCTGCAATGTGGTGGGCGCCATGGTGGCGCGCGAGGCGCACGGCTCCATTTATACGCACGCCGGGCCGGAGATCGGCGTGGCCTCGACCAAGGCGTTTACGGCGCAACTGACCGCCCTGTTTCTGCTGGCGATGAAGCTCGGCCAGTTGCGCGGCAAGCTGGATACGGCGCAATCGATCGCCCTGATCGGCGAGCTGACACGCATTCCCGTGAAGATCGAAGAGGTGCTGCGCGGCCGCACGGCGCAGTGCGAGAGTTTGGCCAAAGAGTTTTCCACGGCGCGGGATTTTCTCTACCTGGGGCGCGGCATTCATTTCCCCATCGCGCTCGAGGGCGCGTTGAAGCTCAAGGAAATTTCCTACATCCACGCCGAAGGCTACCCGGCCGGCGAGATGAAGCACGGCCCCAACGCGCTGATAGACGAGACGCTGCCGGTGGTGGTTCTGGCCACGCGCGACGCATCGGATCCGGCGTCGAAGCTGCGCTACGAGAAGACACTCTCGAATATTCAGGAGGTGACGGCGCGGAGCGGGCGCGTGCTTGCGGTGGCAACCGAGGGCGACGAGATCATCCGCGGCCTCGTGGAGCACGTGATTTATATTCCGCCGGCGCCGGAGCTGCTCTCGCCGCTCATTGAGATCGTCCCGCTGCAGTTGCTGGCGTATTACATTGCCGTGCGCCGGGGATGCGACGTGGACCAGCCGCGGAATCTGGCCAAGAGCGTGACGGTGGAGTAGGCGCCGGAAGTGAAAGGCGTCCATTGTTCGTGCTGGCTGGAGAGCGGTGAGGTTGGGCTCGCGCGATCCCACGTCCCCAAATGCGAGGGACGTGGGGCACCCTTTTTCGTGCTGCGTTTGCCTCCCAAGGGACCGGGACGCCCGCCCCTGCGGGGGTCTGGAGACCCCCGCTACAGCCGGTCAGGAGACCGGCGCTACAGGTTCTTGCCGCATTTGAGAAGTAAAGGTTAGAGGCAGCCGGACGATGGCGCGGGCGCCATCGCCATCTTCGCGATTGACGAGCGAGATCTCGCCGCCGTGCGCGCGTGCAATCTGCTGGGCCAGGACGAGGCCAATGCCGCTGCCGGCAGACTTGGTGGTATAGAACGGGACAAAAAGATTTTCTGGGTTGGCGATGCCCAGGCCGCGGTCTTCGATGACGATCTGAACCCCCGCATCTGCCGGAGCCCAACCCACTCGCACAGGTTGGCTGCCGTTGGCTAATGAAGCGTCAACCGCATTGGCCAGCAGATTGATCAGCATCTGCTCCAGTTGGTCCGGATCGGCATCGAGAGTGACTGCCGGGCCTGGGTCGAGCTGAACAGGAAGGCGCTGGTCAAGTAGCGTGACACGTTCCATCAAAATCGCAAGCGCGACGGGCTTGAGGCGCGGCGGGGGCAACTGGGCCAACTGCCGGTAGGATTGGACGAAGCGATGGAGCGCGTCGGCGCGGCTCTCCACCACGCCGAGACCGCGGCGAAAGTCGTTGATGTCGCCTGCGTCGCCGCTCAGGTTGTCGACTCGCGCCAGCAGGCTGCCGGCGATGGACTTGATGGGCGCAAGCGAATTCGAAAGCTCGTGTCCCAGCACGCGAATCAGGCGCTTCCAGGCGGCCTGTTCCTCTTCCTGAAGGGGAACGCTGACATCGGCCAGCACCAGCAGAGTGTGGGGCGCTCCATCCTGCCGGAAGACGGCTTTGCGCAGGAGCCAGCGCGCGGGTGAGGCGCCGAAGGAACGAATGGACTGATCCGGCGCGGCCAGCAGGTTATCGAGGCCGAGATCGCCCGCGGCGTGACCGATCGATCGCGAGGAGGAGCGATCGAGGAGTTTGAGGCCAGCGTTGTTGACGAGTTGCAGGCGGTTTTCGCGATCGAAAGCGAAGAGCGGCGCGTGCATCACTTCCAGGACGCGTGCCAGCAGCGCGGTAGCCTCAAGCGAGCGCACGCGCTGCTTTTGCAACAGATCGGCAAGCGCGTTGACTTCAGCGGCGAGTTCGCCCAAGGCGTCGCCGGATGCGGCGCCGCGCGCGCGAAAGGAGTAGTCGCCTTCGCGTAGCGACAAAACCACGTTGGAGAGCGTTTGCAGGGGACGAACAAAGCTGTCTACAAGGGAAGAAGCGATAAAGGCGAGGTAAAGAAGCAGGCAGACGCCGATGAGCAGTGCCGGCGCCAGATCGAGCTGGCGCTGATAGAAGAAGATGCCAAGAAAGAGGAGCGCAGGCAGCGACAGCAGCAGGGAATAAAGCCATGCCCGGCGGACAGCCTGGCGCGTATGCCGGCGCGCTCTGGTTTCATAGGCCATATTTTTCCATGCGGCGGTAGAGCGCCGCGCGGCTCAACCCCAGGGATTCGGAGGCCTGCGAGATGTTGCCGTCGCAGCGCCGCAGCACTTTGCGGATGAGCATGGCCTCCATTTCGTCGATGCTCATGTTCTCAAGCGACAGCGCAGCCGGGCGCGCGGTACCGATGGAGAGATTGGCCGGCTCAATCTCCTCGCCACTCGAAAGCAGCAGGGCGCGCTCGATGGTGTGTTCCAGCTCGCGCACGTTGCCCGGCCAGGCATACTGCATCATGAGCTGCATGGCGGCCGCCGAAATGCCATTCACCTGTTTGCGATAACGCATGCGCAGCCGGGAGAGAAAATGCTGGGCGAGCAGCGGGATATCTTCGCGCCGGTCGCGCAGCGGCGGCAAATGAATCTCCACGGTGTTGATGCGGAAGAGCAGGTCTTCGCGGAAGTTGCCTGCCTTGGCTTCCTCGTGCAACTGCGCGTTGGTGGCGCAAAGAAGGCGCACGTCGACGCGCCGCGTTTGCGACGATCCCACGCGCTCCAATTCGCCTTTCTCCAGCACGCGCAGCAGCTTGGCCTGCTGGCGCATCGGCACGTTGGCAATCTCGTCGAGAAAGAGCGTGCCGCCGTTGGCCAGCTCGAAACGGCCTACGCGGTCGGTGCGCGCATCGGTGAATGCGCCCTTGACGTGGCCGAAGAACTCGCTTTCGAAGGTCCCTTCGGGCATCCCGCCGGCGTTGACCGCGACCAGAGACATGCGGGCACGCGGCGAGGCGGCGTGAAGCAGGCGCGCGACGATCTCCTTGCCCGTGCCGTGCTCTCCGGTGATGAGCACGTTGGCCTCGGAGGGACCAACCCGCGCGATCAGGTCGAGGACCGGTTGCATCGAAGGAGCGGATGCCACAAACTCCGGCATGCCTTCGGCGCGGAGCAGGCGGTTTTCGAGTTCCAACTGGCGGGCGCGGCGCAGCGCCTGATGCAGCTCGGCGTGCACGCGGATGAGGGAGAGCAGCCGCTCATTCTCCCACGGCTTCTGGATGAAATCGCGCGCGCCGCGCTTGATGCTCGCGACGGCCAGGTCGATGTTGCCCCACGCAGTCATCACAATCACCGGAAGCCGCGCGTCGAGTTCCTGGATCTGGGCGAGCAGATCCAGGCCTTCCTGGCCGGAGGTCGTGTCGCGCGTGTAGTTCAGGTCGATCAGCACGACGTCGTAGTCGCGCTCGCCCAGCGCCTCCAAGAACAGCCGCGGCGAGCGCGCGCAATCGATATCGATCCCCTGCGGCTTGAGCAGCAGCTCCACCGCTTCGAGTACGTGCGGCTGGTCGTCGGCAACCAGGACCCGAATTTTGTCTTGCTTACTGGAGATGGTGTGCCTCCCGGTTTCGAGCTCGGCAATGAAGGTTCGCCGTTGGATCTTAAGGCCATAACGGCCTGTGGCAGAAGTCAACGTTCCGGAGAATTCATTCCTCATGGGCTATTGGACCCTGCATAGGAAATGTCCTTGCGCCGTCCCTACGGGACTTCGGAGTGCATTTGTTGAACCCCCTTTCCCCACGCTAAAGCGCGGGGCTAACAAACTCTGCGCCTACGGCGCGGCTCCCAGGACATTACTTATGCTGTTCTGAACAAGGCCCCGGTGGCATTCTGCGACATGTACGGCACGGCTAAAGCCGTGCCCTTTCAAAGCAAACTTACAACACAGAATCTACGGTCCATGCGATACGACTCCCATTCTCGCATCGTCGATCGAGACCCCGGTTTGTTCGAGTGTCTCGCCGGTGGCCCGGTCGATGTCAACTTTTGCCTTTTCAAACGCGGTCTGCGTGGCTACAAGAAGGGATTCGGCAAGGGAGAGGTCGTGCTCGGCGGCCAGCGCATCGCTGCTGGACTTGGCTCCGAGTTGCCGCTCCTGCTCGGTGACGTCGAAGGTATGCTGCGCCAGGTTGCGAGCCTTGGTGGCGGCATCGACGCGTGCCTGCGCCTGCTGCAACGCGAACAGCGAGTTGCGCACGTCGAAACGGATGCTCTTCTTCTGTTCTTCGAAGGTGATCTGGCGTTGCCTGAATTCCAGCGCGGCGCGAAACTGATCGGCCTTGGCGACGCGATTGCGAAGATTGATCGACAGATTCATTCCGAACTGATAATCCGGCGACGAATAGTTGAAGGTGTTCTGGAGCATGCCTCCGAATCCTATGGGGAGATCGGAAGAGCACTCAGCAGAAGGGGACAGGTTGCAGTTCGGGTTTTTCGGTCCCGCAATGCCCGCTCCGGCATAGTAGCCATAGACGTTCAACGTGGGCAACAGCTCGCTCCGGATCGATTTGAGACTCATCTCCGCCACCTGCATGGCGAGTTGGTCCTGAGTGACATCGGGGCGGTTCTTTTCGGCTTCGGCGATGAGCTCGTCAATTGATTTCGACGCGTTGGGATCGGGCAGTCCGGCGCGATCCAGGGGGATGACCGGCATCTCGTCGATAGCTGCATCGTCGGTCTTGGTGATGGCGTTTTTGAGCAGGAGCTCGTTCAAGCGCAGATTGGCGCGCGAAACCGTAAGGTCGCCTTCGCTGGTGGCCACGTCCGACTCGTCCTTGTCGACCAGCATCGCCGGAATGGCCTGCAATTCGAGCTGCTTTCGGTCGTCCTGAAGCGTGCGCTGGGCAAAAGAGAGCGAGCGCTCCTTGACCTGTTCGTCCTGATAGGCGTTCACAAGATCCCAATAGATGTTCTCGACCTGCGTGACGGTCGCAATCACCTGGGCGCGAAAGGCCAGGTCGGTGATCTGGAGATTCTTCTTCGCGATGTGCATGTAGCGTTCGTTGGCGGAGATACCGAAACCGGCGAGGAGCTGCTGCGTGAGGATCACCTGAAAGTTCGAGTAGAGCGAAGGATTGATGGCTTCGTAGGGGCTGTTATTGGCGTAGCGCTGCCCCTCGTAGTTGACGGCCAAACCGGTTCCCAAGGGAAAGTTCTGGGTATAATTCGCCAAAGCTTCGATAGTGTTCTGTTTAAACGTGAGGACGCCATTCGAAAAGGCGTTGCCCTGCTGGGCGACGTAGTGATCCGTGAAGCCCTTGAAGTTCAGGTAGGGATCGAAGGAAGCGATGGCAGTGCCGGCGCCGAGCGTCGAGGTGACGATGCCGCCCGCGCCGGCAGCATTCGACCCCGAGCTGGCGCTCCCGGAGCCGGAACTCCCGCCGGAGAAGCCGCCTTCAGTGGACGACTGCGCGATTGCGGTGTTGACGCCATTCACGCTGCCGCCGGCCCTGGTACGCGCGTAGTCGGTTTGTGCAATGGGGAAGTTATAGCGGAAGTAGGCGAGATCGAGGTTGTTTTCAATGGCGAGGGCGATCACATCGTGCAGCGAAACGTACAGCTTCCCGTCGCGGATCAGGTTCTCAAGGCGCGGCGAGTTTGCGAGATCCAGCGGAGGCGCTTCGCTGGGCCTGTAGGGCGCCAGCGGATTGTGCGAGTGCGGAAGGTCCACGTGAAAGGAACGCTGCGGCGCGATCGCCGCGAGCCGCGTCTGCTCGTTCTGCTCGGCCAGTGTTGGCGGCGGTATTGCTGCGCCATTCGCCGCCGGCGCCGGTGCCTCCGGAGCCGGTTGTGCTGCTGGTGAGTTTGCCGGCGCGGTCTGTGATTGCGGAGCCTGGACTGCGAAAGCCAAATTCGCTTCGAGGAGCAGAATCGCGGCGATGGCTTGAAGACGGAAAACAACCGATTTGGAGGAGCGGGAATTCATGCGTGTCTCTCTGGAGGACTGCGTAGGACGATCGCTCACTTGGCCTCCGTTGCGGCTGTTAGCAAGGCTTCGTCGCGCGTGAGCCAGCCATCACGCAGCTCGACAATGCGCTTGCCGAAACGCGCATTTTCTTCTGAGTGCGTCACCTGCACGATGGTCGTTCCCTGCTGGTTGAGCTCGCGGAAGAGCTGCATGATTTCGCGGCCTTGCGTGGAGTGCAGGTTGCCGGTGGGCTCGTCGGCCAGAAGCAATGCGGGTGCATGCACCACGGCGCGCGCAATGCCCACCAGTTGCTGCTGCCCGCCGGAGAGCTGCGAAGGAAAGAGATCCTTCTTGGCGACGATCTGGAAGCGGTCGAGAATGTCGGCCACCATCCCCTG
>PLSB01000038.1 GCA_003165005.1 Acidobacteriaceae bacterium | reverse complement strand
TTATTTATACAGCATTCAATAGTATTACGGTTGCAGATAGGTTTTTGCGGAGGGAGCAGGGGCCTTCAGGCCCCTGAAAAAGCCGCAGAAAAGGGGCCTTTAGGCCCGGGCCCTTATTCGGCATCCCAGCGAAGTACAACTGCAGTACTAGTCCCTGGCCCCTAGTCCCTGCCTTCAAGTCCTACCGCCATGGCGTCGAGCGAGAGTGAGCGCAGCAGGTTGCGGCGCATGCCTTGCTCCACCTGTGCGAGGGCGCGTGCGGCGCCATCAATCCAATCCACGGTGAGGCCTTCAGCCAGACGTTCGAGCTCGGCGGCAAGATCGAGATTGCGGATGAGCTGGGGCGTGCTGGCCACGATGAGCAGCAGGTCCTCGACGAGACTGCCGAGTGCGCGCAGCAGATTGACGGTCTTCTCCTGCCCGTCGGCGCCGGCGCGGTAGCCTTCCGTGGCGTGGAAGAGCTCGGAGTAGTCTGGTTCACGCAGTGCAGTCCGCAAAATCACCAGCGCATCGGCGCGGCTGGCGATGTAGGCGTCCAGGTCGATGGAGAGCGCGCGGCCCACGGCGCCCTGAGCCAGGCGCGCGGCCAGCGCCCGCTGCTGCGGCCTGAGTTCCGGGCGGCGCTGGGCCAGGAGAGCTTCGAGTTCGGCAATCGGCAGTGCGCCCAAGCGGTGGATGACGGCGCGCGAACGGATGGTCGGCAGCAACTCCTGCGGATTCTCGGTGAGCAGGATGAGCGAGGTGTGCTCGGGCGGCTCTTCGAGCAGCTTGAGCAGGCTGTTGGCGGCTTCTTTCATAAATGCCGATGACGTGAAGATGGTAAACGCGCGTTTGGCTTCGACGGGAGGCCGGTAGTAAGCCACGTGAATGGCCTGGCGCACCTGGCCGAGCTTGATGAGGAGCTGCGGCGGATCGGGCGGAACGACGAGCACGTCGGGATGGGTCTCGACGAAGATGCGCGTCTCGCGCTTGTCGGTCTCGCGCAGGTCTTCGCGCGCGGCAACGGCTTCCGCGACAAGCGCGTCGAGGTTGGCGGACTCGGCAATGCGCGCGCAGTTGCGGCAGACGCCGCAAAAATCCGGCAGGCCGTCGCTCTGGGTGGGATTGAGGCAGTTCACGGCCTGGGCCAGCATGAGAGCGAGCGTGTACTTGCCCGCGCCGCGCGGCCCGGCCAGGATCATGGAGTGCGGAAAGCGGCCCGCGCGCACGCTCTCGCGCAGGCGCGTGACGGTGGCCGCGTTGCCCAAGAAGTCGTTGAAGCCCACGGTACGAGACTAGCAGGAAAGCAGACGCTGGGGGCAGGTGTCAGGTGTCAGCCGCGGGCGTAAGATCCGCAGCAATCGAAACGGCCGGTTGTGACGAGAGAAACAACGACCCGGCGCGGGCTTTAGAATGCACTCGGGATGTTTTGGGCAATTCTTTGGCGGAGTTGCGAGGGCGGATCCCAAAAAGTGGGGCAAGGTGGGCGGAATGCGGCGGCGGAGGGACGAGAGCTTCGGGCTATCGGCGGCGGATCTGCGCACCTTGCGCGCGCTCAAGACGCCGGAGCGCATCCAGAGGTTCATCGACGCGCTCGCATACCAGTACGCCGATACGGCCTGGTCGCCCAGTCGCGTGTTGCGCGAGCGCAAGGGGCACTGCCTGGAAGGCGCGCTGGTGGCGGCCGCGGCGTTGCGCGTCCATGGGCATCCGCCGCTGTTGATGGACCTCGAATCGGTGCACGACGACGACCATGTGGTGGCGCTCTTCCGCGCACGCGGATTGTGGGGCGGCATTGCCAAGTCGAACTTCGCGGGGCTGCGCTTTCGCCCGCCGGTTTACCGCAGCCTGCGCGAGCTTGCCCTCAGCTACTTTGCGCACTACTACAACCTGCGCGGCGAGTACACGTTGCGCGCCTACTCGCGGCCGGTGGATTTGTCGCGATTAGACCGTTGCCGCTGGATGACGGCCGAGGAGGACCTGTGGTCGGTGGCGGAGGCGCTGATTGCGGCGCGGCATTACCCGCTCGCTCCCGACAAGGTAACGCGGGCGCTGCCGCGGCTCGACCGCCGCAGCTTTGCAGCGGGAATGCATGGCTGGGTGAGGCATTGAAGAGGCAGCGAGGCGGCGAATCAGCAGAGCCCCGGAGCTCAAAATCAACAAAAATTGAAATATTGTCAATGACACTTGACATATCTTGCCGAATGATGTAATGTTTCCTTGTCATTTAGTAAAGGAGACTTATTATGCTCTGTTCGACCAAGAGTCCGGCCGTGCGCCGGTTTGCACGTTCGTGCTGGATGAGTGCTGGGTTGGTTGCCGTGCTCGCAGTGGCTGCTGCCGCGGCGTTTAGCCTATTGCATTTGAAGGGCTTACTGGCTTATCCGGTGGCAGTGCTGCCCGCGCTGCCGATTCTGTGGATGCTGTTCGAGACGGGCCGGTACCTGGCCGTCGAAAAGGACGAGTTCCAGCGCAATCTGCTCGTGCAGTGCATGCTCGGCGGCATCGGAGGGACTCTGGCGACGACCACCGCCTGGGGCTATCTGGAGGCGTTCGCGCACCTACCGCACCTGCAAACGATGTGGATCTTCCCGATCTTCTGGCTGTTCGTGGGCATCTCCGTGCCGGTGGTGTATCGGAGGTATCGATGAAGAACCGGCTGAAGGTGCTGCGCGCGGAGCGGGACTGGTCGCAGGCCGACCTGGCGGAGCAGCTGGAGGTTTCGCGGCAAAGCGTGAACGCGATTGAGACCGGGAAGTTCGATCCCAGCTTGCCGCTGGCGTTCAAGCTGGCGCGATTGTTCGAGTTGCGGATTGAGGAGATCTTTGAGGACAGCGGCCAGTGATGGGCACTGCAAGGATCGTTGACTGAAGGGTGGCGCTCTGCTTATTTCCCAGGTCTCAGAGTCGAGTCCTGGGCCGCCCAATGATCTGACTGCCGGCTTTGGGCTACCCACCTATCTGAGCAGCGCCGAGGCCGCCCACAGAATCGGCTCCTGGCCATGGAAGTCGCCGGTGCGCCGCTTGCGTGCGAGGTAATAGTCGAGACTGTTGAACTTGCCGGTACCCTCGCAGACCTCGGTCACATCGTTGTTCTGGTCGATGAAACCGGTGACGGCGATCCAGGCCTTGCGCGCGGCGGGGCCGTAGGTGGCCGCGTCGAGCCAGCCGCTTTTGACGCCGGTGATGAGCGCGAAGGTGAACATTCCGGAAGCCGACGACTCTTCCCACGCATCGTCGCGATCGATCAACTGACGCCACATGCCGTCCGGGTTCTGGTACCTGACGAGAGCGGCCATCATCAGCTTGTAGGCGGTCATAATGCGCGCTTGTTGCGGATGGCTGGCGGGAAGGTCGCGCAGAATCTCCGCCATGCCGGCGGCTACCCAGCCGTCGCCGCGGCCCCAGAAAAAGGGTACGTCGGGCGCGTGGTAGAAGAGGCCGTTGGGCTGTTGCAGTTTGTCGAGATAAGCCACCATCTCGTTGGCGCCGCGGTCGAGGTATTTCCTGTCGCCAGTGGCGCGGTACGCCTGGAGTTCGAGGATGGTGAGCATATACATGTCGTCGATCCAGTAGCGGGTCTCGTGCGAGAGGCCGTCGGGCTGCGGATTCTGCCATTGCCGATCGGCGAACGAGAGTCCGTAGTCGAGATACTTTTTGTCCCTGGTCTGGATAGCGATTTCCACGGGAACGATGCCGAAAATGGCGTCGTCGACGTGATCGCGCCTGGGGACTAGCGCCTCTTCGGCGCCGCCGGGCAGCAGGGGTTCGAATCTCTTGATGAGCCGGTCGCGCAAATCGGTATCGTGCGTAAGCTGGGCGAACGTGAGCGCGCCGTACCAGGTTCCGGCTTCGCTGTAATGGATGGTGCCGGGAGTGTGCTGATGCGGGCTGGTGACGAAATGCTCGGCCAGCGCCTTGCCGATCTCCTGCGGAGAACGGCCCGCGGGCCAGTTGCTGAAGTAATCCTGCTCGGCGCCAAGCGCGACGGCCGCGGCGGGTAAAAGCCAAGCCAAAGCAGCAAGTTTCAAAACGCCATTCATGCGCATTCCTCGAAGTTGGACCGTGGCCTGAGGCTCAAGAAGAGTGCGTGAAGATGATACCGCCGTGGGGCGGTGAGCGGGGAATTGCGGAGACGTGCGGGGCGCATCCCGGCCCGATCCGAAAATGTGTCGTGGCCGATCGATTGATGGGCAAAGTTCCCTACTTGCCGCGCCGGCCGCGGCGCGGCTTTTCTTTTGGGCCGGATTAGAGAAAATCTCCAGTCGGTGTAGAGCGGGATTTGAAAGGGCACGGCTTCAGCCGTGCCGTAGGTGCCGCAAAATCCCCGGGGCTTTAGCCCCTGAGGGATGAATTCTCACTCTACACCATTTGGAAATCTGCCCTAATTGTGGAGGCTCAAGAGGTTGTTCCTGTTCAAGGCTGAACGGGAAGCCGGAGTGTTGAGGTTAAGGCTAGCATGAGGGCGGTGGAAGTTGTAGTCATGCAGCCATGGGTCGAGTAGCTGTTCTCGTTCAGCAGAGTGTTGGTAGGAGCGGGCGTAGGCCCACTCGCGCAGAGCGGTCTGGATGAAGCGCTCGGCCTTGCCGTTGGTGCGCGGCGTGTAGGGCCTTGTGAAGCGGTGTTTGACATACTGACGACGCAGCAGCCGGCGAAACAGCCAGTGCTTGTAGCAGGATCCGTTGTCGGTCAACACGCGTCGGATTGAGATGCCGAAGCGCGCATAAAAGGCCCTGGCCATGAGGAAGAAACGCATGGCGGAGTGGTGGCTTTGGTCGGGCAGGATGGCGGCGAAGGCGATGCGCGAGTGGTCGTCGATGGCGATGTGCAGATACTCCCATCCGAGGCCGCGAACATGGTCCTGGGGGTTTCCAGTGACGGCGTGGCCCGGCCGCTGGAACCGCGCCAGGCGCTTGATATCGAAGTGAATCAGATCGCCGGGGCGCCGGTGCTCGTAGCGAATCACGGGCGGGGGCGGGTCGAGCGAGCGCAGGCGATTCATTCCGGCGCGGCGCAGGATGCGGCTGACCGTGGCGCGACTGAGCTTGAACTCGTGGGCAATGCGCCAGCCGTTGCAGCGCAGCCGGCGAAGAGCCAAAACCCTTTCTAATAAAAAAGAGGAGGTTTGCCGGGGCAAGCGATGCGGCCTCGAACTGAGGTCCTTGAGCCCGGCCGGCCCTGGTTGTTTCAAGCGGCGCGTCCACTTGGCCGCGGTCTTGGCGCTCACGTTGAAGGCGGCTGCAGCCGCCTTCAACGTGCTGCCCCGCTCGATGACCATTTTGGCCATTTGCTCTCGACTGTAAATCGTCAATCGGGCATTCTTGTGATAGTCCATTCGATCTCTCCTGAAAAACTGATCGCTTGTCACAACCAGCTTCTCTCGTCCAGATCGAATGGACAACCTGTTGAAACTTCACACCTATTGACTCCTGCATAAATA